>JAKISK010000054.1 GCA_021648625.1 Thiomicrorhabdus sp. | reverse complement strand
TTTTAATGGAGGAGTGGGTTGCCCGCCGTATCAACAGCACTCATGTGTTAAAGCCTTGTCAACAAACACGAAAACGAAACTTTTTATACATCGTTACCGAATACATACAAGGCATAACGCTCAAACAGTGGATGCGGGATAATCCACAACCAGACCTAGAAACGGTTCGTAATATTATCGAACAAGTTGCCAGTGGCTTGCGTGCTTTTCACCGCCAAGAGATGGTTCATCAAGACCTTAGACCCGATAATATTATGATTGATGAAACCGCAACGGTAAAAATAATCGATTTTGGCTCGGTTCGCGTGGCAGGCCTTGCAGAACTCGACAGTCCTATTGAACAACAAAGCGTACTGGGAACCGCACTGTATACCGCACCAGAGTGTTTTTTGGGCGAAGTAGGAACCGCATCTTCTGACCAGTTTTCGCTCGGCGTTATCTGCTATCAAATGCTCTCTGGCGAGTTACCCTATGGCACACAAGCGGCAAAAGCACACACCAAAGCCGACCAAAAAAGATTACGTTATCGCACTATTTTGCATACCGATCGAGAGATACCTGCTTGGGTGGACGAGGCCATTAAAAAAGCCATTCATCCCGACCCTTACAAACGGTATGAAGAAATATCCGAATTCACCTTTAACCTTCGCCAACCCAATAAAGCCTTTCTAAATAAAAGTCGCCCCCCCTTAATGGAGCGCAATCCAGTGGCTTTTTGGCAGGGAGTTTCATTAAGTTTAACCGTAATTATTGCTCTATTACTGATAAAAATGAACTCTAATTAATTTGAGGCAGTTGCTTTTGGCTTGTTTGAAACAAGTGCAACTCTAATTCACCTACGGCTTTATCAAGCGCCGTTGTCGATTTAAGATACTGTGTGATCCACTCATCCAATTGATCTAGCGATTCCAATGTTAAATTTTCGGTTTGTTTTCTTATTGCCAGTGCTTCTGACATTGCATGATACTGCTGTTCCTGTAAGGTTTTAATGTTCTGCCAAACGGGTAAATGAGCGAGACCTGGATCATGCTGTAATAGCTGGCTTAATGCTTTAAACAGTTCACTTTTTTCAATGTGCATCGCTTCCGTTTCATCGTACTCTATGTTTACCCCGTTCAAATACGACTGAGTACGCGTCTTCCATAAGCGCATGTGTTCACGTAAGCTCGATAAGCACACTCCATACACCGCTGGAAATTCATTTTTGACTTCCGTAATGGCGGTATTAATTTTAAATTTTTGTACTTCGTGATTGAGTATTTCTGCTTGAGAACTCAATGACAATGCGGTGGCAGAGGTCTCCTCTACTGAAGCCGCATTATTTTGAATGTTATGATCTAAGGTGTTCACCGCTTGTGTCATATCCGATATTTTCGACTGCTGATGTTGAATGGAGTTCACCACCTCATCTAAGGTTCCTCCAATTTGAGTCACGCTCTCTTCTACCTTGCCAAACAATGCATGCGTGGCTTTGACTTTCTCAGCCCCTTCATGCACCTTCATGCCCGACTCTTGAATCAAGGCTTTAATGTCTTTTGCGGCTTCAGCAGATTTTCCTGCTAAATTTCGAACCTCTCCTGCCACAACCGCAAACCCACGCCCATGCTCTCCAGCACGTGCCGCCTCTACTGCCGCATTTAAGGCCAATAAATTGGTCTGAAAAGCAATTCCATCAATCAAACCAATAATGGCTTCAATGCGTTCAGAGGTATCGGTAATGCTCTCCATGGCATGAATAGAGCCATCCATCGCCGTACGCGCTTGTTGATTTAAATCAATCGCCTCTTTTGCAATGCTAGAAACACCCGTTAACTGCTCTGAGTTTTCAGCCTGCATCTGATTAATCCCTTGCATGTCGGTATTAATCTCTTGCAGTGTCGCCGCCGCTTCTTGCATACGGTCTGCCAAGTAATTGGACACCGTTTCAGACTCTTTAGCCGAGCCTAACGTTGCTTCGGATACCCCTTTGATTTGCAACATAATGCCACTTAAATTATCCAGAGACGTATTAGTAGCCCCTTTCATGGCCGCTAAAGAACCACTGAACGTTTTATCAATTCGCTTATACAAATCGCCATTGGCCAAGGCCACCATCACTTCAACCATGCCTTCAATGGCGTCATTTAAGCTGGCCAATAAATCATTAATATTATTGGCCGTGTATAAATAAAAACCATCCAACCCTTCCGTCTCCAAATGCACACTGGTGTGTCCTTTAGCGGCACGCTTCATCACATTATCTAAGGTGGATTCTATTTGACGTTGCTGGGTTAAATCTTGCCATTCGATGACCGATCCAATGCACTCACCAAAATCATTTACGACGGGGCGTTTAATAATTTCTAACGTAATACCTGAGAATTTAACCTCATAATTTCGCTTTTCCATACTGTCTGCTGAAAAGACAGTGACACCTGATTTTCCTGAATTAAAAATATCTAAAGGTTGCTCAATTAATGCTTTAGAATTCCACCCTTCAAATTCATCTTCTAGCATGGTTTGATGAGATTGCCACAAATGATTCAACGCCTTATTCATATAGATTATTTCACCCTGCTTATTCAGCACCATCATCGACGTTGAGGCATTATTTAGTGCCGTCGTTAAACGGACATTGTGATTAAGCTGAACACGATTTTCTTCATAGGTGGCACCCATTTGAATCTGCATCATCCGTAAACCTGCAGCCAAATCAGCAATCCAAGTTGAGCCATAAGTATTAACGGGCAGGCTAAAGTCCCCCTCTGCAATCGACTTAGTCACCGCCACAAATTCTTTGGTTTTTTTCTGGATAAAGTGGTTAATATACAACGCATAAATTAATCCCAAGGACAAAACCGCAACCTTAACTTGCCATGAAATATCTACAACCTCTAACGTAACTAAAATACCCAATAAACTAATAAAGACCATTAGTAGCAGTAGTAACAAAACAGGATTAAAATAGCTTAAGAGGCTAAATTTTTTTTCTAACGTATGAACATAACCATTTTTTAACGAGATCTTACCTGCATTAATCGCTTTATACGCAGCTTCTGCCGCCTGCTTCTGTTCATCCGTAATACGACGACGTACCGACAAATAGCCCACCACTTCGCCATTTTTAAGCACAGGAGTGACATTGGCTTCAACCCAATAGTGGTCGCCACTTTTACAACGATTTTTAACCAATTGCGTCCAAGGCTTACCTGATTGAATCGTCTCCCATAAATCTTTAAACGCGGCTTTAGGCACATCAGGGTGACGCAATAAACTGTGTGGCTGACCAATCAGCTCCTCTCGAGAGTAGCCACTGATACGAACAAAGGTCTCATTCACACTGACAATCGTACCGTGTAAGTCGGTTTGTGACACTATGGTCACGCCTTCTGGTACTTCTTGCTCTCTGCCTGTTACTGTTTGGTTCATCATTCTGTCCAAGTATTTAATTTAGTAAATTAGAAAGTGGCCTAATAAAAACAATTCTCAAAAGTATAACCAATATCACCATTTCATTTTTTCAAAATGCTTATTTAAAATCAATTAAATCATTCGAACCCCAATAACCTTCATATAAAATAAGTAATCATCGCAACCTAACTAAGTGTTAACACGACCAAGTATAAGGGGGTTGTACGCAATAAAATTAGAAAGCATTTCTATCTGGAAAATAAGGGCATTCAGAATTACTACCCAAACATGGCATAATAACGATAATCTGCAAATCGGAACCCTCATGTTGTCTTATTGCACAAAAAAATGCGGCTCTTTTGAAAAATGAGTGGGTAAGTTAGAATTTATTCATTCAATACTGTAATGGTCAAGCATTTAGGGGGCTTGCTAACTTTGAGCAGATCAGTAAAGACCATTTGGCTCAAGAGAGTGTTGCGCACGCAGATGAAACGGGGATTAATATCAATGGCAAAGGCCATTGGTTGCACTGTACATCTAATGAACAATGGACACACTACGCGCCTCACGCCAAACGAGGAATGGATGCGATGAATGAGATTAATATCTTGCCCCGTTTTAAAGGCACGTTGTGTCATGATCACTGGAAATCCTATTACCGTTATAACATGACGCATGCCTTATGCAATGCACATCATCTTAGAGAACTTACTCGTGCATGGGAGCAAGACAAACAAACTTGGGCGCAGGAAATGGCGCACGTTG
The DNA here is from genome assembly GCA_021648625.1 of Thiomicrorhabdus sp. GTDB lineage: Bacteria > Pseudomonadota > Gammaproteobacteria > Thiomicrospirales > Thiomicrospiraceae > Thiomicrorhabdus. Next base: position 11,835 of record JAKISK010000054.1, on the reverse strand, counting down.
AATGGTACAGTGGATGAAGCAGGAGGAGTACTGAACCATGTTCAAGCAGAGCATTATCGACAGCAATACCGAGCTTTACTGGAAAAGGCACAAAAAGAGTGTCCGCCCCCTAAAAAACCTTTAAACAAAGTAAAACGGGGGCCACTCAAGCGCAGTAAAGCACGAAATTTACTGGAACGGCTGATCAATTATGAAGAAGACGTATTGCGCTTTATGGTTGATGTAGAGGTGCCTTTTACCAATAATTTGGGGGAAAGGGATATCCGAATGACCAAGGTACATCAGAAGATATCGGGGTGTTTTCGTAGTATGGATGGGGCAAAGGGATTTTGTCGTGTGCGTGGGTATTTATCAACGTGCCGAAAACAGGGCATGAGTGCGTCTTTGGCAATGCATTTACTTTTTGATCAAAAATTGCCCGATTTTTGTTCGATCGAAAAGACTCTCGCTGAATAGTTACGCTAACATTAGCATTAACTCTCATCTACGGTAGCATTAACTCTCATCTAGGTGTAGTATTCGTTCTATTGTTTATACCTAAAAAATAGAGCTTAACGTTAATGAATGCACGTGAAACCGTACAACAAACACCGCCCGTAGAAGGTGAGATTGATTTATTTGAACTTTGGCAAGGGCTAGTTCAAGAGAAGGCTACAATTTTTTGGACTGTTTTTTTTATAACGTTATTAGGAGGTTTGTATGCTTTTTTTGCTCCTAAAATGTATGAAGTTAAGGCAGGCCTATTGCCTCCGTCTCAAGCGTTAATTAACGAAGCAAGTTATGCAAATATTGTAACGTTAGATTCAAATACGATATTTAAAAAAGTTTTAGAAAGTTTGAATCCTATTTCACTGCCCGAAAAGTTATTAAAAGATAGCGATATTGCAAAAACATTTAAAGACAGAACACAAAATGAACGCTTAAACATACTAACGAAAGCTATCTCTATAGAGATACCTACGGCATCGAAAATAAAACCCTTAATGGGTGAATCTTTTTTAACAAAGGTTTCAGTTTTATATGAGACTCCTGAAGAGGCTTTGTTGATTGCTGAATCCATTTTAGCGATGATAACCCAGGAAGTAAAAACAGAAATTAAAGAAGATTTAGTGAGTCGCTTGAAACTGCAGTTAACTAATAATCAACGCTCAACGGATTTTGAGGTAAATAAAGCTAAACAAGAAATTTATGCCGAAATTGAACGGTTACAGTCGGCTGATCAAGAAAAAAAGGAGGGTATTTTAGAGCAAATTAAGGTTGTAAAAAACAAGGCAGAGGCAGATCGGTTATTTAAAATTCAGCGACTGGAAAGTGATTATATTTTAGCTAAAAAATTACAGATTAAAACGCCTACTTTTCCCGTAGACTTTAAAAAAGAATCTTCTTTGCGTAATTCAATCGACTTGGTAAATAGTACTCCTTCTAATTACTGGAATGGAACAGTGGTTTTAGAAGCCGAATTAAACTCCTTAAAAAAGAGAACAAATAATGCGCCTTATATTTCAGAATTGAGCAATCTAAATCAACAGCTGGAAGCTTTAGAGGTGAACACAAAGATTGAACAATTAAAAACTCGTACAAATTTTATAAGTTTTTCAAATGAATTAAGAGCCTTGAGTTATAAGAAAGGTCAGCTTATTAAAGCATTGAAAACAATAGAAACAGCTGAGTTTCCTGTTTATAAAATAGCATTAACGCCTGTAGAGCCTACCAATGCCGTTAAGCCTAAAAAAGTACTTATTTTAGCGGTAAGTATTGTATTAGGTCTTATTTTGGGGGTGTTTATCGCCTTAATTCGACGATCTGTTAAAAACCGTAAAGCGTTGTAATCCAATTCTATTTAACCCCCTTTACGTTATAAACGATCAGGTTTCACCACGTTTTTACAATATCCCCCACTTGCACCACGCCTTTTTTGGCGGTTAACTCGGTAATGGCAAATTTAGGTAAAATTCGTTTTATTTTTAAAAAAGCGCCTGGCACTTGATCTTGCCCCAATACCGAGCCACCAAAACGAATGGGACGACCTGCCGTATGGTATACGGCAAGATCATCCCCTACTTTTGCCCCTGCCGCCTCATGCAAATAAATAATGTATTCACCGTTTTGAATATCAATTACCTGACTTTCAAACGGTTTACAGTGCAGTGCGTCTAATACATTTTTAGCTTGTTGGTTAAGCAAGCCATCAAATGCTTTGCCCGTTTTGGTTGCAAAAAAGGAGCCACTGCCAAACGGTCGGTCACGACCAACCAGCACATCCCCTTCAACGTCTGCCTCGCCTCGCGCTTGATGAATCATGGTTTGGCTCATTAAATCGACCAAATACCAATCTAGCTCAATATAACGTTGCTCTGGGTTCACGTTTACATTATAAAAACGTTTAGCGGTATTAAGCATCCCGGTGTCGGAATGTGCGGATGCCGAGCGAATAACGGTAAGCAATAAAAATTGTGCCCCTGTTTTATTGCGAATGTCGGTTAGCTGTTTAGGATTTAAGTTAGGCGTGACGATATGATTAGGCTGTAAGTCAATTGGGTCTAGTAACAGTGTGAAATTACGATAGCCTTTATGTTTAATTTTTCTTTCCAGCGCTAGCTGATAGCCTGACAATAAGTTTGAAATGTCTCTGGCTTGGCTTGCCAACGGCATGACGATGGGCGCGATGGCCAATCGAGTTTGATATTGATTTCCCTCTAAACCAGTACAAAGCCCCGATTCTTCTGTTAAGCATACATTCAAAACCACTTCGTAATTCAAAGCCCCTTCTTTGGTTTGACCGTACATGTCTTCTGAGCTTTCTATCCCTTCTTTAACAAGGGTGTAGTTTTTAATTTTACTGTGCGATGTAAAGCGCGTGCTGTCTAATGTTAACTGATAATCATCCACCCTTTGATCGGTACGGATTTTGACATTATTTTTTAAACTTGCCATTTTTAGTGCATCTCGAATCGCCATTTTTCGAGCAAAGGCTTCATCAACATCTTCCATACTGGCGCTGCCTTTAACGTCAACACACGGTGCGGGGGCAAGAATAGGAGGGATTTCGCTTTGTTTCGCTGGCAAACTTTTCTCCCCCCCCCCTGCTTCTTCACAATTTCCCTCCGATTGCATGCAAAAAAAATCAAGCAAACCTGCTTGGGCATGACTGGAAAGTAATGCGATGGTTAACGCCAATAATCGTCCATATGACCACATGAAGTTCATCCTCAATTTTGGCGCAGTTCCATTTGATCAATAATCGTTTGAGCCAACTCATCGGAATGCCATTTGGAGATAAAGACATTCGCACCCACTTTATCCGTTAAGGTGTCATTAAACCCGCCACTTAGGGAGGAGTTTAGAACAACAAAAATGTCTTTCAATCGATCGTCTTTGCGAAGGCTGGTGGTTAGGGTGTAACCATCCATAACAGGCATTTCAATATCTGAAATTACCATCAACACGCGCTCTGATATAGGCGTACCGCCTTGATCTGCTTCATCGGCAAGCTTGATTAAAAAATCCAAGGCCTCTTTGCCGTTATTCAATATATTGTAATGAAGCCCTAACTTTTCAAACACACTTTTAAGCTGTGAGCGTGCAACCACCGAATCATCGGCCGCAACAATGAAAAAATCTTGACCTTTTGTATCAATTTTATGCTGAGAAATAAAGTCATCGGATACCTCATTGGTTAAACCTGACACCTCAACAAGCACTTTTTCAACGTCCACAATTTCTACAATATTTTTTTGAGAACGCGTAATGCCAGTTAAGTAGTTAACCCCTTGTAGGGTTGGAGGGGGGGGTAAAATATCTTCCCAACGTAGGTGAATAATACGATCTACATCCTCAACTAAAAACCCTTGAATGGAACTGTTAAACTCCGTTACGATGGTTAAGCTCTTTTGATAGTTGTTAGGGTCAATTGGCTCAAGATCCAGTGCCTTAGCCAAGTCAATCATGGGCATGGTTTTCCCTCGAATATCGGCGACACCAACCACGCGTGGGTCTGATTTTGGTACAGGGGAAATAAAAGGCGTTCGAATCACTTCCCTAACCTTAAAGACATTTATTCCAAACAACTGTGGGCCCTTAATCGTAAAAAGCAATAACTCCATGCGGTTCATACCCGCCAAGGACGTTCTTTGATCAACACCCGTTATAAAGCTAGACATAATTTAACGCCACCTTATCTAATTTTAGACTAATTTTAGAAATTCTATCTTAAACCCATGTTAGTATTTAAGCATGAAAACAACACTACAAGCCTTCACATTGATCCTACTCATGAATTCAGTATTTGGTTTACAGGCGAATGAAACAAACGCCCTTCCCCTTTTGCAAGAACATAATAAGATCTATGTTCTTGCCACTGAATACCTAAAGCAAAAAACTGACCAAAAAATAGTTGAGGCCTCATGGGAGCTTAAAAAATTTAGCGCTCAATTGCGCCTACCCCAATGCCGACAACCGCTACTTCTTAAAGATAGAAACCCAAATACCTTTGCTGGACGCATGACATTAAGCGTCTCTTGCGCTCAACCTACATGGCGGGTATTTGTGCCTGTTGTTGTTACGGGAAAACTGCCCGTGATTATAAGCACTAAAGGAATACCGAAACAGGCCGTTATAAAAGAAGAGCATATAACAAAGGTATTTCTCTCTTATAAAAGGGTTCCTAAAGGGCACTTAGTTAATATCAATACGGCGATTGGTATGAGGGCAATCAGGGCGATTCCACCCAATAAAGTATTAAGAATAAAAGATTTACAGCCTTCTTATTGGGTGATGAAAAAGCAACAGGTTACGATTATTACCCGTATCGGAGGCATTGAAGTCAAAGCACTAGGGGTCGCCCTTAAAAATGGGGTAGAACAAGAACACATCCCTGTTAAAAATTTATCTTCTCAAAAAACAATAAAAGGCATAGTTATTGCTCCCAATACCGTACTGATTCCGTAAAAATTTTATTAAAAAAAAACCTAAAGCTTTTGGATAACTGGCCGATATAAATTTTAGAGACAAGTAAAAATACTGTTAAAATAGCAAAACAAGTAGATGTGAGGTCTATCATGGATATTAAAAACGTAAACAATAATGTGACACTGAATCGTTCAAACGACTCGTTTAAACCTTCAAACAAAGAAGACAACGATACCAGTGCAAAAAATACTTTAGCCAATACGGATAAAGTGATCTTAACGCAAACAATGACTCAAATGAGCAGTTTGGAGCAAGCTGCACGTAGTGTTAGCATCGATAACAGTGCTCGCATTACCGAACTTAAGCTTGCCGTTCAAGATGGCTCATATCAGGTGAATGCCGAAAAAGTGGCTGACAAGCTATTACAAACCGAAGCGCTTTTTGCAAAAGCTTAACGGAACAATGCCTTAATGAGTTCACTCAAAAACATTTTACAAATTGAACAACTGCCCTCACACATTGTTCAATTTTTGGCGTTGCTAGAAAATTTTCACAACGTACTGCTCTCTGAAACTCAAGCGCTAAAAAGTAATGACTCTGATCAACTTTCCAAAATTTTACCCTCTAAAAGCCAGTTATCAGAAGACATCGCTCAACTGACAAAATCTCTTGAATCAAAACTTAACACGCAACACCTTACCCTTGCCAACTTGTTTGATTCAACCTATTCACCAAGCATACCTAAGCCCTTACAGCACAATATCGAACAAATTATTACGCTGTCTAATCAATGCCATGATTTAAATCAGTCCAATGGCATATCCATTCAAATTTTAAGCAATCTTAACCAACACACCCTTAACTTAGTGTCTGGAAAAGAGCCTTCAAACGTTAAACTTTACAGTGCCAAAGGGGAGGCTAAATCTTCTGGGCAAACGGCTCAAAAGCCGCTTGGTAAAGCTTAGGTTCTAATTTTTAGATAAAAATGTGAATTAGGGTTTAGAATCCTGTCTGTTTTTATTGTTTTGGCGCAGTTTCTGCTTTAATTTTGTGTAAGCACAAAACATTTACTCTAATGAGAATAAAACATGCCTAAAGACCAACGATCCTTTTACAGAATAGACGTTATGATGCCATGCAGCTATCGTATTTTGTCTGAGCTTGAAGCTGATGCTTCGCCCCTGCCCACCTCTCCTGAGGTGCAATACATTGAAGAACATTTTATGCAAAATCTAACCCAGTTAGATAAGCAAATAAATAACGCCATCTCTCAAATTAATCAAAAAAGCGCACTGCTTGCCACCGCTTTAACCGCAATGAACAGTAAAATTAATTTTATATTGCATACGATTGACGACACACAATTGACACGCGCCATACCACAAAGATTGGTCAATTTAAGTGGCGGCGGAATTGCGATTAATATTGAAGAAGATATTAAAGAAACCGATAAGGTTGATTTATTAATTAAGCCACTTCCGAATGAAATGCCTATTTTAGTGCGGTGTAATGTCGTTAAAATAACCCCTTTAAACGACGGAACATCAGATTCAAACGTTGCGCTCTCTTACGATAACTTAAGTGAAGACGACCGTCGTAAGTTGGTTTATTTTATTCAGGCAAAAGAGATTGAAGCGGCTCAACAAAAACGAAAAAACGAATCTGTCTAATTTCTTGACTCCTAAGAGGCTGCCACCCTAAAATCGCTTAGCAATATACGCTTTAAACTCTTGAAGCTCTTTTTGCATGGTTTGTAAAATGGATATTACAGAATCTTGATTTGGATTTACCCCTACTTCGGGTAATACTGCATTATTTTTTTTAGCCAGCCTTGCCTTTGCGCCTGGAATGGTAAACCCTTGCTCGTGTAGCAAGCTTTTAATTTCCAACACCAACTCAAGGTCGTCATGTTGGTAATAACGTCTACCTCTGCGCTTGCTTGGCTCTAGCTGAGGAAATACCTGCTCCCAATAACGCAATACATGCGATTTCAACTGGCAAATCTTAACCACTTCACCAATGGTAAAGTATTTTTTATCTGGCAACTCTATTTCAAGTTGCTGAATATGTAAATTATCCTGTTTAAGATTTGCCATAATTATCTATTTGCGCACGCAGTTTTTGTCCGGGCTTAAATGTTACCACTCTTCGAGCAGAAATAGGAACATCTTCTCCTGTTCGTGGATTACGACCCGGACGGGATGCTTTGTCACGGAGTTCAAAATTGCCAAATCCAGACAACTTAATTTGTTCTCCTGAAACCAGTACGTCACTGAGCTCATCATAAAATTGTTCTACCAGCTCTTTGGATTCTCTTTTATTAAACCCAAACGTATCGGATAAATCTTGTGCAATATCTGCTTTGGTTAATGCCATGTTTCTTTATACCTTAACTGTAACTACAATTTAACTATCTTAACTCTGCATTGACCGCTTGTTTTGCAGAGATAAGTACCTCTGAAATAAGCGCATCCACTTCTTCGTCTTGCAGTGTTCTTTCTTGGTGTTGAATTTTTAGGGTGAGCGCAATGCTTTTTTGTGACGCATCAACCCCCTCCCCACGATAAATATCAAACAACTCAACCGATTTAAGAATGTCGGATTCTACCGCCATAATCGAATCCACTAATGCTTGAACCGCTGTCCCTTCATTGACCAAGAAAGCTAAGTCACGCTGAACTTCAGGAAATTTAGAGATTGCCTTAGCCGCTGGAACTTGCATTGTCATTAAAGCATCTTGGCAAATTTGAAATACGTAAACCTTTCCTGAAACACCGATTGGCTTAACCAATGAGGGATGCAACTGCCCCATTATACCGACTTCTTTACCATTTTTCATTATAGACGCGGACTGGCCTGGATGCAGGGCTGGGTGTTCACACACATCAAATCGAATGCTCTCTTGTTGATGGCTCATGCGAATTAAAGTTTCAACATCTCCCTTTAAATCAAAAAAGTCGACCGTGCGCTCAACGGCATCCCAGCCCGATGCAAAAGCATTGCCTGTAATAACTCCGCCCAACATAGGTACTTGTGTTGCGCCTGTTGGCTCAGAGTCATTTTTATAAAAAACCAAGCCCGACTCAAACAAACGCACCCGAGGTTGCTGGCGATTTTGATTGTAGGCCACTGATTGTAACAGTCCCGAAAACAAATTGGTTCGCATGGCTTTCATGTCATCTGAAATCGGGTTTTTTAAGAGAACATAAGGCAATGTTGGTTCGAGTAATTTTTGCTTAGACTCTTCAACAAAACTATAGGTAATCACTTCATTATAACCACGTTGTACTAAAGCCATTTTTAGCGCGAGCAATGATTGCTCTGATTCAGGCAGTGCGCTCAAGGTCATCGGTGCATAAACGGGTGTTTCTGGTAAATTATTATAGCCAAAAATACGCCCGACCTCTTCAATTAAGTCCATTTCAATACTCATATCAAAACGGTAACTTGGGGCGGTTAATTCCCAACCAAAAACATTCTCTTTTACATCAAACCCTAAACGCTCAAAAATCTGCTGTACTTGCGCTTTAGAGATATCAACGCCTAAACGTTTGGTAATGGTTTCTGAACGCAATTCAATGGTGGTCGATTTAGGTAAATGAACCTCTGAAATGGTTGCATAAACTTGGCTAATGGTACCTCCCGCAACATCACTAAACAGCGCCAGTGCGCGGTCTAAAGCACGTTCTGGCAACATAGGATCTACGCCCCGTTCAAACCGCATAGAAGCGTCCGTATGCAACCCGTATTTGCGTGCTTTACCTGTAATGGCTAATCGTGAAAAATGTGCACATTCAAAAAAGAGACTTGTTGTCTCTAGCGTGACTGACGTTGATAAACCGCCCATAATACCTGCTAAGGCAATCACACCTGAATCATCCGCAATAACAAGTGTATCGTCCGATAAAACCAGCTCTTTCTCATCCAGTGTAACCAGTTTTTCGCCCGACTTCGCTTTACGGACTTGCACCGAACCTTTAAGGGTATCCAAATCAAACGCATGCATCGGTTGACCTAGCTCTAACAACACATAATTGGTAATGTCCACGACCAGACCTAACGAGCGTAATCCAGAACGTTGCAATTTTTGCACCATCCAAGCAGGCGTAGAGGCTTTTGTGTCAAAATCGGTAACAACGCAGCCTAAATATTTAGGGCAAGCTTGCGCGTCTTGAACCTTGACCGACTGCGGGCATTCATTTGTCCCCGCCATTTTTTTATCTTTAAATGGCGGAGTCAAAGCAACCCCGCTAACCGCATGAACATCTCGTGCAAGCCCTATCACACTAAAGCAATCGGCTCGGTTTGGCGTTAAATCAACGTCAATAATGGAATCATCTAAATCAAGGTAGCCACGAATGTCCATACCGACGGGGGCATCGGCGGGTAAAACCAACAAACCATCCACACCATCATCAGGCAAGCCAAGTTCGCTTGCACCACACAACATGCCATTGGAAGGCACACCACGTAGCTTCGCCTTTTTAATTTTGAAGTCACCGGGTAGTTTTGCCCCCACTTTGGCACAACAAGCTTTCATGCCCGCCACCACGTTTTTGGCGCCACAAACAATTTGAACGGGTGACGCGTCGCCCACATCAACTTGGGTAATGTTTAATTTATCTGCATCGGGGTGTTTTTCAACCGACAGTACATGCCCTACCACGACATTTGTAAAGGCGCCAGCAACGGGTTCAATGCCGTCCACTTCCAAACCTGCCAAACTTAACTCTTCAGATAAGGTGTTGGTGTCCCAGTTAGGGTCTGTCCACTCTCTTAACCAATTTTCACTAATTTTCATGTTACTTTTCTCACCAAATCATACAGAGACCTTTGCACGAAAGGATGCACGGATAAAAAAGGCTAAAATACGTCTGATTTTCGTTGAAAAACTTGCGAATAGCTGGCTATTCCCTGCGCTTTCCGCCTCAATCAGGCAAATTTTATACCCTCAAGGGGTACTTACGTCAATTTTTCTCTCGCGCCCCTCTCGTGCAAAGGTCTCAGGTTTATTTAAATTGTTGTAAAAAACGCAAATCGTTTTCAAAAAATTGGCGTAAATCTGTTACGTTATAACGTAACATGGCCAAACGCTCAACACCTAAACCAAACGCAAGCCCCGTATACTCATCAGGGTCAATGCCCACATTGGTTAATACCTTAGGGTGAACCATGCCACAGCCAAGTACTTCAATCCAACGACCATCACCAAACAAGTTGGTTGCAATATCCACTTCTGCAGAAGGCTCGGTAAATGGAAAGTACGAGGGTCTAAAGCGTGTTTTCAAACTATCGTCTTCAAAAAACTCACGTAAAAACTCAATCAAAAGTGTTCGTAACTGAGAAAAACTTGCATTTTTTTCAATAATCAATCCTTCCACTTGGTGGAACATGGGGGTATGTGTTTGATCAGAATCGCAACGGTAAACACGCCCTGGTGCAATAATACGCAAAGGGGGTTTTTTATTTTCCATTGTGCGAATTTGTACACCCGACGTATGCGTTCTTAAAACGGTATTTTCATTAATATAAAACGTATCGTGCATTGCACGTGCTGGGTGTGTTTCTGGAATATTTAATGCTTCAAAGTTGTGCCAATCGTCTTCAATTTCTGGCCCTGTCTCAACATTAAACCCAGCTTTTAAAAATAAGGTTTCAATTCGATTAAGCGTTCGAGTCACAGGGTGTAAACCACCCAAATCAACATCGCGCCCTGGAAGCGTTACATCAATCTGCTCTTCTGCCAGTTGCTTAGCCAATACTGCATCGTCTAACTCTTTTTTCTTAGCATTTAAAATGCCTTGAACCATTTGCTTCGCTTCATTAATCATTTGCCCTGCTTTAGGGCGCTCTTCATTGGATAACTTTCCCAACATTTTCATCATGCTGGTCAGCTCACCTTTTTTACCAAGGTATTGAACTCTAATTTCATCGAGTTTGGCCAAATCAAGTACCGATTTAACAGCGTCCTGTACGTGTGAAATAATAGTTTGAAGTTGTTCTTGCATACGATTTAATGTCCTAAAAAGGAGGGGGGGGTAAATTAAGAGAAAAATCTCAATAAATATTAAACCCTAATCCCCCGATAGAATATACGTTTATAGCACAATTCCTTGACCTGCCTAGAAAATTTAAAAAAGAGCGCATCACCAATAAGGTGACTTTACCTTTTTTAAATTCACTATGCACATCAGTTACTCGCCTAAAAGCGCCTACTGGTTGGTGCACTCTAATTCGCATTTCTATCTGGGGATTAGGGTTAAACATTTCATTCAAAACAAGGGAATAAAATCTTTGATACTTATGGCGAATTAAACCAAAAAAATAGGGGACCGAAGCCCCCTAATTTAACCAATTTAACTAGGAATCCTAGTTAAATTTGATCACAATGCCGCTTTAGCCTTTTCAGCAATCGCTGAGAATGCAGCAACATCATGCACAGCAATGTCTGCTAAAACCTTACGGTCAATAGCAATTTCTGCTCTGTGTAAGCCGTTAATGAAACGGCTGTACGTCAATCCATTCATACGAGCTGCTGCGTTAATACGCGCAATCCATAAACGACGGAACTGACGTTTTTTAGTACGACGATCACGGTATGCGTATTGACCCGCTTTAATAACCGCTTGCTTAGCAACGCGAAAAACTTTACTACGCGCTCCGTAATAACCTTTTGCTTGCTTTAATACTTTATTGTGTCTACGGCGTGCAACGACACCTCTTTTAACTCTTGCCATTTTTCAATCTCTCCTTAAGCGTACGGTAACATACGACGAACCATTGCCACATCATGACTGTGAATCATGCTGCCTGAACGTAGCTGACGCTTACGCTTAGTCGACTTTTTGGTCAAAATATGACGAAGGTGAGATTGTTTGCATTTGAAACGACCCGAGCCTGTTTTCTTGAAGCGCTTTTTAGCACTAC
>JAKISK010000053.1 GCA_021648625.1 Thiomicrorhabdus sp. | reverse complement strand
ATGGCATGGGGGCTAAATAAGGGGCGTCGGTTTCTACTAAGATTTTATTCAGTGGCAGTGCGGTGGCGACGGCTTTTAGGTCTTTGGCGTTTTTGAAGGTGACGATGCCTGAGAAGGAGATGTAAAACCCTAGCGCGATGGCTTGCTCTGCGGTGGCTAGGTCTTCGACAAAGCAGTGCATGATGCCACCTACTTGCTCTGCCCCTTTAGCCTTTAATATCGCTAAACAGTCGGGGGTGGAATTTCTTGTGTGAATAATAAGGGGTTTGTTGAGTTGTTTGGCGATGCGGATGTGTTGAGTAAAGCGGTCGTGTTGCCACTGCATTCCGCCTTCTGTCTTCAGCTCTTCTTCAAAATGAAAGTAGTCTAGCCCAACTTCGCCAATGGCGATGACTTTGGGGTGTGAGGCGGCGGCGATGAGTTCTTCATCGGTTACGGTTACCGCTTTGTCTTCACAGGGGTGTACGCCAATGGAGGCGTATACGTTTGGGTAACGGTCGGCTAACGCTAAGACGTCTTGCCACTGGCTTGGGTTAATTGCTACGCATAAAATACGGCTTACACCCAGCTCTGAGGCGTTGGCGATAACTTCATCCAGTGTGCCTACTTTGTCTTCTGGCAAAATATTTAAATGACAGTGTGAATCGACAATCACGATAAGGTTCCTTTTTGAAATTTTGATTGAAAAACCGATTGAAAACGAGTGGTGCTTTGTTGCACTTCTAGCCACTCTAAACAAAGCGTTTCCAGCACCAGTTCTTTATTGGCATTGCCCTGCCAACACTGTTTGGCTTGTAAGGTTGCTTGTTGAAATGCTAGGCTGTTTTGTAAAAACAAGTGTTGTTCACGTGGCGTATTTTGCTCAGAAGCGTACGCCACCGAACGCACTGCGGAGACACTCCAGAGGTAAAAATAGTCAAACACCACCATTGGGTTTGGCCATTTTAACCACTGTGCCACCACTTGCGAGACGGTTTTTTGCCCTTGTTGCAACTGATTTAACCCCTCTTTCCACTGTGCATCTTCTTCAAATTTATTGGCTTTAATCCATGCCAATGCATTCAATGGTGCGCCCCAATTGAGCCTTAACGCGCGTTGAATCAGCTTCATATCTGCATGAGGTTGCGCTTGCTGTAACCAGTCAATGGCCTCTTTTAAGACAGGGGGGGGGAAATTTAATTGTTGGCAACGGCTTTTAATTGTCTCTGGCAAACGCCCTACGTTACTGGTTGTTAATAAAAATAAGGTATTTGGCGCGGGTTCTTCTAGGGTTTTGAGCAGTGCATTAAAGGCGGATTGGTTTAATAACTCTGCCCCTTCAACCCAAATGACTTTATAACCGCCTTGATGTGAGGTCTCGTTTAGCTTGCCAACCAAGGTACGAACTTGCTCAACACTGATCTCTTTTTTGTCTTCTAAACACGTTAAGTGATAATAATCGGGATGCTGATTTACTTGCTGTAAATGACAGCTTTTACACTGTAAACAAGCGCCTTTTTCGGTGGGCTGTTGGCACAGTGTTTTTTGCGCAACCTGTGCCACAAACAGCTCAATGCCAATGCCTTTGGGGGATGAGAGTAAATAGGCGTGTCCCAATGGGCGCAAATTCTGACTCCACTGCGTCCATTGCGTTTGTAGCCAAGGATAGAGAGTGTTCATCATAAATCACGTTGTAAGCGTGTTTGAATACACTGCTGTACTTGCATTAATGATTGACTGGCATCCAGCACCTCGTAACGCTCTGGGTTCACTTTTGCACGATCCAGATAGGTTGCGCGTACTTTCTCAAAAAACGCTTGTTTCTCTTGCTCAAAGCGATCAATGGTCTGCCCTGTTTGTTGAGAACGACTCAATACTCGTGCCATTCCCTCCTTAACAGGCAGGTCAAAAATAAAGGTTAAACTGGGCTGAAATCCTTGCTGAACCCATTGCTCTATTTGAGCAATACGCGTCATATCGACACCTCTCGCGCCACCTTGGTAGGCATAGGTTGCGTCGGTAAATCGGTCTGAAATCACCCATTTACCCGCCGCTAAAGCGGGTTTAATTTTTTCTTGAATGTGCTGTGCTCTTGCCGCAAACATTAATAACAGCTCAGTATCATCACACATTTCAGAAAAACTTTTATTAAGTAAAATCGCACGAACGGCTTCACCAATCTCGGTACCACCTGGCTCTCGTGTAACCATTACATCAATGCCTTGTGCCATTAAAAATGATTCAATAAAACGTAAGTTGGTGGATTTCCCCCCCCCCTCCGTGCCTTCCAATGTTATAAACTGACCTTGCATAAATACCTTCTCCAAATTTTATCCCCCCCCCTATTCAAATAGAACCTAAGAACTCTAAAGAGGGTCAATTTATCTGCATAGTACACGTAATCTTAGAGGCTAATCCATCATTTTTTGAATAATCGTAAGGGGGGGGGGATAAAATTTCAAATGGAATGTTTTAAAATGCGGTATTGGTTAAGACTTTTGAAAGGGTCGAGTATGAAACCAATTTACTCGACCATTATAACTAGGGAATTAGAGTTACAACCCTGCAACAATTTTCTCAGATAATGGAATTTTTAATTTTTTACCCACATAAAGCGCGTTTGCGTTTTTAAGCTTGTTCAACTTTTTTAACTCCTTTGTGCTGACCTGATAATTGTGGGCAATTTGAGACAACGTATCTCCGCTTTGAACTTTGTAGTGAACGAACAGCGTTTCACCCCAACGAGGTTTTTGTGCATTCTTTTCAACAAACTTTGTTAACCCACCCACAATAGCAGATGCCATCTTACGCTGAAACTTTTTATTTTTTAGTTTACGCGCTTCATAGGGGTTTGAAATAAACGCCATTTCAATCAATAACGATGGCATATCAATAGACTTTAATACCGCAAACCCAGCAGATTGCACAGAGTGCTTATGCATTTTGACCTTTTTTTGCATCTCGCCCAATACGGTTTTTGCTAATTTACGACTGCTTCGAATATTGGCATCTCTTGCTAAATCACTTAACGCAAAGGCCACATCGTCATCACGCCCTTGCAGTTTTACACTTTGCAACGAAGCATTTTCACTCTTTGCCAACAAGCGAGCCATCACACTGCTTGCGCCACCCTGAGAAAGAACATAAACCGAGCCGCCGCGTACCGAATGATCATGAAAGGCATCGGCATGGATGGAAATAAAAATATCGGCATTTTTCTTTTTCGCGATGGCAATGCGCTCTTTTAAGCGAATAAACACATCTTTATCACGCGTAAGTACTGCACGCATTCCAGGCTGGCGATCAATTAAACGCTTAAGCTCTTTGGCCATTTTTAACGTTATGTCTTTCTCCTGCAAACGGTTTGCACCCACGGCTCCCTTATCTTTACCTCCGTGCCCTGCGTCAATTGCCACAACCAGTGTTTTAGATGAACTAAACACCGCACTCTCTTTATTTAATAAAGTCTGTGTTGCTGCATGAACTTTTAAGCCTTTGTCTGTAACCCGTTTTTCATTTTTTAATGCCTTATTTTTTGATTGGTTTGACAACTTAGCAACCGTTTTTTTCTTTTGTTTGCCTTGCAAATCCACCACTAACCGTTCAAATCCTGCTTTATTTTTAGGGAGTGTAAAGGCATTGTGGCTGCCGTGTTTGTGCAAATCTAAAACAACACGCACACGGTTTTTACTTTGAGACACTCTTACCTTAAACAAATGGTTGTCCGAAACAAATTTCTTTTTAAACGACAAAGAGTTTTTGGTTTTATAAAAATCAATCACCAAGCGTGAAGGGTTGCTCAATTGAGAAACCTTGTAATCATCCAAGCCTTTTACATCAAACACCACACGTGTTTTATCGCTTTTTTGACCAATGCGCATCTCCGACAGCTCTGGTTTTGCCATGGCATTTGAACCCAAGGTAAGCAACATAAATAAAGCCATTGCCACTATAAGTTGGGGGATAAAGCGCATAAAATGTATTGTATTTTTCATAAAACTAACCTTTGTAAAACTATTTTTAACTAAGCAACTAACAAGTACCATGCCAAGTAAACCGCGTCATTTTTCTGACGACTGTATGTTCTAAGTTTGTATGTTCTGAATTGCCTTCAAAATTTCTCCCCCCCCTGTAGAGCCTGCTGATAGCGTAATCAAACGTGTATCAAAATCATGCTCTTCTGCGCCACTCACGTGTTGCAACTCAATTAATATATCCGCGCGGGGTAAAACGCCCTCACCTTTTTGTGGCCACTCTACCAATGCAATAAACGGCGCGGTTAATAGGTCTCGAATCGCTAAGTACTCCAGCTCTTCAGGGTCGCTCAAGCGGTATAAATCAAAATGATGTATCGTTACTAAGGGCGCTTGGTAGCTTTCAACAATTGTATAGGTCGGACTTTTAACTTTTTGCTGAGGTAAAAAGTATTGAATAAATGCACGCGAAAAAAAAGACTTTCCAGCGCCTAAATCCCCCTGTAAATAAACAACCAAACCAACGTTTGAAGAAAACCGTTGTTGAATGACCTGAGCGGTTTTTTGTGCAAAGAGAAACGTTTCAGATTCATTTTCTAACGTATAATGCTGTGTAACCACTGTATTCCAAACCCTAACGACTCAGCAAACCAAATCTATTTTTTATCTATTTTAATTACTTCTATAAAAGTGAAGTGTTACCTTACTTCTTTAAGTCGCTAATATACCAGTAAATATTGTTTTAAAAAAGTTTTTTATTTTCAATCAGGTTAAAACATGACACATTCTGCCACAAAACTGGCGCTTAACATTAAGCTCTGGGGAAAAGAACTCGGGTTTGCGGATGTTGGCATTACCAATACCGATCTATCTGAGCATGAAACGGCTTATTTTGACTGGATTGATAACGGCTATCATGGCGAAATGGCGTACATGGAACGTCACGGAACCAAGCGTACCCGACCCACAGAGCTTGAACCCAGTACCTTAAGCATTATCAGTGTTCGCCTAAACTATTTAGATTTAAGTGCAACATCGGCCATTGACCAACTTCATAATGACCAACACGCGTATATCTCACGCTATGCACTGGGTAAAGATTATCACAAATTATTACGCAAACGACTGCAAGCCTTAGCCAATTACATTGCCCAAGAAGTGCCTAATTTTCAATACCGCGCCTTTACGGACAGTGCGCCCGTATTAGAGCGCCCCATTGCACAAAAGGCAGGATTAGGGTTTACCGGCAAAAATAGCTTAATTATTCACCCAAGAGCAGGGTCTTGGTTTTTTTTAGGCGAACTGTACACCAACCTGACTTTGCCAATGGACACACCTGCAAACAAACAAGGCTGTGGCCCCTGCACGGCGTGCATTCAAGAATGCCCTACCCAAGCCATCATTGGTAATGGTGTTATTGATGCTAGACGCTGTATATCTTACCTAACCATTGAGTTTAAAGGATCCATTGCACAAGAATTACGTCCTCTCATGGGCAATCGAATCTATGGCTGTGACGACTGCCAACTGGTTTGCCCTTGGAACAAGTTTACTCAAGACACCACCGAACCCGCCTTTAAAGCAAATAGCCATGCAAAATTATCACTGGATAACGCCCCCCTTCTCTCACTATGGCAATGGGACGAAGCACAGTTTTTAACACGGCTCGAAGGCTCACCCATTCGTCGTATTGGGTACGCTCAATGGACAAGAAACTTGGCTATTGCAATTGGAAACAGCCAACACCTACCATTAAACTCAACAATTTCAGAACTGCAACATAAACTTGGAAAACTAAATGAATTGGTTGACGAACATATTTTATGGGCAGTTCAGCAACTTAAAATCCGTTCAAAAACGGCTCTATCGCCCTTAGAATCACGCAAACAGATTCAAAGCACAAAAAACAAACATTCAATACACCATCCTTTTATTGCCCCCAAATACTATTTGCCTGTAAAATGCCTATAAAATGAATCAATAAATTTGACTTTAAG
This sequence comes from Thiomicrorhabdus sp., assembly GCA_021648625.1. GTDB lineage: Bacteria > Pseudomonadota > Gammaproteobacteria > Thiomicrospirales > Thiomicrospiraceae > Thiomicrorhabdus. The sequence goes on along the minus strand of JAKISK010000053.1, from coordinate 10,173 downwards.
AGACCTTATTCCCATCTAAGTGACTATTTTTTAATAACGCTGGTAAAATAAAACCAAGGCAAACTAAAAGATGAAACGCTCGGTTAAAATACTCTATTTTCTATTTCTACTTGCGCTAAGTGTCGTCCTTTTCTGGAGCCTTTCCAACTCGCCTCAAGAAAATACCCACGATAATAGGCACCACCTCCCAGAGAGCCTCTTTACCTCACATCCAGAACTTATCACGCCCATTCCCGAAACCCTTAACTTAAACACTCAAAAAGTACACTTAGGCGAGCAACTCTTTCATGATAAAAATCTCTCGCATGACAACACCCTTTCTTGCGCCTCTTGCCATAATTTACAAAAAGGCGGTGGCGATGGATTAGCACAGCCCACGACCGCTTCTTTACAAAAAAAAGGGTTGCCCAATCACACGGTATTTAACAGCCCAACCATTTTTAATGTGGGGTTTAACTTTGTACAAGGCTGGGAAGGAAAAACTAAAAACCTCGAACAACAAGCGGCCATTCCTCTGTTTAACCCTTTTGAAATGGGGAATAAAAACTGGTCAAACATCCTAAACTATCTCAATCAAACTCCCCATTACAAGCAACAATTTCAAAATATTTATGCGTCAAAAATTTCAAGTGAACAGGTGATTGATGTCATTAGCGAATTTAACCGTTCGCTCACTACGCCTAACTCACCTTTTGATTTATACTTAAAGGGGCAACTTGATTCTCTCACCCATTATGAGCTTGAGGGTTATCAACTTTTTAAAAATAGAGGCTGTATCTCATGCCACAATGGCGTAAACATTGGCGGAAACCTTTTTCAGAAAGCGGGTATATTTACCCCCATGCACCCACAAAACGAATTCTCACCACAGATTTTTAAAGTGCCTACACTTAGAAACATTGCACTCACTGCGCCCTATTTTCATAATGGTTCTGTGAGCAGCTTGGAAGAAGCCATTACTCTCATGGCCAAGCATCAACTGCAACTTGAGCTACCCGCGGATGAAAATAAAAAAATACTCGCATTTTTGCACACCCTAACGGGACAATACCAAAACCAGTCGTTATCACATGAATAAATCTCTAAGCATCGTATTTGCAAGTCATAAACAGTGGATTATTATTGTTGCCAGCCTGCTTTTAATCCTATTTTTCTTTCAAAAAACACTCAACCCTCTGCTTAAAGATCGAAACAACATTTTATCTCAAAGCTTTTTCGTCCATGAGTTGCAGTATTCCATTCTCAAAACCATCTCGAACAACCCGCTTAAAAATAAGCAGTCATTTGATACCCTAAACCACCAAATACAGCTCTTAAAAAAGACCTTACATTCCCTTAAAAACAATCAAGCAATTCAGGCCATTCCTAAGCTAAGCAAGAAACTGAACCACTTAATGGACACCGCCAACCAACAACAAAATCTAATTGAGCAATTTAAAACCAACTATTCTGTTTTACAAAACTCTCTGTATTTCTACCCGACCGCCTTTAATATTTGTACTCAGCCCATAACACAGTCACAACAACCCAATACAAAGCCACTACAGGAACGGTTAAAAAACACCTTCATTTCGGGTTTACTCAGCGTGCATAATGCCGACATAAAACAACGCGCTCAACTAAACAAACACATCGAAATCTTAGAATCACAACAAAACCTGTCCACTCAGTGCCAAATTTTTTTAGCGCACAGTCGCCTTTTATCAGAATATTCGCCCAAAATCCGTAACGTTAACAGCCAACTCGCAAACCTAAAAATTGATGATAAGGTTCACGATTTTTACACTCAGCTTGAAATCTCTGCCTCTAAAGTTATGGCAAAAAATCAAACCTATTATTTGATTATTGTTATGTTTACTATTTTTTTATTGATCTACATAGGCATGATTCTCACGAATTTATTTCGCTCCAACCAACACCTAAAAGAGACGCTCGACACGCTATCCCAAAAACAAGCACTTTTTGAATCACTGCTTAAAGCCAGTACCGCGATTACCCAATCCAAAAACAGATCAAACCTCTACCAAAACATTTGTGATGCCGCAACACAAAAATCACTCTTTGAATCTTGCTGGATTGGCGAAATTACACCCCAAAAAACACTGGTTTCCGTTGCTTGCTCAGGAGAAGGCAAGTCCCTTATGAAAAAACTGGTGATTCCACTGGATTCAAACGCTATAGAACATAGTGGGACGATTTTAGAGTGTTACCAAACAAAGAAACCCGTTATCACCAACCACTACCCCAAACGCATGGCGCAAACTTCGTGGGCAACCCTCATTCAAAAATTAGGCATTCAAGGCAATGCTTCCATACCCATTTTAATGAACAACCAAGTGGTTGCGGTACTTATAGTCTATACACGAAAAAGCAACGTTCTTACAAATGAATACTGCGCTTTTTTAGAACAATTGGCGAGTGATATTTCAATTACACTGGAACGATTTTCTGCCATTGATGCGCAAGAAAAGCACCAACAAAACTTAGCGATCTCATCCATTGCTTTTGAAAGCCATGAAGCCATTCTAATTACGGATGACAATGCCAACATTATTCGTAGCAATAAAGCATTTACCACGCTAACAGGCTACTCGCAACAAGAAGTGCTCGGCAAAACACCCAGTATATTAAAATCCGAATTTCACACAGAATCCTTCTACAAATCCTTATGGCAAAGTCTTTACAAGACTGGCGTTTGGCAAGGTGAAATGTGGAACCGTAAAAAGGATGGGACATTCTATCCATGCCAGCAAAGCATCAGCTCTGTTTTAGACAGCACAGGAAAGGTTACGCACTATATTTCACACGCCCTCGATTTAACCAAAGACAAACAAGCACAACGTGAAATTAACCGACTAAGCTGGCTCGACAAACTGACTAATTTACCCAATCGAAGCTTACTGATTGATCGTTTAACCCAATCGTTATCACAATCAGGTCAAAACTATCACTGTCTATATTTAATCAATATCAATCGCTTTAAACTTTTTAATGAATCGCTGGGGCATTCAGCGGGTGATGCGCTTTTAATAAAAATTGCCCAACAATTACAATCGCTTAATATTAAGCACGTGGATAACCTAGAAATTGCACGAATCGGAAACGATGAATTTAGCATTTCATGCATCACTAAAATAAAAAATACAAACAAGGCACATCAACAGGCTGAAATCATTGCAAACGACATTCAAGCTTGGCTTGGAAAGCCTTTTGTCATTCAAAAACAAACCGCAATGATTGATACCAGCATAGGGGTGACGCTCTTTACCCCTGGCAATAAAACCGCTGAGACCTTGCTTCAAGAAGCCAATATGGCACTCGATAATGCCAAAAAACTAGCCAAACAAACGGCACAAAGTACCATTCAATTCTATAAACAGGCCATTCACGAACAGAGCCAAGATCGCTTAAAACTTGAAAACCAATTGCGCACCGCGCTAACCAACCAAGAGTTTACATTACAATATCAGCCTCAAATCAACCTAATCACAGGAAATATTATTGGGGTTGAAACCCTTATTCGCTGGCAACAAAAAGATGGCAACTTAGTGCCACCCAACGCCTTTATTCCTGCACTGGAAGAGAGTGGTTTAATCATTCCTGTTGGCATTTGGATCATTGAAGAAGCCATTATTCAAGCGAAAATATTGCATAAAATCAGACCCGACATCACCCTATCCGTCAATCTATCGGCCATTCAATTTAATGATAAACACCTCATTGAAAACGTTAAAAAAATACTGCAAAAACGCAACTATCCAGCAAACCTTTTAGAGTTTGAAGTCACTGAAAGTTTATTGATGTCTGATATAGAAGAGGCCATTAAAAAGCTCAATGCCTTTGCCAATTTGGGCATCAAAATAGCGATTGATGATTTTGGTACAGGTTACTCGTCACTGGCTTACTTAAAACGATTTCCTGTGAGTAAACTAAAAATTGACAAAGCCTTTATTGATGAAATCACCCATACCGACAGCAGTGATTCAGCCATTGTTCTCGCCACCATTCAAATGACCAAAACGCTTAAAATCACCACCATTGCGGAAGGGGTTGAAGAACAAAGCCAACTCAATTTACTCAAAACAATGGGGTGCGATGAAATTCAAGGTTATCTTGTCTCAAAGCCTCTGTCGCCAGACGATTTAACCAACTTTATACAAGCACATCAAGCCTGACGTTTACGACGAGACCAGGTCAATAATGCAACCGCTCCAATGCTTAACATTAAAAGACTTAACGGGTCTGGTAAGCTGGATTTTTCAGGGGGTTGAACAAGAGGGGGGAAACGTAAAGAAGGTGCCAGTGGATTAATGCCCAATATATCCACCTTTTTAAAGGTATTAGAGGCCTCTAAACTAGAAGCGTTTAACGCAATGAATCGAGTACTCGCGTTCTCATAAGCAAGCGTATTTTTTGTCTGGTTCAGTAAGCGTTCATCATCAGAAACCATTGAGATACTGTAATGGTCTAACGCCAAAAAAGACGCTTCTTGAGGCAAGAATGAACCAGAAGTTGTGTTCTCATTATGAGTACGGGGAATCTCAGGGTGTAATTCAAGACTCATCGCAGCCTGGGGGCTAAAGGAAAAAAACAATAAGAAAAAACCACAAACCCCCTTGCGTAATCTCTTTTTTTGACGCCCCATATACATGCTATAAAACCTAATGAACTAGTAATTAATGCGTATTTTAGTGGCAATAATTCAATACGTCAACGGCCTTATCAATTTTAATAAGCTCTAAAAAACTAATAAAACTCATACATTAAAGGTTCTTGTTCCTGAGAGGGATCTAACCAAGACTTAAGTAAACTACGTGCATAGTTAGGTTGTACGGGGCGTGCATTATCTCCCATGATGTCATTTAACGTCTGGATCTGTTCTGCAGAGGCATCAATGGGCTGTTTAAAGACCATCCAAATCACGCCTTCTGAACAAGGAGGCTTTGTAAGTGAACCGCTGTATTTATAAAACTCGGTGTTTCCTGGTAAAAATTTAGCGGGATTTAAACTGGCGCGGCGATGGAGTTCCTGTTTGCCCACTTTTTTAGGCAAGTTTTTAAGCAATATATTAAGCGCTGGGTTTACCTCGCCTTCTTGGAAAATAACGCCTAAAATTACATGATTTCCTTCACCATCTCGATGCACTAAGTGCGCTTCCATCGGGTAATTAAAACCATCTTTTTGATGTTCGCTTGGGGTATGAAAGTGAAATTGCAGCAACTCGTAGCGGTCATTACCCAATTTAATGTAACTGCCCAATGGGTAATTAACTTGAAGTGTGTGCCCTGTATTAATCACTTTTAAAGGCACATCTCGGTAGTAAATATCCAGAGTGGGTAACCCCACTGTATCCAATGCCGCTTTGTCTTTTAAATTAATGGGCGACTGATTTTTACCCGCTTTACACTGTTTGTTCTCTGGCGACAAATCGCTCCAATAGCGTGGTCCTTCTTTGCCAGAATAACGCCAGTTTTTAGGTTTTTGCTCAGAACTTTTACCGCCATCCGAGTGCGCAGAAATAATATTCCCTCCTTTATCAACTCGCTCTTCATGTTGCATGGGGCTAGAAACGTTAGAAACTGGCGCACTCGTGGTTTTTGCATCCACTTTCGGTTTTTCTTCCCCCCCCATACGCTCAAGCTCTGCACCTAAGTCAATCAAAGGCGGCTCATTGGCTTGCGCCATAGCAGATTGCACCACTCCACCAACGATACAAAGGGAGAGCATTAAAGGGTTAAAAATAGAATTTAAAGCGGGGATTTTCATAACGTTCGTCCTGCAAATCATAAAGGGGGGGAGATTTTTATAATTCAAAGCAATAACATTGCCAAACGATGTTCTCATGGCCAATTTAAATGTTACGAGACCTTTGCACGAAAGGATGCACGGATAAAAAAGGCTAAAACTAGCTATTCCCTGCGTTTTCCGCCTCAATCAGTCAAATTTTATCACTTTTTTCTCTCGCACCCCTCTCGTACAAAGGTCTCGTACATTTTTCATCCAACAACGTTTGAAACACATCCAGTTCCGATTTTTGAATCGCAAACACGCCCTCTCCCCCTTGCTCAAACTCAAACCAAAACAGCGGTAATTCGGGGTATTCGGACTCCACGTAGTATTGTGATACGCCCACCTCTACAATCAGCACACCGTCCTCTTTTAAATACGTTGAGGCTTGAGCCAAAATTTTACGCACCAAATCCAGGCCGTCCGCCCCTGCCTCCAGCCCTATTCTAGGCTCTTGCTGAAATTCTTCGGGAAGCGCATCCATCTCAATTTGGTCAACATACGGTGGATTTGACACAATCAAATCGTACTGTTTGCCTTCTAAAGCCGAAAACAAATCCGACTCAATCGCAAATGCGGCCTCTTGCAAGCCATACAGCGCAATATTTTGCTGTGCAACAACTAAGGCTTCGGGTGAGATATCGACCAAATCCACCGTTGCATTGGGAAACGCCTGCAATGAGGCGATACCAATGCAGCCACTTCCTGTGCATAAATCCAGTACTTCGGTCACGGCATCGGGATTAACCCAAGGTTCATAGCGCTGTGAAATCAGCTCCGCAATGGGCGAACGAGGCACTAAAGTGGATTCGTTTACGTTAAACCGAATGCCTGCAAACCATGCTTCACCGGTTAAATACGCAGCGGGTTTACGGCTCTCAATACGGCGTTTAAACAGCTCGGTTACCTGCTGTTTTTCATTTTGAGTTAAACGCGACAACCAGTAATTTTCGGGCACATCCCACGGTAAATTTAATGCATAAAAGGTCAATACCTTAGATTCATCAAAGGCATTGTCGGTACCATGCCCAAAAAACAGTTGCGCTTTATTAAACAGCGTGCCACCCCAGCGCACAAAATCAATAATGGTTTCAAGCCCTTCGTACTGATAGTTTACGTTTATCATGTTTGTTTTTACCTTAAGATTGTTTCATTGCGTGCTTGGGTCTAAATGCGATGATAAATGAATCATTTGTCTCCAAATACGCGCCCTCAATCAAATCAATGCAATACGGTACAGCAGGAAAAACCGCCTCCAAACATTCACCAATCGCAGACGGTTTTCCTGGCAAATTAATGATTAACGTTGACCCTCTCGTGCCCGCAATTTGACGCGATAAAATCGCCGTGGGCACATATTGCAACGACACCGAGCGCATTTGCTCGGCAAATCCATCCAAAATCTTATCGCATACCGTCGCTGTCGCTTCTGGCGTTACATCCCGTTTAGCGGGGCCTGTTCCCCCCGTTGTCACAATCAAGCTGCACCCTTCCACATCGGCCATCTCAATCAGTGTCTGTTCAATCAACGATTGCTCATCCGCAATCACGCTTGCCACCGCCGTCCAATCGCTTTTTAACGCCTTGGTCATCCACGCTTGCATGGCTGGTCCGCCTAAATCTTCATACTCACCACGGCTGGCACGATCCGATACGGTAATAAATCCAATTTTAGTTTCACACTTTTCCATCACTGCCCCTTGAATCTCTTTATCATTGTCCGCATATAATACCGTATTCTCTTTAAATATAAGCATTTAACCTGAAACCACCATGACAGATTCAACCAAAAAAAACACCGACCCTCTTTTAAGCGAATTAACCGACAACGGTTCAATAACGGACGCCTCGGTTGAAACAGAAATTTCTCCCCCCCCTTCGGATCAAAATTTCGTCCCAGAATCCAGTCTTTCAACGTCCGATGAAATTGACATAAACGAAGAAGCGTTAAAAATGGAAATAAGTGATACGGTTTTGGCACTTTTAGACAATCAAGAGATACAAACGGTCAATACAAAATCGGACTCGCTTTTTGAGCAGTTTGCAACGCCCGAAAATAATACCGACAGTGAATACCCCGATGAAATTTTTTTGCTTCCCATCAAAGAACGCCCCTTTTTTCCGGCACAACAACTGCCTGTATTACTCAATAAAAAAACCTGGATCAAAACGTTTGATGCCATTCAATCGGGAAAATGCAAATACATTGGTTTAATTTTTGTGGATAAAGAGGAGCATGATAAAGCCAAGCCCAAAGACTTTAGCGCCATGGGAACCTTGGTTAAAATTCACGAGCCAAAAATCAAAGACGACTACATTCAACTGATTGCCGAAGGCCTTCAACGCTTTGAAGTTAAAGCGTGGTTAAAAAAATCCGCCCCCTATAAAGCCAAGGTAAACTACCTAGAAACGGTTCACCACGGCAGCGAACAAGAGCTTAAAGCCTATAGCCTCGCACTCATGAACGCCTTTAAAGAGTTACTGCCTTTAAACCCACTTTACAGCGAAGAGCTTAAATACTTTTTAAACCGAAGCAACACCAGCGATCCTTCCGATCTGGCCGATTTTGCCGCAAGTTTAACCACCGCCGATAATGTAGCGCTTCAAGAGACCTTAGAAACCTTAGAGCTGACAGAGCGCATGGAAAAAGTGTTGGTTCTGTTTAAACAAGAGATTGAAATCACCAAAGTACAATCCAAAATTCGTAAACGTGTGGAAGAGAACATTTCAGACCACCAACGCGATTTTTTATTGCGCCAACAACTGCATGAAATCCAATCCGAACTCGGCATTACCCAAGACGATCAAACGCTTGATATTAACCGTTTTGAAAAACGGCTCAAAAAATTAGCCCTCACCAAAAAAGTTTTAAAAAAAGCGCGTGAAGAAGTGAACAAATTGAAAACACTCGACCCCCAATCGCCCGAATACAACGTATCACGAAGTTGGGTAGACTGGTTAGTGGAGTTGCCTTGGCAAAAATACAGCAAAGACAAGCTCGACTTAACACGCGCCAAAAAAGTTCTAGACAAAGGCCACGATGGACTGGATGATGTTAAAAACCGTATTTTAGAGTTTTTAGCGGTTGGCAAATTAAAAGGGGGAATTTCAGGCTCCATTATCTGCTTTGTAGGCCCTCCAGGGGTAGGAAAAACCTCCATTGGGCGCTCCATTGCCAAATCATTAGGGCGACAGTTTTACCGTTTTTCGGTAGGCGGAATGCGAGATGAAGCGGAAATAAAAGGACACCGACGCACCTACATTGGCGCGATGCCCGGTAAATTTATTCACGCACTCAAAGAGTGTCAAACCGCCAACCCCGTGATTATGCTGGACGAAATTGATAAAATTGGCAACTCATTTCAAGGTGATCCTGCATCGGCACTGCTTGAAGTGCTTGACCCCGAGCAAAATCATGACTTTTTAGACCACTATATGGACGTGCGTTTTGACCTATCCAAAGCGCTCTTTATCTGTACCGCCAATACGTTAGATTCCATCCCAAGCGCACTGCTTGACCGAATGGAAGTGATTCGACTCTCAGGCTACATTACCGAAGAAAAGGTAAAAATAGCGCAAAACCATCTCTGGCCAACGCTGTTAAAAGAGTCGGGCATTAAGCCCAAACAACTCACCATTACCACACCCGCTATTCGCCAAGTTATTGAAGGCTATGCGCGTGAAGCGGGGGTAAGAAATCTCAAAAAACAACTAGCCAAACTGATTCGTAAACAAGCGGTTACGTTTGTTACCCAAGGTGTAAAAAACAAACGCATTCACGCCAATCAACTGGAAAAAAAATTGGGACAACCCATTTTTACCCCCGAAAAAATCAACCAGCACATCGGAACCGTTACAGGGTTGGCATGGACCTCCATGGGGGGCGCCACCTTAACCATAGAAGCCAGCCGTGTACACACCCTTAACCGTGGGTTTAAACTCTCAGGCCAGTTAGGCGACGTAATGCAAGAGTCCGCAGGCATTGCCTACAGCTTTATTACCGCGCATTTAAAACAGTACAATGCGCACCCTAAGTTTTTTGATAAAGCCTTCGTGCATCTGCACGTACCCGACGGCGCAACCCCCAAAGACGGCCCGAGTGCTGGCGTAACCATCGCCACCGCACTGCTTTCACTCGCACGAAACGAGACGGTGAAAGCCCCATTGGCAATGACGGGAGAACTCAGTTTAACAGGGCACGTACTGCCCGTAGGTGGCATACGTGAAAAAGTCATTGCCGCCAAACGCATTGGCCTAACCACGCTTATACTGCCCAAAGACAACCAAAAGGATTACCAAGAACTGCCCAGCTATTTAAAAAAAGGGATAACCGTGCACTTTGCCGAGCACTTTAATGACGTTGCGCGTTTGGCGTTTAGTTTTTAA
>JAKISK010000052.1 GCA_021648625.1 Thiomicrorhabdus sp. | reverse complement strand
GGATCGGTGGCAATAATGTTTTGTTTGTCGTACCCACTGGCAATGAGTCCACTCATTAAGCTTTTCGCCATATTTCCTGCGCCAATAAAACAGATTGTTGCGTTCATCACTAATTGCCTTTACCTTGTTAAAAACAGATAGACGATATTATACGCGATATCAAAAAAACACCCTCTTTTTTTGAGGAGGGGAGGGTAAAAAATTAAAGCTTTTTAAGCATTGGTCGATAACTTATCTATAAGCATTATTACCGAATAATTGAAAAAGGGATTTCCAATGTCTTCTAATACCATTTCTCAAGACCCAATGTTGGTTAAACAGTTGTTTAACCCTGATAACAAATCGGATAAATCTACTTTGGGTGCGCCCAATTTGGTTCGTGCTGGTTTGAATAATATGAATGTGCCTAAGGATCAGTTTTTACCGACTGAGCAGGGGCGCATGGCGGCGGCGCAGATGACCAGTATGGAATCGGCGTATCAGTACAGTGAGAGCATGAGTTTGCAGTTAACAACGCGTGAAGGGGATACGGTTTCCATTGATTTTAGACAACTGTATTCTGAATATCAATCGTATCGTTCGGAGCAGGCGGCGGAGGGTGGTCCGAGTGGTGTGCGTTACTTTGAAAGCAAAGAGATGATGGAATCGACTGCGTTTGAGGAGCAATTTGCTTTTTCGGTAAATGGCGATTTAAATGAAGATGAGCTAAACGCTATTTTTGATGTGTTTGAGCAAGTAGATAAACTGGCCAACAGCTTTTTTGATGGCGATATTGAAAAGGCATTGGCGCAAGCGGTAGAGTTGGACATTGATTTTGGGCAGTTGCAAAGTTTTCAACTTAATTTAACGCAAACAGAGAGCCGTGCAGTGAGCTATCAACAAGCCGCAGTTGCTGAATACGATACTGTTCAAACAACGGATGGCAATGAAGGGGCAAGTGTTTCTGATTTACCGCCGTATCTTGCTCAATGGCAATTGGCGATTGAAAAATTGGATGCTCAGTTTGTTGACTCACAAAAGGTCTTTGATGAGCTAATGAGTGACGTAACGGCACAGCGTTTTCCAGATCAGGACTCCCGCTCGGGTTGGTTAGAGCGCGTCCAGGCATTTCATGAACGCTTATCGGACTATGCCTCCCAACAAAAAATAGAAACGGAAACTGTTGAAACCCCTGATACAGAACAGAATGAGGACAAAACTGTTCTTACATAATTGTTTTTATTATTTTTCTCCCCCCCCTCTTCACCTTTTTCAATAAAGGTGAAGATCTCAATGTTTTATTTCCAAAAGCCTTGAATCGGCATAAATCATCCTTATTTAGTTGACAGTGAAATATAGATGGCTAAAATATTTAGCACTCAGGCGCATAGAGTGCTAAGTTGATCGACGCATTTTTATGCAAATTAATCTAATTTATTTTTTTAGGAGAAACCATGAACATTAAACCATTACAAGATCGTGTTGTTATTCGTCGTGTAGAAGAGAAAAAAGAGTCGGCAGGGGGGATTTTATTACCTGGTTCAGCTAAAGAACAGCAAAATGTAGGTGAAGTGGTTGCGGTAGGTCCAGGAAAAGCATCGACAGACGGAACGATCATTGCAATGACGGTAACCGTTGGTAATAAAGTTATCTTTGGTCAGTACTCAGGTCAAGAAGTGAAAGACGATAAAGGTGAAGAGTTTACCGTAATGCGTGAAGACGATATTATCGCGATTGTTGACTAGGCTAAGCTTGTAAACCCGTTTAAAAGGAAGCGCACTCATAATCAAGAGTGCGATTAAAAAATAATTTAAAGGAAGAATAAAATGGCAAAAGACGTCCGATTTGGTATTGATGCACGTGAAAAAATGGTTGAAGGAATTAACGTTCTTGCAGACGCCGTTAAGGTAACGTTAGGACCTAAGGGTCGTAATGTTGTATTAGAAAGATCATTTGGTGCCCCTGTTGTCACTAAAGATGGTGTAACCGTAGCACGTGAAATTGAGCTTGAAGATAAGTTCATGAACATGGGTGCTCAAATGGTGAAAGAAGTGGCCTCTCAAACCAATGATGTGGCGGGTGACGGAACCACAACGGCGACCGTTCTTGCACAGTCTATTGTAAAAGAGGGCATGAAGTCGGTTGCGGCAGGCATGAATCCGATGGATTTAAACCGTGGTATTCACTTGGCAGTTGATGCCGTGGTGGAAGAAATTCAAAAAATGGCACAACCTTGTAATACATCCGATGCGATTGCACAAGTCGGTACCATTTCAGCCAACTCTGACACAGCGATTGGAGAAATGATTGCTGAAGCGATGGAAAGAGTCACCACCGAAGGCGTAATTACCGTTGAAGAAGGCACCTCTTTAAAAGATGAGCTAGTCGTGGTTGAAGGGATGGAGTTTGACCGTGGTTATTTGTCGCCTTACTTTGTAACCAATCAAGAAAAAATGCTGGTTGAACTTGAGAAGCCATTTGTATTGTTATACGACAAAAAAATCTCAAACATGCGTGAGTTGTTGCCGACGTTAGAAGCGGTTTCTAAAGTGGGTCGTCCGTTACTTATTATTGCAGAAGATATAGATGGTGAGGCCTTAGCAACGTTGGTGATTAACAACATGCGTGGTGTCTTAAAAGTGGCGGCGGTTAAAGCGCCTGGTTTTGGTGAGCGTCGTAAAGCGATGTTGCAAGATATTGCCGTATTAACGGGTGCAACGGTTATTTCTGAAGAAGTAGGCATCTCGTTAGAAGAGATTACGCTTGATTTATTAGGCGATGTACATTCTGCGGTGGTGGGTAAAGATACCACTAAGCTCATTGATGGTTCGGGTTCAAAAGAGGACATTGAAGGTCGTTGCGGGCAAATTAAGGCGCAAATTGAAACCTCAACGTCGGATTACGATTCTGAAAAACTGCAAGAGCGTTTGGCTAAACTTGCCGGAGGTGTTGCGGTCCTTAAGTTGGGTGCTGCCACTGAGATGGAAATGAAAGAGAAGAAGGATCGTGTTGATGATGCGCTTCATGCCACTCGCGCAGCGGTTCAAGAAGGGATTATTGCAGGGGGTGGTGTCGCACTGCTTCGAGCAGCCTCTTTAGTGGCAGTAAAAGGCATTAACAGTGACCAAGATGTAGGGATTCAAATTGCCTTACGTGCAATGGAAGAGCCACTACGTCAAATCGCATCTAACTGTGGTTTAGAAGGGTCTGTTATTGTGAACAAGGTCAAAGAAGGTAAAGATGACTTTGGTTTTAACGCATCAACGGAAGAGTATTGTAATATGATTGAAGCGGGGATCATTGATCCTGCAAAAGTAACGCGTTCTGCACTTCAAAATGCAGCGTCGGTTGCTGGGCTTGTGCTTACAACCGGTGCAGCGATTGCAGATATTCCTAAAGAAGACGGTGCTGCAGATGGCGGCGCAGGTGGAATGGGAGGAATGGGCGGCATGATGTAAACTCATACCAAACATTTTTTACACAAAAAAGCCCGTTTTTACGGGCTTTTTTGTGTCTACCCTTTTAGAATACTCAATAGAGATAGATTTAAATAAGGCTGAATTTAGGAAGAAATATGCAAACGAATCAACAAAAAATTCAAGTGGGTATTGTCGGAGGCACGGGATATACAGGTGTAGAGCTATTAAGAAACTTGGCGAGTCATTCTATGGTAGAAGTGAAAATGATTACGTCTCGTAGTGAAGATGGAGTTGCCGTGGCGGACATGTACCCCAATTTACGGGGTATTTATGATCTACAGTTCTCTGTACCCAATATTGAGGCATTAAAAACTTGCGATGTGGTCTTTTTTGCCACCCCACATGGGGTTGCGATGAGCATGGCGGCAGAGTTGATTGCACATGGTGTTAAGGTGATTGATTTGGCGGCCGATTTTCGGATTGAAGATTTAGCCGTATGGGAAAAGTGGTATGGCATGGCGCATACGGGCGCGGACTTAATGAAAAACGTGGTGTATGGTTTACCCGAGTACTATCGTTCGAGCATTAAAGAAGCAAAGATCATTGCCAACCCTGGTTGTTACCCAACCAGTATTTTATTGGGGATATTACCTCTGTTAAAGGCCGGTTTAGTGGAACCCTCTTCTATTATTGCGGATGGAAAATCCGGTGTAAGCGGGGCAGGAAAAGGCGCAAATGTTGCTATGTTGGGCGCTGAAATGAGCGAAAGTTTTAAGGCGTATGGGGTAAATGGGCATCGACACCAGCCAGAGATGGTTGAAAAAATGCATGACATCACAGGCACGCCCGTCAATGTCACCTTTGTGCCACATTTAGTTCCAATGGTGCGTGGTATGGAATCGACCATTTATGCCACGTTAAAACAGGATGTTTCACAGGAGGTGATTCAAGAGCTGTATGAAAAGGCGTATGCCTCTGAACCATTTGTAGACGTGATGCCCGCTGGAAGCTTGCCAGAAACCCGAATGGTGAAAGGCTCTAATATGTGCCGAATGGCCATTTACCGTCCAGCAGGGGGGGACAAAGTGGTGATTACTTCGGTTATTGATAACTTAGTGAAAGGGGCGGCAGGTCAAGCAATTCAAAATATGAATATTGTATTTGGATTAGATGAACGGCTTGGCTTAAATCAAGTGGCGTTATTACCTTAGAGTGACCTAAATCTTTAGGCGTTATATAGGTTGTACAAGGGGGGGGGGAGAAATTTATTTCTTGCCCTTTTTTTTTGCACAAGCATCTTGAGTACAAGGTGGCACTGGGTCAACCCCGCCAGGGTTTTTAGGGTGACACCGTGCAATGCGTTTAATGGCAAGCCAACCGCCTTTTAGCACGCCGTGTTGTTTAATAGCATCCATTGTGTAGTGTGAGCAGGTTGGATAAAAACGACAACGTGGCCCAATGATTGGGCTAATAAAGAGTTGGTAAAACCGAACTAAGCCAATGAGTAGCCAAAAAAATGGGTTATAAGACTTCATGGTCATCGTAAAAATTATGATTGTTATTGGCTAACCAAGCGTCAAGTTTTTTAGACGAAAGAGGCCGGCTGATGTAATAGCCTTGCGCTAAATTACAATTTAAAGTTTTTAAAAACTGGAGTTGTTCTCTGTTTTCAACGCCTTCGGCAACGACGATCATATTCAAATTATGTGACAGGCTCAGTATTGCTTTGGCAATGCTTACATCATCTTCATTCATGGGGAGCCCGTCAATAAAACTTTTATCAATTTTAATAATATTTAGCGGAAACTTTTTTAAATAGCTTAATGATGAGTAACCCGTTCCAAAATCATCAACGGACAGCTCGAACCCTTGGTCACGAATATCATTAAAACGAAGAATATTTTCTTCTGCGTTGGACATGATGGTTCGTTCCGTAAGCTCTATTTCTAATAAATTTGGCGCTAAATCTTCTTGTTGCATCGCTTGACTGAGAGAGCGTAAAAAATTGGGGTGTTGTAGTTGATGGCTGCTGACGTTGATGGCGATGTGTAATGCGTTATTTTTTGTGTTTTTCCACGCTTTGAGCTGTTGAATTGCCGTTTTTGCAACCCAGTTTCCAATGTCAATGATGAGATTGCTCTCTTCAGCAATGAATATAAACTCGTCGGGTGGAACAAAGCCAAGTGTTGGGTTACTCCAGCGAATTAAGGCCTCTACGCCTGTCACTTGACCGCTCAAAACATCAATTTTAGGTTGATAAACCAGTGAAAATTCATTGTTTGAAATGGCATTTCTAAGGTTTTTCTCGAGCAACAGGCGTTTGGATAATCGCTCTTCCATTACGTTATTGTAAATCGAGTAGGTGTTTTTTCCCAGGTTTTTAGATTGATACATTGCGGTATCGGCATGTCGTAGTAGGGTGTCTACATCCTGCCCATGATCTGGATAGAGCGCAATGCCAATACTGCCCGAAATTTTTAATTCATCATTTTTGAGTTTAACTAAGCGTTCAATCGTTTTTAAAAGACGCAACGATACTTGAGCGGCCTGTTCTTCGGTAACGTCTTTAAGCATTAAAACAAATTCATCGCCGCCAAAACGACAGATATGGGTTTGCTGTAAGGCATTGGTAATTCTTTTTGCAATAACAACAAGTAACTCGTCTCCTACGCTGTGCCCTAATGAATCATTGACCTGCTTAAAGCCATCTAAATCTAAAAATAAAATGGCAAAAGAGGGAGGGGATTCTTGAATATTTTTTTCTACTTGGCTTTTAAAATAGGTTCGGTTTTCTAAATTTGTGAGGGGGTCAAAATAGGCTAATTGTTTAATTTCGGCCTCTGTTTGCCGTTGATAGCTGATGTCTTTAATAAAAAAGCTGACTTCAATGTCATCCAGATTTTTTGGGTTGTTAATGATTGACGTTGCCACTTCGGCGGTGATTTTTTTGTTTTCACGTGTAATGAGTTGCAGTTCTTGTTTTAAATGATTGGAGTTCGCTTGCTTGAGTCCAAAGGCATCTAAAAACTGTTGCTTTAATTCAATATTTAGTCCTGTTTTTGATGGATCAAAAATCAGTTTTATAATTGGTTTATTAAGGGCTTCTTGTTCTGAGTAACCAAAAAGCTGAATGGCTATAGGGTTCCATACTTTAATTAGCCCTTCTTTATCCGTCACAATAACGGCTTCTTGGGAAGTATCGATAATGCGGGTAAGGCGAATTTGTGTTTGTTGTAAGTGCCGAGTGTGTCGATACAGCATAATGGAAAATAAAATAAGAGCAAGATAAATTGCGAGCGTAATATAGAGCGTAATAATTAAGGGTTTTGCGGCTAAATTTTTGAGGTGCCAATGCTGCTCTAAATTAAATTGTGTTTCTGGTTGAGATGACACGAAAGAAAAAGGGCTGTAAAGGTAGAGTTCTAACAGGTTTTTCAAAGAACTGTTAGTATTAGAAGGGTCAACCATTTGACTAAAAAGAGGGCTGTTAAACGTATTCAGAGGCGCATTAAAAAAAACGTTACGTTGAGGAAATAGCTTTTTGATTTTATTAAAAATGATCTCTTCAATGGGCAGTATAATAAAAACAATTCCTTTGACTTGTTGTAACCGCTCTTGATCGGTTAGTTCTTCAGGGTCATTTTTGTACACGGGTTTAAAGCTTAAAGTGTAAAATATTTTAGTGCGTGAGGACTGTAGTAGCTCAATATGTGATTGGTTGCTTTCGGTTGCTTTTTGAAATTGCTTGGCAATGCCAGGTAAGCTAAAAAGGTCTTTATTTAGGTAAAGCATGTGCTTTGCATCAAGTGGAATAATTTGACTGATAGGCAACGCAAATTCTTGGGTGTTTAACGATTCTTCTTTAGCCAGTTCTTCTTTTTGAGCTTGAACGAACTCAAACTCTCTTGGTTGTTGTAAGTTTTTAAACGTAGGGGGGCTTCTTTTGAGCTCATACGGAGCAAAACCAATGGCATGAATGGTTTCGCTTTGGTTGTATAACCCTTTGGCAAAATGCTCAAATTCATTATTGGTTAAGCTTGAATTTGTTGCATAATATTGTGATAGCGCATCGAGCAAAATGTCGGTTCGTTTTTCAATTTGCTGCTGCTGTAAACTCAATTTATCTACGTTTACATCAAACGAATTTTTAACGGCACTGTACTGCTGTGATGCTTCATAGGTGAAAGCCAATATAAGTATTAGGCAGCTTGATAAAAATACCGCAATGAGTTGTTTGTAGGATAAGTTCAGGGGGTCTTTAAAAATAAAATACTTCACGTAGACTCTTTTTGGGCCGCTAGCTAATTGAGTATTAAAAATCTTACAACGTTTCAATAGAGAATGCTAGAGATGGAATACTAATAAGGTATGCATAATTCACCTTTAAGCGGGCTTAAGGGAGATTATTTAGTGTATTCTTTTTTTATGGTGTATGATTTGAAGCGTCGTCAAGTTGAGCTTGAATTATAATCCCCCCCCTCTTTTAACTTTGTCAGTAGTGAACTGAATTGTGACGAGGCTTTTAGGATAATAAATATATGTCAAAAGTATTTATTGGCAGGCAACCTGTTTTAGATCGCTATATGAATGTTTTTGCTTATGATTTACAGTTTTATCAAAGCTTAACGCTCTCTTGTGAGGCAACCTTACAAGCCACCCAGTCTTTAATTGCGAACATTCAAGAAGCGATTGGATTTCAATCCATTGTGGGAAATCATGCTGCCATGGTGCATTTACCCAGCCAAATGATACGTAAAGAATTTTTGCCGCGTTTTGATGCCTTGCATCCTGTTATGCTGGAAATTTCCAGCACTGCCTTAGGAAATGCGCCTCTTTTAAGGAGCTTAAAAGAGTTGAAGCAATTAGGGTCCAGTATTGTGTTAGATGAATTTATTGATTCGAAGACCTGCGCTAAATTGGCAAGCATCAGTGATTATGTCAAAATAGATGTAGAGGGTGAAAGTAGCATAGCGCTTAAGTCAACCATTGATGCGTTGCATCAGAGAGGAATTAAAGTCATTGCAAAAAAGGTGGATACTGACGCACAATTTCAGGTTTTAAAAAGATTGGGGTTTGATTATTTTCAAGGGTATTTCTTTAATCATCCAACCCTCATAAATGGTAAAAAATTATCAGGAAATCGTCTTATCTTGTTACAGTTGCTTGCTAAAATTAACGAGCCTTCCACCCGTTTTCAAGAGTTATCAGACTTGATTAGCCAAGATGTTACCTTGAGTTATAAGTTGTTAGAAGCCATCAATAATCCCGCCGCCATGATTCCCATTCGGGTTGAAAATATGTCGGATGCCTTAAGGTACTTAGGTTTAAATCGTTTAAAATTTTGGGTAAATACGTTAATGTTGGCGAATATGGAAGGCGTTCCCAAAGAGTTATTGACCAGTTCGCTTGCGCGTGCTAAATTTTGTGAGCGCTTGGCATCCGATACGGAGTATACAAAGGATAAAGAGAGTTTTTTCTTAGTCGGTTTATTCTCAAATTTAGGGGCTTTTTTTAAAGTACCGATTGACGATATTGTGATGGAGATGCCTTTGTCTAATGAAGTAAAAGCCGCCTTAGTTCAGCGCTATGGCGCAATGGGTGAGGCACTGTCGATTGTTGAACAAATAGAAAAACTCGATGCGTCATCCAGTCACCTTAAATTTGAGCAGTTGGGCATATTAGAACTGTCTGAGCGATTTATGTTGTCAAACGCTTGGGCGCAACAAGCTATTTTATAAATTAATAAAAAATCCCCCCCCCTTACTTTAACTAGGAGCAATTCATGGCAATGGAATCCATTAATCCAGCAAACGGCGAGTTATTAGGTACATTTGAAACGTGGGATCAAACCACATTAGACGACGTGGTGACTCAAGCGGGTTACCAATTTAAAGAGTGGTCACAGCTCACTCCCATTGAAGATCGCTGTACCATGATAAAGCGCGTTGCGGATGTGCTTCGAGACGACAGTGATAAATTGGCAGAATTGATTTCATTGGAAATGGGTAAAACCTTTTTGGAAGCACAAGGTGAAATTGAAAAATGTGCCAAGGTGTGTGACTACTATGCCGAAAAAGGTCCAGAGTTTTTAGCCGATGAAATGGTGGAGACCGACGGCTCCAAAAGTTACGTAAACTATCAACCTTTAGGTGTGGTGTTGGCCGTTATGCCTTGGAACTACCCTTTCTGGCAAGTGTTTCGTTTTGCCGCGCCTGCATTAGTAGCGGGTAATATTGCCATTTTAAAACACGCCTCCAACGTACCACAGTGCGCCTTAGCCTTAGAAGAAGTGTTTCGAAAAGCGGGCTTTCCAGAAAATATTTTTACCACCTTAATGATTGGCGCTCGCATGGTTGAAAGTGTCATTCGTCACCCAGCGGTGAGAGCCGTAACTTTAACGGGCAGTGAAAACGCAGGACGAAAAGTCGCCAGTGTTGCAGGGTCAGAACTTAAGAAAACAGTTTTGGAGTTGGGCGGCGCAGATGCGTTTATCGTTTTGGACAGTGCCAATATGAAAGACGCAGTAGCCGGTGCGGTCGCTGGGCGTTTTTTGAACATGGGGCAAAGTTGCATCGCCGCCAAACGTTTTATTGTGGATGAGAGTCGTTTTGATGAGTTTGTGGAAGGCTTTAAAACGGCGATTGAAGAAAGATTTGTGGCGGGTGACCCAATGGATGCTGGTACCACCTTAGCGCCAATGTCTCGTCAAGACTTGCTTGAAGAGATGCATGAACAGGTAATGAGCGCCGTAAAATTGGGCGCAACCTTAGTGACAGGTGGTTATCAGCTAGATCGTCCAGGAAGCTATTATGCCCCCACCATATTAACGGGCATTACCAGTGACATGCCCGCCTACAGCGAAGAGTTTTTTGGCCCCGTTGCCATGGTGTTTTCCGCAACCGAACCCGCGCATGCCTTAGGCATTGCCAATTCCATCAACTACGGTTTAGGTGGCTCGGTGTGGGGTGATGATTTAACCACGACCGAAACCATTGCACGCGGCATGGAATCAGGCGCAACCTTTATTAACAGCCCCAGTTTTTCAGACCAAAGAATGCCATTTGGGGGGGTAAAAAATTCTGGATACGGTCGTGAATTGTCTTCACAAGGCATTCGTGAGTTTATGAATGTGAAGTCAATTTGGATTAAATAATGCTCGATCTGCTGTTAAAAACCCTTTCAAGCCTAAAGGAACCCGCCATTTTGTGGCGGTTATTCATTCCTTTTTTGGCCTCCATTATTCTCGTGTCTGTTTTAGGGTATGGCTTATTTGGGGTTTTTCTGTTCAGTGATATGGTGACAGGAAACCCAATGGTAATGGATGCCACGACTTGGACAACTGAAACAGAGCAAGCCATTGGTGCGATTCCCGTTGTTGGCACGGTTTTATTGTGGATTGCTACCGCGGTTTTTGCCGTGGTGGTCGGTGTTTTGGGGTTTTTATTAGGCAGTTATCTAATCCTACTGTTTGCCATGATTATCACTGGTTTTATGACCGACAGCATTGTGAAAGTGATACACGATAAACACTATCCTAATGTGGATTATCAAGGTCATGGCACGATGTTAGGTATGCTGGGTAAGATGCTTAAATTTGGTTTGCTCTTATTGTTGCTGTTCTTATTAACCTTTCCCATGCTGTTTGTACCACTCATTAATATTATTTGGTTTTGGTTACTCGGTTTTTTATTCTTTCGATACGCACTGACGTTGGACGTAGGACAAGTGATTTTGCCTGAAAAAATGTTTAACGAGATTAAGGGCCTAAAGGCTTGGTCTCCAACGTTGGTGCTAGGCTTACTTTTCTTATTAAGCACCTTTCCGCTTTTAGGCTTGTTTGCGCCTGTTTTTGGCGTGATTGCTTTGTCACACTATTACTTTGACTACCTTTCAACCATGACAAAATCAACTGATTCAGATTTGTAGTTTGCGTCGATAGGGGGGGGTAAAATTAAAAAGGATAAGGAAATATTATGCCAAGAAGACTGACTCAAACAAAAGAACAGACCCATCAAACCTTAAAAAACATGAGCTATGAAAGCATGGCGATTAGTTGGTTGATGTATGACGGTTGGCAAGTTTTTACCCCCATGCTTGATAATGGACATCAAACGGATATATTAATTTCAGATGGTCCAAATTACTACCGAATTCAAATCAAAACGGTTGAAGCAAGTGGCGAAGATCATGTAGTAGAAAATCGCTGGGAAAACAGTAATGTGAATTATGTGATCTATTTTGCACGGAATTCAACATGGGGATACATTGCGCCCGCCTTTTCGGAACACAAAAGGGCGTTAAATCATAAAGAGCATGTTCGGTTTGAATCGAACAGTCGTTCAGACTTTATAAAGAAGTTTCATCAGGTGGATTAATTTTACCCCCCCCTTATCGTATCGCTGAGATATAGAAGGAGGGAATTTAATTTAGGCTGTTTTTTTACGCTTTTTTACTTGTTTTTTGTGATAGGGTTGTATATGAAAACAAGGGGGAATATTCAATAAGTCACAAAAAAACTAGCGTTAAACATGTATTAACGGGATAAAGTAGAATGTTTTTGCTTTTTCTCTTACATTATTATGCAAAGGTTTTTCTAAAAAAAAGGTGGCTTTAATTCAATTTTTATAAGGGTAAAACGATATGAAATTTCAACCAAGTAACAATTTCTTTCTTTCTTTCTTTCTTTCTTTCTTTCTTTCTTTTTAATAGGGATAGTCCCCTTTACAGCAGTTCATGCTGAATCCAATAACGCCAACGAGTCATATCCACTTGATACGGCTATATGGCAAAATCTAAATATTCCTGTTTGCTGGGAAAATACTGGCGAAAGTCCAGCGTTAAGAGCATCCGTCGAAAATGCAGTGCAAGCCACTTGGGAAGCAAATTCACAGGTGGATTTTACGGGATGGGGGCAGTGTCCAAACGGTGACTTTTCTGGTGTTAGGGTTGGTGTTGCAGATGTTGGTGCGCATGTAAAAGGAATGGGAGACAGTATAGAAGGTATTCCAAATGGTATGGTTTTAAATTTTACCATGGAAAACTGGAACGATAGTTGTCCAGGCGCATTTGGTTTTGAAAACTGCATTAAGTGGGTTGCTGTTCATGAATTTGGTCATGTTTTGGCGTTTGCACATGAACAGAATAGGGGAGATACACCTGCAACCTGTAATAATAACCCCCAAGGTACTGATGGGAATGTTATTTTTACTCAATGGGATGAAAACTCAATTATGAATTATTGTAACCCTAACTATCAGGGACGTGGTCGTTTGAGCGCGATAGATATTTTAACCGTTCAAACCTATTATGGACGCATCCCAACCTATAGCACAGCAAAAACACTGAAAATACCAGTTGTTCTAGTAGATGGGACTTCTTATTCTGCTTCACTGTCCGATTTAGATGGCGATGGTCGTTTTACATTAGATGCATTTGCTAGCACAACAAATAAGTCAAGCAAACCAGCGGTATATAGTTCATCGTCTTCAAAGCTAAACCTACCTTTAGTTAAAGTGGTTGACGGTTCTAATAAAGTAACTTCATTATATTCTGCGGTGATGGAGCGTCATGCAGATGGTCAATTTACTATTTTAAGTACGGCTCAAATTCAGCCCGTGCCAGAAATTAATTAATTTCAAATAATAAGGAAAGACTTTTGAGCGGGTAGAGTATTGATGTTGTTTATTCGTGCCGCTATTCGTGACAAGGTTTAAAGGAGAAAAAAATGAAATATAGTCAGTCTGTTTTTAATGTTGTTGGGCGCGGCTTATGCAGAGAGCCCTGAGGTTGAACGTATTACGACCGTTACTACTACAGGCTCCAGTTTTCATTTGAAACGGATGGTATAACGTGTGGCGAAACCTGACGCCTTATTTTTTAAACTGCGATGCCACAATGTAGTGAAACTGAACAATAAAGATAATAGGGGGGTAAAATTTAATTTAGGATGTTTTTTTACGCCTTTTAACCTTTGTTTTTTTAGGTTTTTTGCTATTCTTCTTCGGTTTTTTCTTCTTTTTTACGTTCTTAAGTACATCTTTGAGTTTAAAGTTGGGTTCGAGGCCTGTGATTTTTTCGACAGGCAGTGACTGCTCTAGATGATATTCAATACGCTCTAGGTTTTTAAGGTCGTGGTGTTCCACTAGATTAATGGCGATGCCGACTTGTTGGGCGCGTCCGGTTCTGCCGATACGGTGAATGTAGATGTCGCCTCGGTAGGGGATGTCGTAGTTGATGACATGGGTGATGTGCAGCATGTCTAAACCACGCGCGGCCACATCCGTTGCGACCATGACTTTGATTTTTTGGTTTTTAAACTTTTTGAGTTTTTCGAGTCGAACCGCTTGAATAAAATCGCCGTGTAATACTTGTGCGGAGATGTTTTGCGATTGTAACCATTCGG
Source organism: Thiomicrorhabdus sp. (assembly GCA_021648625.1). Lineage (GTDB taxonomy): Bacteria > Pseudomonadota > Gammaproteobacteria > Thiomicrospirales > Thiomicrospiraceae > Thiomicrorhabdus. The sequence goes on along the minus strand of JAKISK010000052.1, from coordinate 2,457 downwards.
TCACTTCAATGGCTTTGTCTTTTTTATTGCAGAAGACAATGGCGCTTTGGCAGGCGTTGTCTTGTACCAAGTTAGCCAGCAGTGCTTGTTTGTGGGCTTTGTCGTTGGCTAAGTAGACCGATTGTTGAATTTGTGCGGATTTTTGATTGGGGGCATCCACTTGAACCATTTGAGGTTCTTCTAAAATCTCTTCGGCAAAGCGCTCAATGCCTTTGCCTGAAAGTGTTGCGGAGAATAGGCCAGCTTGGAAGTCGGTTGGAATGGCATCAAGCAGGGCTCGAACGGTTGGCCCTTGCCCCATATCAAGCATTCGGTCGGCTTCGTCGATAATGACGATTTCTATGTAAGAAAGATCAACGTGTTCCTCTTCCATGAGCTTGGCGAGTCGCCCAGGTGTGGCGACTAAAATGTCGCAGGCTCGGGTAAGCGTGTCGGCTTGTTGACTCTGTTTAAAACCACCTGTAATAATCACAGAGGGAAACTTACAGTAGGTTCCCAGTTGATTAACGACTTTGTGAATTTGAAAGGCCAGTTCTCGTGTGGGGGCTAAAATAAGCACTCTTGGGTGCCTTGAAGCACGCTTGGGTTCATCCAAGAGGTATTGCAAAACAGGCAACACAAAGGCGGCTGTTTTGCCCGTGCCCGTCGCCGCGCCCGCTAGAATGTCTTGGCGTTCGAGCATAACGGGAATCGTGGCTTCCTGAATGGGGGTGGGGTGGTGATACCCTTGTTTTTTGATGGCTTCTAATAGCGTGTCGTCTAGGTCAAAATCTTCAAACGTCATGTGATTTTCCACGGTTTATTTTATAGCAGGGATTATACGTGCTTGCGTCAATTTTCATTCGTTTTTGTTCAACAAAGCTTTGCAGTAAATCATCCATCGCAGCCATGATATTGGGATCACCATTGAGCTCAAAGGGGCCGTGCTTTTCAATTTCTTTTACGCCATCTTGCTTAACGTTACCAGCCACAATACCCGAGAAGGCTTTGCGCAGTTGGCTAGAGAGTTCGTGAATGGGCTGGTTTTTGTGTAAATTGAGTTCTGACATGGTTTGATGGGTTGGAATAAAAGGAGTTTGCAGATCCATGGTCAGCTTTAAATTCCAGTTGTAGTAGTAAGCGTCACTGCTTTTTTTGCGGTTTTGGCGAATTTGTTCCATATTTTCAGACATGCGCGTTGCGACATCTCGTGGTTGGTTGATCATCACGTCGAGGTGTTGAGTGGCTTCGGCGCCGAGTGTTACGTTAATGAAGTTAAGTATGGATGCAAAGTAGGCCTCACTTTGTTCATTTCCCGTTAAAATTAAGGGGAGGGGAAGGTCTTTATTGTCTGGGTGTAATTTAATGCTAAGTAGGTACAACAACTCTTCCATTGTGCCTGGGCCACCAGGGAAGATAATAATACCGTGGCCTAAGCGCACAAAGGCTTCAAGGCGCTTTTCAATGTCGGGATAGATACAAAGCTCATTAACAATTGCGTTGGGGGCTTCTGCCGCGATAATTTCAGGTTCAGTTAAACCGATGTATCGAGCATTGGAGTTGCGTTGTTTGCCGTGGCCTAATACCGCGCCTTTCATGGGGCCTTTCATGGCACCTGGGCCACACCCTGTGCAAATGTCTAAGTTGCGCAACCCAAGTTCATAACCAATCTTTTTGGTGTATTTGTATTCGATTTCTGCAATGGAGTGCCCGCCCCAACAAACGACAATATTGGGATTGGAATTCGGGTGCATTAATTGTGCATTGCGAGCAATATGAAATACCGCATTGGTAATGCCTTCGGAGTTGTTCAAATTAAATTGTGGGTTTTCTAAAATATCATTTCGAGTGTAAATAAGATCTCTAATAACGGCAAAAACGTGTTCTTTTAGTCCGACAATTAATTGGTCGTCTACAAAAGCGCTGGCAGGCGGGTTTTTAAGTGTCACTTGTACGCCGCGTCCTTTTACCGTGACGTTGATATCAAAGTCTGGGAATTTGGCGCGTAGCCCATCGTTGCTGTCCTCTTTAGAGCCTGTGTTTAATACAGCCAAAGTACATTGAACCAGCATATCATTCAACCCGCGATCGGAACAATCACATAATTGTGAGGCTTCTTGGTGGGATAAAATTTGAAGCGACCCTTCGGGTCGGATAATGACTTCTTTAATGTTGGTATTCATATTAAGATACACTCTGCTTGAATTTTTTTTATTAGAGGTTTTATTATGCGTGACAATCGTCCCTATGAGGAAGGTTTTTTAATTATTTTATTGGTGTTGGCTCTGGCGGGCTTAATTTGGTTGTTTTCGCCTTTTTTGGAGGCGCTCTTTTTCGCGATGATTTTGGCGACCGCCAGCTATCGTTTGTATGAAAACTTGTTGCCCCATTGCAAAGGCTCAAAAACCTTAGCGGCTTCGGCCATGAGTACCTTGGTGCTTGTGGGGGTGATTGCGCCTGTGACCTACTTGTTGGTTG
>JAKISK010000051.1 GCA_021648625.1 Thiomicrorhabdus sp. | reverse complement strand
CTCTCTCGGTAAGCCAGCTATTATATAGTTAAACTTTATTTCGTGTCAATCGTTTTCTTCAAAACTTTTTTCTCGATTTCGGCTGTCTATATAACTTCTCGGCCTTAAAGCATCTGGCTTAAAGCACTTTGCTCAAGAACGGGGCGTATTCTATCTAATACGGCGAACAACGCAACCCCCATACCCCTATTTTTTAGTCTTTTTATTGCATTCTTTACTTGGACTTGACTTGACCACTTGTTATCCACAGGGTTATACACAAATTAAACTAATTTAAGATGGAAACCGACTTTATCGCAGCAATCCATTCTTGCCCTTCTTTCAATTCCAGTCGCCGTAAAGAACGCTTTGTGATTTTTGCCAAAAGCGGCCATGGGCTATTTTTTATGGCTAAATGCACTAACACACTGCAACCTCTCTCATAATCAATGGACTTAACCGTAACGGTCAAATGATTTAACACCGAACTTTGATCTGGCTTCTCTGCCAACAAGCTAACCTGTTGAGCAGACACCACAACTCGAAGACTCTCTCCCTCTTCTTTAGATATAATGGGGAGCCATAAAAATTCACTGCCTACCTTTAAACAGCTTAAACCATCTTCGCAATCATGGGATTCTACCTTTGCGCTTAAAACAGAGCGTGGATTCTCTTCTTGATACAGTGGTGTACCACTTTGATTAAGCGCTTGCTCAATCTCTTCAAAATGAGTAATTCGTCCTTGCTCCATAAACAGAACAAAGTCCGCTAAACGCTCAACTTCTTCAGGTGAATGGGTTACATATATAATCGGTATTGCGAGCTCATCTCTTAGCCGCTCTAAATACGGTAAAATTTCGCGCTTAGCAAACAGATCCAATGAAGCCATCGGCTCATCCATTAACAGAATCTTTGGTTGTGAAAGCAGTGCTCGCCCAATGGCAACTCGCTGCCTCTCACCACCTGATAATGTGTGCGAATGCCTCGTTAAAAGTTTTGTTAGTGTCAACCACTGAACCACTTGATCAAAATGGATAAAAATTTCTCCATCCTCAGAAGCCTTATGCCGCTTAAGCCCATAACGTAAATTATCCTCAACACTAAGATGTGAGAACAAACTTGCTTCTTGAAATACATAGGCCAATTTACGTTTATGAATGGGGGTTTGGTGCCCCACGGTTAACCAAGCTTGATTTTGAAACGATAGCTGACCTGATACCTCTGATTCAAGCCCAGCCAAACAACGGAGCAACGTCGTTTTACCTGAGCCTGAGCGACCAAAAATGGCAGTCACTCCCTTTTCAGGAAGCTCAAACTCGCCCGTATCTAAAGTAAACGTGTCTAGATTTAAATTCAGATGACCTTTTAAACTCACCTTTCTACACCTTGCGTACCCTTAATTTCCATTCTACGATTTACCCCATACACAATGGTTAATACAAAAAGGCTCATTACTAACATGATTGCGGAGAGTACATGCGCTTGCGAGTATTCCATTGCTTCCACATGATCGTAAACGGCAATGGAGGCGACCTGAGTAACTCCTGGTATATTACCGCCGATCATTAAAATTACGCCAAACTCTCCCACGGTGTGGGCAAACGTTAAGGTGGCGGCAACCAAATAATGGCGACGTGTTAAGGGCAGGATAATACTAAAAAATCGATCTACAGACCCCGCACCAAGCGTTGCGGCAACATCTACGGGGCGTTTACCAAGCTGTTCAAACCCTTGCATTAAAGGTTGCACGGCAAAAGGAAGCGAGTAGAGAACGGATCCTATGACCAGTCCTGTCATTGAAAACGTTAACGGAGCAAAACCAAAAGAGGCCCAAAGCTCACCAATTGGGCCCCCTGGTCCAATACTCACTAATAAGTAAAAACCTAATACCGTAGGAGGTAGAACTAATGGCAAAGCAACCATGGCTTCAAATAACGCTTTTTTTGTTCCCTTGATTTGTGCCATCCAGAGTGCAAGCGGGGTTCCAATTATAATCAAGATTACGGTGGTATAAAGTGCCACTTGCAATGTAATCCATAGCGGCTGAAAATCGACCGATTCAAACATCTCTATCTCCGTTAATCACGGCGTTTCCTTTTGCGTTAACGGAGTATCATACCCCAATGATCGTATCTTATTTTGAGCGTAATCGGAATGAAAAAACTTTAAAAACTGAATGACTTCGGCTGTTTTTTTACCTTTTATAATAATTGCTTCCTGATTAAGGGGGGGGTAAATTTTGGATGGAATATAAAATATTTGACCTTTCACAGGGTGCTTAGGGTTAAAAACATACGACAGGGCAATCAAGCCAATTTGAGCATTTTCCGTTACGGTATATTGATATGCCTTGCCGACACTCTCACCTCGTGCAATTTTTTTTTGTGCTAATAACGATTCATACAACCCATAGTGCTTTAAGACGGCTATAGCCGCAACACCGTAAGGTGCCGTTTTGGGATTTGCCATCGCAAGATAGCGCAATGCAGGATTATTAGGATCTAATATAGATAGGTTAGCCGACACTTTCATCTCATCGGGAGACCATGCCACCAAGCGCCCTATTACATAAGTAAATCGACTCCCTTTCTCAATTAATCCTTCCTTTTCAAGCAGTAAAGGTCGTTGAGAATCGGCCGAAAAAAATAAGTCATACGGTGCGCCTCGTTTAATCTTAGCGTATAACATTCCACTCGCACCATTGGAGATGTAAACAGGAACTCCTGTTTGCTTGGTAAACTCACTCGCCAAACTTTTTAGAGGTGCTAAAAAATTCGACGCAACCGCAATGCGAACACTCTCGGATGCGGATGCGTGAAAACTAAAAAAAGCTCCCCATAAGACCAAGCAAAACAATATTTTTTTATGCATTTAGTGTCCGTTCATCCTATCAAAAATCATCAGCATTTTAATACCTAAAACAATACGTAAATAATTCTATTGAGCAAGCCTTTAAAAAGCAGTATGATGCAAGAATGTTAAAACTAAATACACCGTTACCCACGCTTCTCTCTAAATCGGCCGTTAAACAAACGTTACTCCTTTTCCCCTTCCTGTTACTCTCCGCATGCGCTGATCAAACGCCCCCTGAGAATGTGTCCGTATGGCCAATGGTAAAGGACTGTAGCTTACACAATCAAGCCTGCTTAACAAATAATAATGAACAATCGGTTCGTTTAAAAATAAGCCCCGATCCCATTCCTATCGCTATGCCACTAGGCATCGAGCTAAATATTAAAAATATTCAAGCTAAAAAAATCGAACTCGACATTTCAGGTGCGAATATGTACATGGGCTATAACCGCGTCACCTTAATTCCTGATGGAGACACTGGACGCTATATTGGAACCACCATGCTTGCTTTTTGTACGACTGAAAAAATGCAATGGAAAATAACCCTTATGATCCATCAAAAAGATGGCACAGAAATTCAAATACCTTATTTACTTGAAACTCAAATGCATGAGATTCATTAAAAAAATTATTCAGTTTCACTACGTTTTAGGTGTTTCTATCGGGGAACAGGGGGGAGTACACTATTCTGATTTTTCATTAGACAGCCCTTCTTTTAAGCGTACGTGACAGGCTTCACTCATTCCACTTTCCGCCTCTACTAACAAGTGTTCTGGAATCTCTTTTTTGGTTTTACCCGCTAGCTCTTTGAGCATCTCGGCCTGTCTTACCAAGTTGCCTTTACCAGATAACATTTGGCTACGCGTCATTTCATAAGTATTTTGAGCCGTTTGCAACTGTTTGCCTACCTTCTCAAAACTCTCAACAAATCCCACAAACTTATCATGTACCTCAGCGGCTCGCTTAATCAATTTCACAGTGTTTTCACTTTGACGTTCGTAACGCCAAAGCTGTTCAATGGTTTTTAAACTTGTAAATAAGGTGGTAGGTGTTACCACCGCCACCCGTTTTTCAAAGGCATCTTCAAAAATACTGGAATCGGCTTCTATCGCCATCAAGTACGCCCCTTCAACAGGAATAAACATCAAGACAAAATCAGGGGCATTTAGTTGCGCTAACGATTCGTAGCGTTTATTGGCTAAGGAGTCAATATGGTTTTTTAAACTTTTAAGGTGTTGTTTGAGTGCCACAATACGCTTTGTTTCATTGGCGCTGTTTAAGGATAGCTCATAGTGCAATAACGACACCTTGGAATCAATCACCACGTGTTTGTTATCAGGTAAATTTAAAACCACATCGGGTCGGAGTCGTTTACCCGACTCATCGGTAAAGCTTTTTTCTCGATCGAATTCAACGCCTTCGGTTAATCCTGAACGTTCTAGTAACCGTTCCAAAATCAACTCGCCCCAATTGCCTTGAAGCTTGGAATCTCCCTTTAACGCTTGAGTTAAGTTTTGTGTCTCTTCGCTCATTTGGTGATTCAATGCATGCAGTTGTCGTAGCTGTTCTGATAGGCAGGCACGCTCTTTTAGATCTTCTTTGTGCACAAGTTCAACACGTTGCTTAAAGGACTCTAAGGAGCCTTGAATGGGTTTGAGAATGGCGTCCATTCGATCCTGAGTTTGTTGCGCAAACTGTGCTTGTTTGCCCTCAAAAATACGATTTGAAAGTAGTTCAAACTCATTAGCTAATTGTACTTTAGTGGTTTCGAGTAACGCCAATTTTTCTTGTGAGTTATTTCGTTCATTTTCCAATGCCACGCTTAATTCTGCTACACAAGTACTACTTTGCTTTAACTCTTCGCGCAGTTGCATCAATGCATGATCTTTTTGCTGTAGCTGAGACATTAGCTCTTTATGCTGTGCTTCCGTCTGTTTTAACACACCTTGTATGGATTGCAGTTGGCTCAGTTCTTGAGCTAAGGTACGATGTTGTGCTTTGAGTTCAACCAGTTGTTCATGATATAACTCTTGGCGAATGAGCTGTTCATTTTGTTGTTGAAATTTCTGTAAAAGCTGTTGATTGGTGCGAAAAAACTTAAGCGCAAAAAAAATCGCCAACCCTGATAGGGCAAGCAAAAATAGAACAAGTAAAAGTATTTGGTGTTCAGAAAAAATCACTTCGGTTTTAAAATTTTGATTTGATCGAGACGTTCTTTAACGGCTTTTTGTTTTGTTTTAGGTGTTTTAACCTTTCGTTTCGTTTTTTCTAATTTATACGTTTTGACTAATTTATTTTTTCGTGTTAACAGGGTACTCCCCACAGGAACAATTTGGTTTCTTCCTTGAACGCTCACCGGAACACCTATTGCAGAGCTATTCAAAAAATCCATTTTGATGTGTTTCGATGGCGAACGGTTGTATTTATTATTTACTCTCACTAAACGAGAGCCATCAGGCTTAACCATCACTAATGAAACCGACACTTTAGGCGGAATATAGATACGTTTTTTCTTAATTTTACCCCCCCCCTTTACGATAGGTAAAAGCTTAATGGTCTTTTTTTCAACTACGGGATTCAGATAAGACGCTCGTTGTTGATCAATTTTTTCTCGCGTCTCTTTGGATAAAAATAAAGTTTTTAATTGCAGTAGTTGACTGCTTTTATTCTCTGAGTTCTTTTCTAGACTGGCATCTACAGCATTAACGGCATGCACTCCGTTACTGCCACTAAAGATCGTCAAAAAACTAAATACAGAGATAAACACTTTTATATTCATACAAAACACCCCTATCGCTTAGTTTTTTGTGTGGAAGCATGCGTATGGAAAACAATCAAAGAACAATTGGCTAAAACATTGCCTTTTAATAAATCAAAATTAGCTTGCACATCCGCACTACCATTAAACAGTTTTGTTTTACAATTTTCCACCAAGTAAAAGGGGGATATATTTTGGCTAATAGTTTCAAACACTCTCATTAAATCTTCTTCGTGCTGCAGGCTCATAGTGAGCGTTAAACGACTGAAATAAAAAACTCTATTCGGTATTTCAATACGAGAAAACTGTGCACTGGTTAACGGTTGTTCGGCTGAAAAATTAAATTTTAAACTGGGCGTCAAGTATTGCTCTGATAATGAAATCAAAGAGTCCGTCCAAAACACTCTATCTTGCTGCTTAACCAGACCTTTTTTTATCAGTTCTTGATATTTTTCGCCGTACTTTTGATACAGCGTTAACTGGCGCTGTAAAAAGCGCACTTCACTCTGTAAGCTTTCTAGTTTTTGAACTTTTGGTTTTTCTTGAGCTTGTAACTCCTTTTTAATTTCACCATAGGCATACCAAGCCCCTGCTAAGAGAGCACTTAACACTATAAATACAATCACAATGCGTAGAAAAAAACGCCGTAATAAAGGATCCGATAACAAATTACTTAGGTTCAACGTCTTTTACTCTTATCTTAACGGTAAATGGAAGCGCATCAACAGGCTCTTTTGTGACTTCAATAATCAACGGCTGGCTTAAATCTCTATTTAAAGGCTCTTCTTGCAACTCAACCGATTCAACGCCGGGTAACCCTTTAAAGTCTTCAACAAAATCATCCACCCATTGTACGGGATCCTTGTACGCATCGTAAAAAGGAAAAACCCATGCCGTTAAAACGATTTCACTACTGCGGCTATCAAAGCGATTTAATGTTTTCCAATCCATTTGTGAAAGATGAATATGCTGTTCATGCCGAGCGAAAACAACACTCCATTGCTGAATATCAAAATTAATCACACGGTTCAATTTTAAGTGCAATACGGCTTCTGAAAACTCAACCGATGCTTTAACGTGCTGTGCATCATCTTGAAATTTAACCACCTCTTTTAGACGGCTAATTTCTGTTTGATGCTTTGAAGTTTTTTGCTCTAATAAATCTTGTTTTTCCAAGCTTACAACCGTGTTCACCCCTGCGATAACCATGTAATAAAGCCCGCCCAGCAACAATAAAATATTAACACCAATAAACAATTGTCTGCCGACTATAAAAGCCTTAATTTTTTCAATGTACGAGTTTGAATAAAAACTGTTAGGCTTTTCATTAAAAATAAAATCAGCCATTGCGGGCTGTGAAAAATATCGTGTTTTTTCAAAACCATAATACTGATTTTGTTTACTCAACTCGTTAAAAGTTAATGCATTAAACATGCGACCTTCATTCTCTTCGACAACGATGCCTTCTTGCTTGCAGGAATGAAACAGTCCTTTTAATAATTTTTCGTCATTGTCTAAAAAAAGTAAATTAATATTGGTTTCTGCAGGCAATAGGTTCTGACTACGAACATAAGCAACGGCTAACTTTGTCTCATTTACCAGTGTTTGCGTCATGTCTATCGCGTCACGCTCTAGCTCAACTAAACGACTGATTCTTAACTGCCCTTCATACAAAAACATTTGCCTAAAAGTATATTTTGATAACCTACTGACCACTAAAAAAGGTTGATTTAACTCTTTTTTAGACCATTTCAAATACGTTGTAACGCGTTTTTTAAAATATTCGACAAGCAAAAATGGCTTAGAATATAGATGAGTAACCAGTATTTGCGCTTCTTCTAACTTGGTTAAAAACTCTGAAAAAACCTCATTATTTGCCAGTAAAGAAATAAGAAGCAACTCTTCTTTTCGTCCACCATCACTCACTTTATTCTGGTTTGTCCATTGAACAACGCTTAAGATAAAATCTTCACTTTCAAATCGTGCTTTTCGTCGATCTAAAAAAGATTTTTTCTCCCAAGGTAGCAACAACTTAGGAGCCCACTCAAAATAAATATCTTCCTCTACAACATCCATAACGATGGAGACTTGTGTTTTTTCAGAGAGAGACGTTAAATACAATTCAATTTGCTCAATATCCTCCCATTTAAACGTATCAACCAGCGACTCATTCTCTTTATAACAAGCAAGCCCTTCTTCGGTTAAGTAAAATACTATTTTCATTATTGAACCTGCGCAATGGTATCGTAGATGGGGCCTAAAACAGCCACCATAATCCAGCCAACGACTACACCCATCACAACGGTTAAAATCGGTTCAATGGCTGGTTCAATTTTATCAATCAACTCTTTCGCTTCTCTGTCATAAAAGTAACTTACGTTCTTAAGTGACGTATCCATTCCTCCACTTAACTCACCTACTTTAACCATTCTAATCGCCATTGGAGGAAAAACTTCTGACTCCCCAAAGGCTTCAAAAATAGGCAGCCCATTTTCAATAAGTTGCACGGAATGCAGGATTTTTTTCTCTAAATATTTATTGCCCGCAATAACACTCGACATCCGCAAACTATCTGGAAAGCTTACACCTGCGCTATACATAATGGCCAGAGAGTTTGCAATACGCGCCAATTTTAGTTTATATAACACCGCGCCAATAATCGGTATATTTAATATTTTTTCATCCGTTTTAAGCTTAAACTTAGGTGACTTTTTGCGCGCAATTTTATATAAAACAATACAGATAATGGGCGTTAAAAAAAGCTCTAAAATATATTCTTGAATAAATCCTGAGGTAGCGATTAAGGCGACGGTTGCAAACCCTAGCTCCCCGCCCATAGAACTAATAAACCCAACCAATTCTGGCACAACAAACAGCATCATTAAGACCACAACGCCAATAACCACGGTTGCAACAATGGCAGGATAAATCATGACTTTTTTGGCTTTAGAGATTAACTCATCTTCCCACATCATCATCTCGGCTAGATTAACCAAAATCTCTTCCAATTTTCCCGTTTTTTCACCCACTGAAACCAAGGAAACATACACTTCACCAAAGACATTTTCAAAGGGAATCAAAGCCTCTGAAAAAGTTTTCCCCCCCTCCATCGATTCGTAAACACTGGCTAGCATCTCCTTAACGGCATCGTTTTCAAAATTATCTTTTAAGTCATCTAAAATATCCATTAACGGAACACCTGCTTTCAGCAACTGTTCTAACTGAAATGTGAACCCAATAACGTCTTTACGAGAAATTTTGGCTTTCCCTTTAAAAAGACTAGACTGCTTTCTTGCGCTCAATAAGTCAATATTGGTTTTTTTTAGCTTTAATTCAAGCTCTTGTTCATTGGCGGCAGGCAACGTACCAGAGACTCGCTTTCCAAACTTATTCATGCCACTGTAGTGATAATTTTGCATAGGCTGTCTCGCTATAATAAATCGGTTAGGTTAACAATTCGACTGATTTCTTCCAAAGAGGTCTCACCTTTTTTAACCCAACGGATACCACTTTGAATCATCGTTGAAAAACCATTTTCAACCGCCTTCTCTAAAATAGAATGCTGTGATGCACCGTCTAATAACAGCTCATCCATTTCTGGTGTAAATCGTAACGTTTCCAAAACAGCAAGACGCCCTTTATAACCGACATTATTACATTGATCACATCCCGTAGCTCGATACAGTGTTTGACTTTCGTCTTCAGGAATGGATAAAAGTTGTTTTTCGAATGCTTCTGGTTCGTAGGACTCTTTGCAATAAATGCATAATTTTCTAGCAAGCCTTTGTGCAATGATTCCAATCATGTTTCCCGACATAATAGAACGAGAAACGCCAATATCAAGCAACCGAGGAATGGCACCAATTGCTGAGTTGGTATGCAACGTGGCAAAAACCTGATGCCCTGTCATGGCCGCTCGGATCGACATTTCAGCCGTTTCAGAATCACGAATTTCTCCAATCAAAATAATATCTGGATCTTGGCGCATTAATGAACGAATACCCGCAGCAAATGTCATTCCAATTTCATCATTAATAGGCGTTTGTCGAATAAGAGACATGGGGTACTCAACAGGATCTTCCAGCGTCATAATATTAACCCCCACATCATTCAACTCATTTAAGATTGAATACAGCGTGGTGGTTTTTCCTGAGCCTGTTGGCCCTGTTACCAACAAAATACCAGTAGGTCGTCCCATCATTAGCTTTAGTTCGGCATAGGACTCATCATCTAAACCCAAATCATCCAATGGAACGATGCCTTTTTCTCTGTCCAAAATACGCAATACAATATTCTCGCCATGAGAACCAGGTAAACTCGAAATACGAAAATCGATACGACGTCCATGAACAATTAATGACATGTTGCCATCTTGAGGCAAGCGCTGTTCAGTCAAGTCCAGTTCTGACATGACCTTCAGTCTAACCACTAAGCCTGACCAAAAACTTTTATGGAGTAGCCGTATTTGCTGCAGTACACCATCAATACGATATCGAATTCGAATGTAATTTTCTTCGGGTTCAAAGTGAACATCCGATGCATTACGCTTTACTGCATCGGTCAAAATATTATCGACCAAACGAACCATTGGCTGAGAATATTCACTTTCAGAAGATAGCCTACTGTAATCTGTTTTACCCGTTTCAAGCTCTTTTAATATCCCCTCAATCGAGAGTTCATAACCATAATACTTATCAATAGCTGATTGAACTTCGGACTTTACAACAAGAACAGGTACCACTTGAATATTTGGATTTTGCAAATGACGCTTTAACTTATCCAAGACAAGAATGTCATTAGGATTTGTCATCGCCACTTTAAATTCTTGCTCTTTTAAGCTAATCGGCATCACCATATAGCTGTGCGCAAAAGCTTCTGAAACCAAAGTAAGTGCTTTTGGATCTGGTACAACCTCTTTCAAGCTCATCGAGCTGTAGCCAACATAGGACCCAACGATCTCACGAATCACTTCGACAGAGACAAAGCCCATGGTGACTAATATATCTCCTAAGGCCTGCCCTGTTTTTTTCTGTTCAATTATCGCAATTTGTAACTGGTCATCACTCACATGACCTTCTCGGATTAATCGCTCTTTTAAACGATTGGTCGTTGCGCTCACTGCTTTCTCTCCGCCATAAACTGTCGAATAGTGACCAATCTAGTTTTAACTTGCGCTTCATTAAAGTTCACAGACTGGACATCCACAAAGGCGAGCGCTTCAGTGTAATAACGTGCAGCGGGCTTATATTTTCCAAGCTGATCCAGGCTTACGGCTAAATTAACAAGATAGTCTGCATTATCAGGCTCTAAAGAGACCGCTTGAAAATAAGATTCCTGTGCCGCTAACCAGTCTTTTTCAGTTGCGTATAGATTTCCTAACGCGTACTGTAACGTAGAAGATTTGGGATAATCTCGAACCATTGTTAATAACGCATTTTTCCAATCTGAGTTAAGCTCAACATGCCCAGAGATATTCGCAATCGCTTCAAAGGCATTTAAACTCGATGGTTGTGCCACCAATGCTTGCTGATAGTACGCCATCGCATCAACATATTGTTGCTTACTGAGCAAAATATTACCTAATCCAATCAATGCAAATTCATTTTGAGGATTCATCGTTAAAACACTTTCAAAAACAGCCTGAGCTTGCACTAAATCACCCTTTTCATAGTTCGAATAGGCATCCAACAAAACATCCTCTTCTGAATGAACTACAACAATGGCTTTATTTTTTTCTCTCTTTTCTAAACTTTTAAAGTTGTTCGAACTGTCATTTGAAGATTGAGCATTCGAAGAAGATGCTTTAGGCGATTTGACCTCATAGCCTTTAAACGGCTCCTTTGTCGATTGCGCGACGGTTCCTTGGCCTTTTGAGGGCGCCTTAGAAACAGGCTTCATTACTGAACTTTCAACAACCTCAGTAACAGGGAGAGAAGCTTCATTTTGGGCGTCACGCTTAACTAAACTAGTGTGATCTAAACTTGATACTGCCTCAACTGAATTAAGCTCTTTTTGATATAGGGTTGCACCTATTCCACCAGAATTAACCGCAACGATGGTTTCATTACTATTTTCACCTACTTTGTTAACCTCTTTAACCAATATTTGAGTTTTAACGAGATTATATTTATTCATTTTTTGTTCAAGATTTTCATATTGTTTTTGATAATACAAAACACCATAAAAAAATATGCCCATAATAATAAGAAAAACGAATAATATCAGAGCAAGCTTAAATGACTTTTCTTTTGGACGTCCCTCCGAAAGGGCGCCAGCCACAAGAATAGGGTTTAAATTTTTTTCGGAACGTCTATTATTTTTTTCCTGCTTTTTCTTTCCAAGACCCAAATAACCTGGTAATGCATCTAAACTCCACTTATAACTGTCCTCATTCTCCTTTAGTTGCTGTTTTTCAAGATCAAAAAGAGCACGATCAACTGAATCATCTTTAGCAGGTTCTGAACTTATCGTTTTAGTTAAACTGTCTTCTATATCCAAAGCCTCAGGTTTCAAAAGGGTTTTATCTTTTACGGTATCATGAGAGAAAAGAATATTTTCGTCCATTGTTTCCTCTAAAGAGGCGCCCTCTATCCGAGTAGAATTTAATGCACCTTCTTCTTTCGAAGTTAGCGCTTTGGAAGGTTCTTGCTTGCTTTCTGATAAGCTTTGTTTAAAAGAAGGCTCGACATTAATTAACTTTGGCTCAGACAATAATACGCTTAATTCTTCCTCCATTCCTTTAGGCGTATCATTTTTCGGTGGCGTTTCTGACACCAATACTTCATGGCTCTGATCTAACTGCGTAGGAGTAGAGCCATCAATAACTAACTTAAGCGAACTAGGTGCTGATTTTTTTATATTTTCAGTCCCTTTAGAATCACTCGTTGTTTTTAGGCTTTCTTGTTTCGGAGAGGCGCTATCAAGTTTAAGTGAAAGTGTTGCTTCTGATATCTCTTGAAAACTCTCTTTTGATGAAGTAAATTCATCTTTGACCTTTCTTACATTTTTAACCTCAGAAGAGGGTTTTAAAGAATCTAGAGAAAGCTTTACTTTCACCTCGTTTCTATCAGAATTTTGTTGAGGATTTTCTGCTGAATCAGCCTTACTTGAGGGCTTCTTCTGTATTTTCTTTTCATGCTTTTTTTCAGCTGAACGAGTTGATTCAACAGCGCCCTCTA
The DNA here is from genome assembly GCA_021648625.1 of Thiomicrorhabdus sp. Taxonomy (GTDB): domain Bacteria; phylum Pseudomonadota; class Gammaproteobacteria; order Thiomicrospirales; family Thiomicrospiraceae; genus Thiomicrorhabdus. The sequence goes on along the minus strand of JAKISK010000051.1, from coordinate 3,547 downwards.
ATGCCTTCTTCTTATCTTCGGCCGCTTTTTTTAAAGCTTCTAATAAAACACTCAAAACTATTTCTCTTCATCATTAGAATGCGTTCTTAAAAAACGACCTACGTGCTGTAAGTCACCATTGCTTATGTCTGGATTTTTAATGATTGTTGGGCGAATAAAAATCACTAATTCTGTTTTTTGAGTCTGATCCTTTCGGCTGCCAAATAAGCTACCTAAGACAGGGATATCACTTAACCATGGAACGCCAAGATTATCGTGTACTTTCTGATCTTCAATTAGCCCTCCGATTACAGCCGTTTGCCGATCTTTCAATCGCAGTACAGAGGACATCTCTTTTTCCTGAATAATAGGAATTCTACTCTCAACACCCGCATCTCTAAGTGCTGGGTTAGGATCAATTACCGTTCCAATTTGCCTAGAAATTGTTGGTCTTACATTCAAGGTAATGTCCCCACCCGCACTGACAAAAGGCGTTACACTCATCGTAAATCCAACGGGAACCGTATGAATTGTAGATTCATACGTGATTAGCCCTGCCCCTACTGCAGTAGGGGCAGTAATATTCACATCTACCGTAAAATACACTAAATTATTAACCACTTTTAATAAGGCCGTTTGATTGTTAATTGCCATAATTTTAGGGCTGGATAAAACTTTACTTTCACCAAAGGTCTTTAGTAAACGTAAATTAGAAAGAATATTCCAATCCCCTGTCATAAACCCACCACCAGCCACAGAGTTAATTGTTGCTACAGAAAAACCCGAATCAGGCCCTGCAAAAGGAGAGGATATGCTAATGCCTCCACTTTCACCAAACGCTTTTTCACCTAATACTGACCAATCAATTCCTGCTTGATATTCATCATTTAATACCACTTCAACGACCGTTGCCTCAATTAAGACCTGACGTTCCACTCTTGTGGTCACATCTTTAATATACTCTTCAATAATTTTGTGTTTCTTTGCCGAGGTATAAATTGAAATAACGCCAGCCTCGGGATTAATCACTGTGTTTTTATCAAATCCTAACGTATCTCCCTTCTTTTTAGTTTCTATCTGCGCTAAGAGCTTGACGTTATCTTCCAACGTTTGCCAAAAATCATGCTCAGACTTAACCGTTACTTTAGAAAAGCTCCCCCCCGTTTTTTTAGCGGCTGCCCCTGAGCCTGATGACCCCGAAACACTCATTCTCATATCAATCGAGTCTTCACTTATCTTATTAATATTAACGTAATCAACCTTATAATTTCGCCATTCGGGAAGGTCTGGTTTAACTTTAATCGTATTGTGTTCAATAACAAACATTAAACCTGCTTGCTCTGCAATCCGTTCCAATATTTTCTCTAACGGCTGATTCAATGCATTAATCGTTATATTTCCCTCTATGTCGCTATAAAGATCAATCTGTTTACCCGCATCTTGTGCGACTTGAAACAAAAGCTCTTTCACTGGCACATTTACAGCCGTAATTGAGTAATGTGAAGTCGATTCACCTCTAAAACGAGGTAATTTAGGCAAGCTATTATTTGCTATATTAGGAATTTCCGAATGGCTCCCCTGAGCGCTTTCTATTTTAGGCGGTTCGACAAGATGACCATCTGGAATAAACTTTTCGAATGTCACGGGTTCTTTTTTTAAATTCGAGTCATAACACCCTGCTAAGGGGAAAACAATGGCCAGTGTGGATAGTGGCAAAAAAAACTTCATAATGAGGCGATTAATTAACATTGATTATTCCATGCTGTTTTAAATAAAATTGAGTATTTTCCACGTTTTCAAGCACTCCACCAACCGTCACAACATAAGGATCCGATATCAACACCTCCAAAGGAAGCTCCGAAATAATTCGCTGCAATGTTGAATAGCTAGCTGAAGTTAAATACAGTACTCTAAAACGGTTTACCTGACCATTCACACCCAAATCTATTAAAAAATGTATCGAGTCTAAAGGCAAATCTTGTTTTTTATAAAAATCAATTGCTTCATCTAAAGTATTCACATGAGGCGAAGCAAGCTGAATAATATACTTTTTTTTTGGCATTGTTTGCAACCAATCCACAGATTTTAAATGCAAATCAATCAAACGTTTTTGCAATAAACCTTCTTTTACAAACATACGATTTATTTTATGAGGTGGCTCTTTTGTTAATGCTACATTCCCTACCTCCGCTTTTACATTAACGCTGTCCAAAACCATGAAATCGTCCTTAATAATAACACTTTGTTCGGCTGATTTTAGTCCATCTTTTAATAAAACTGAATGATTTAACGCCTCTATATCGTTATTTCCCCCCTCTTGACTATCATCACTAACATCCCTCTTATCATTAGTTCGTATGCCATCAACTAAAATCTTACTCGACACTAATTCATTTAAAGAGCTGTCAAACATTCGTACCCCAAAGAAAGAGGAAAGCAGCACCCCTAGTAAAATAACAAAGAGAAATAAAGTTTTAAAATACTTTGCTCTATGGCGAACGCTTACTACTCCCATATTTTTGGGGAGCATTGCGACATGCTTTTTAGTAACCTTTTTATCATCACAGCTGTAAGCAGACATTAAAAGCTTATCAGCAATCATATTAATCGTTCTTGGAATACCAGCTGATAACTTATGAACCTCGCGTGAGACTTTAATATCAAAAATATCCAAGCCTTCGTATAAAGACTTTCGAACTCGGTAATTAAGGTAAGAATTTACCTCTTCCGCTGAAAGAGTAGGAATAAAAATACTGTATGAAATTCGACTTTTAAGCTGTCTAATTTTATCATTGGCTAACGCCACATCAAGTTCAGGCTGTCCAAATAACACAATTTGCAACAATTTACCTTCGCTCGTCTCTAAATTACTTAGCAGCCGAATTTCTTCAAGCGTATCAAACGTCATCGCTTGTGCTTCATCGATCAGCATGACCACTCGCAAACCTTCTGAATAAAGACGAACTAACTCCTTATTGATCATATCTAACAAAGCGTACTTAAACGTTAATCCCTCCAAATTCAAACCTAACTCTGTACAAATGTGCATTAACATATCTTTAGGAGATAAATTTGGCGTATTAATATATAACACTTGAAAGTTTTTGGGTAACGAATCAGCAAGCAAACGTAACAACATCGTTTTACCACTGCCCACTTCGCCCGTTACCTTTGTAATTCCGTCTCCACGAGAAACGGTATACACTAGCGCCTCCAAAATATCTTGCCGAGAACCACTCTTATAAAAAACATTCACATCAGGAGACGATTTAAACGGAAACTGACTTAATCCAAAAAACTTTAGGTACATTCAATAAATCATCCTATAAATAAAAAACTCAAGAAGCATTAATTCTACATAATTTAAAAAGTAAAAACGTCCATATCAGAAAAATCAAGTCAAAAAAAAGCCCGCGACAGCAAATGCTATGGCGGGCTTTGGTAATATAAGCTTGGCAATGACCTACTCTCACATGGGACCTCCCACACTACCATCGGCGCTAAGACGTTTCACTACTGAGTTCGGAATGGGATCAGGTGGTTCCATCTCGCTATTGTCACCAAGCAA
>JAKISK010000050.1 GCA_021648625.1 Thiomicrorhabdus sp. | reverse complement strand
AGTGCTCTCTTCACTGATCTTTTTGAGGATTTTTTCAAGTCCTTTGTCGTACAAACTGGCCACGTAAGAGCTGTCGGGTGATTCTGTTTTTCTGGCGTCCAGTACGGCATCCAGTTGTTTTAGTACGTTGCTCATAGTCGAACCTCAATGCCTTTTGCTTGCATGGCTTGTTTGGCTTCTTGAACGGTATGCTGTCCAAAGTGAAAAATACTGGCCGCTAATACGGCTTCGGCATGGCCTTCTAGAATGCCTTGGCAAAGGTGTTCTAGTTCACCCACACCGCCAGATGCAATGACGGGAATTTGAATGCTGTCAGCAATGGTTCGAGTGAGCTCAAGGTCAAAGCCAATTTTAGTGCCATCTCTGTCCATGCTGGTGAGGAGGATTTCGCCTGCACCGAGGGATTCCATTTTTTTCGCCCACTCTACGGCATCAATCCCTGTCTCTTTGCGTCCGCCATGGGTGAATATTTCCCAGCGGTTGGTTTCACCTTCGGCACTGACTTTTTTAGCGTCAATGGCCACCACAATACATTGTGACCCAAAGGTGTCGCAGGCTTCCTGCACAAAGGCGGGGTTAAAAATGGCGGCGGAGTTGATGGCGATTTTATCGGCACCAGCATTGAGCATGGTACGAACGTCTTCAACGGTGCGGATGCCACCACCGACGGTGAGCGGGATAAACACTTGGCTAGCAACCTCTTCGACCATGTGAACCATGGTGCTACGGTTGTGTGCAGTGGCGGTGATGTCTAAAAATGTAATTTCGTCCGCGCCTTGTTCATCGTAACGTTTGGCGACTTCAACGGGGTTACCTGCGTCTCGAATATTGACGAATTGCACACCTTTCACAACGCGACCATTGTCAACGTCAAGGCAGGGGATAATGCGCTTTGCTAGGCTCATTGGGTTTTCCTAGTGTTGTTTAAAGGTTGTTAAAGGGTGAAAGCTGATCTGAAAGCGTTTGCCCTTCTTTAAAGTTCAGCGTGCCTTCATAAATGGCTCGTCCAGTAATTGCGCCGGTTACACCATCGGCTTCGATCGTTGACAGTGCAGTAATGTCTTCTAAGTTTGTGATGCCACCTGATGCAATAATGGGGATGGAAAGGGCTTTTGCAAGGGCTTGAGTCGCTTCAATGTTGACACCCTTCATCATGCCATCACGGCCAATGTCGGTATAGATAATGGCTTCTACCCCATCATTTTCAAACTGTTTTCCCAGTTCAGTAACTTCATGGTCGGTCACCTCTGCCCAGCCATTAATGGCGACCATGCCTTCTTTAGCATCCAGTCCCACCATAATGTGACCCGGAAAGGCTTTGCAAGCTTGTGCAACAAATTCGGGCGTGTGAACTGCTTGTGTGCCAATGATGCAGTAGCTGACACCTGCATTTAGGTAAGCTTCAATGGTTTTTAAGTCACGAATCCCACCACCGATTTGAATGGGAAGCTCTGGGTAGGCTTCTCGCACTTGGTAGACCGCTTTGCTGTTGACGGGTTTGCCTTCAAAGGCACCGTTTAAGTCGACCATGTGTAGGCGGCGCGCGCCTTGGGTGACCCATTTTTCGGCCATGGCAACAATGTCGCCTGAAAAAACGGTCGCGCCTTCCATAATGCCTTGTCGTAAGCGAACGCATTCACCGTCTTTTAAATCAATTGCTGGAATAAGGAGCATGTTCATTTGCCTTTATATAAATATTAAGTATTTTGTGAGTGTAATTTACTGGCCGTTCCATTGTAAAAAGTTTTGGAACAGTTGCAGGCCGTGGTCGGCACTTTTTTCGGGGTGCGCTTGAATCGCAAATAGGTTATCTTGGCTTAAAACCGAAGCAAACGTGGTGCCGTGTGTTGTGGTGCCAGCAATAATGTTTTGGTTATTAGGCGTGACGTAATAGCTGTGTACAAAATAAAAGCGACTGTTTTGAGGGATGTTGTGCCATAAAGCATGTTCTTGGGTTTGTTGGATTTGATTCCAGCCCATGTGGGGTACTTTGAGGTTGGGGTGTGCGTTGAGTTCAAAGTGTTGTACGTCGCCCTGAATGACATCTAAACAGGAGATGCCTTCATTTTCGGTGCTGTGAGACATTAAAACTTGCAGTCCCATGCAGATGCCTAAAAAGGGTTTTTCTTGCGCGGCTTGTTGAATGGGGTGGATCATGCCCGTTTCTAATAGTGCGCTCATGCACGCTTTTGCAGCACCTTGTCCAGGAAAAATGATGGCATCAGCGGATTCAATCTCATCTGGATTGTGGGTCACGATGATGCGTGTGTTGGCTGGCGCAACGTGTTCCGCCGCTTTGGCAACGGAGCGAAGGTTACCCATGCCGTAATCAATGACAGCGACCAGTTTTTGATCCATTGTTAGAGACTTCCTTTGGTTGAAGGCATTTTACCCGCCATTCGCTCGTCTTGGCTAAGCGCCATACGAAGCGCTCGACCGAAGGCTTTAAAGATGGTTTCGGCTTGGTGGTGTGAGTTATGCCCTCTTAAGCAGTCAATGTGTACGGTGGCATTGGCGTGATTGACAAAGCCTTGAAAAAATTCAAAAACTAACTCGGTTTCGAAGTTACCAATTTTTTCTCGGGTAAAGTCGGCGTTAAAAACCAATCCAGGGCGGCCTGATAGGTCAATGACCACGCGGGACAGTGCTTCATCAAGGGGAACGTAAGCATGCCCATAACGGGTAATGCCTTTTTTATCGCCTACGGCCTTTGATATCGCCTGTCCCAAGGTGATTCCCACGTCTTCTACTGTGTGATGGTCGTCAATGTGCGTGTCGCCATCGGCATTGATGGTTAGGTCTATCATGCCGTGTCGGGCAATTTGATGCAGCATGTGCTCAAAAAAGGGAACGCCCGTCTTGAGTTTTGCATCGCCTTGCCCGTCAAGGTTAACGGTAACTTGAATTTTGGTTTCAAGCGTGTTTCGCTCAATGGTCGCTGTTCGCATGGGCTTATCCTGTGTTTAATTGTGGCAATATAATAACTGAAAAAGTTTTTTTTTAATAGGATGTTAACGGAGTACACTTGCCTGTCTTTTCTTTTTATAGGGGGCTAAGTCAATAAAACTAAAAGGTAAAGTTGCTAAAGAAAGGAGTGCGTCAAGTGGGATAAATGATTAAGATATAAGTAAGATAAGGGGGTCATAAGTTTTTTTTGGTGGGCAAGAGCCCTAGATTTCTGGGATAATTCGAGGGATTATTTTATGAGAGTCTTTGTTTGTCTACTCTGAATAAATTCTTAAGGAAGTTTGACTGCGTTGATGTTGGTTCTTGATGTCGATTAAGTTTCTTGGGGGTTGGAGCTAGAAAAATGCAGAACCAGCAAGGTATAATCCTGCTTTGAAGGGGTCTGTTGTCTGTTTTAGTTTTATTTAGAAAAGACAGGCAAAGACAGAATGTTAAGACTAAGAGGGGAATCCAACTGATGGATACGACAGCAAAGCCACAATATGATGATGGCGTAGTTAAGTATTTAACAGTAGGCGCGACAGTTTTTCTGGTGATTGGTACTTTAGTGGGTACTTTTGCAGCAGCTCAACTCGCATGGCCTGTGTTAAATTTTGATATTGCGGAAATTACTTTTGCTCGATTACGTGTTATTCATACGAATACCGTTATCTTTGCATTTGGTGGTATGACGCTAATGGCAACTGCTTTTTATACAGTACAACGTACAAATGGCGTTAGGTTGTGGAGTAATGGTTTGGCTTGGTGGACAGCAATTTTGTTCACGATAGGGCTGTTGGCAACGGTGACATCTATTGGTTTAGGGATCACAACGGGTAAAGAGTACCATGAGCAGGAGTGGCCGATTGCGATTGCGATTGCATTGGTATGGACGTTATATACGTTTAACTTTATCTTAACCATTGCTTCTCGTAATAAAGAAACGCATTCACACGTTTATGTGTCGAACTGGTTCTTTATGGGGATGATGATTGCGATCACTTACTTGTACGTTATTAATGGACTTGCCATTCCTGTTTCATTGTTTCAATCTTACCCACTGTTTGGTGGTGTTCAAGGTGCGATGATTCAATGGTGGTGGGGGCATAATGCGGTAGGTTTCTTCTTAACAGCTGGTTTCCTTGCGATTATGTACTATTTTGTACCTAAGCAAGCGCAACGTCCTATCTATTCTTATCGTCTATCTGTTATCCATTTTTGGGCATTAATGTTTGGTTATGTTTGGCTAGGAGCGCATCATCTTCAATATACCGCGTTACCGGATTGGACGGGCTCCCTTGGTGCGGTAATCTCTCTTGCAATGATCATTCCTTCTTGGGGTGGAGCCTTAAACGGAATGCTAACGCTTTCTGGCGCTTGGGATCGATTGCGTACGGATTATATTTTACGTTTTTTAATCATGTCTTTGGCTTTTTACGCAATGTCCACTTTCGAAGGGCCTGTTATGGCGGCGAAGAGTGTAAACGCGTTGTCTCACTATACGGACTGGACAATTGGTCATGTACATTCTGGCGCATTAGGTTGGGTTGCCATGGTGTCGATTGGTGCAATTTACCATATGGTGATGAAGCTGTGGAAAACCGAAATGTATTCGATGCAGTTAATTAATATTCACTTCTGGTTGGCAACGATTGGAACGGTATTCTATATTGTTGCCATGTGGGTCTCAGGTATCATGCAAGGTCTAATGTGGCGTGCTTATGATGAGTATGGAACATTAGCTTATACCTTTGCAGAGTCTGTTTCGGCAATGCATCCTTATTATGTCATGCGTACTTTCGGTGGTTTTATCTTCTTCTTAGGTGCCGTGGTCATGTTGTATAACATTGTGATGACGATTCGAACGGCAGAAGCGAGATCGGCCAATAAAGTTGAGTCACTTGCTTAAAAAGTGATCTATAGATTAAGTGGTCATTATTGCCACTTAAATTGAAAATTATGAGTTGAGGAGCACAAACTCATGGCAAAGCGTCAAAAATCATCGAATATACAGGATATGTTTGAACGAAACATATTCGCTTTATTAACGGCAACCGCGTTAGCATTTTCTATCGCTGGGATTGTAGAAATCGTGCCGTTATTTCATCTTAAGTCAACAACGGACTATACGGAAAAAACGGATCAATATGGTAACGTGAAGAATGAACGTTTCCCTGAGCTGGTTTGGGAACGTACCTTCACGGAAGATGCTAATGGTAAGTTGGTATCTGAAAAAGCATTGTACAAAGAAGATACGAATGGAAATTGGGTTTTAGCCGACTGGAAAGCAGGTGATGGGGTTCGCCCTTATACACCTTTAGAGCTGGCTGGACGTGATTTATACATTCGAGAAGGGTGTTATATTTGCCACTCACAAATGATTCGTCCGTTCCGTGATGAGCGTGAGCGTTATGGCCATTATTCATTGGCAACGGAGTCAATGTATGACTTTCCAATGCAGTGGGGGTCAAAACGTACAGGGCCTGATTTAGCACGTTTAGGTGGTAAGTACTCTGATGAGTGGCATGTGATGCATATGTTACGTCCACAGAATGTGGTTCCTGAGTCTGTTATGCCTGCTTATCCGTGGTTAGCAGACAGGTTAGTATCAGAAGACTTTTTTGGTACCGAACGTGATATGTCGAAGCGTTTATCTGTAATGCGTACCTTAGGGGTTCCTTACACGGATGAAGAGATTGCGAATGCAAATAAAGCCATTGCAGGCTTTACTGAAATGGATGCGATGGTTGCTTACTTGCAAGTATTAGGAACGATGGTCAAGCTGGATGACAGCAAGGTCTATCGTCAATAATTATGAGTATGTTAGAGCAATACTTTAGCACTGATTGGGCGTCTATGACGACCCATGACTGGGCTGGGCTGATCGTAACAGTATTGGTGTTTTTTGGCATGCTGATTACGTTTTATTTGGCACTGAGACCAAGTAAGCGTAAAGAGCTGGAAGAGCAAAAATATAAAATTTTGAATGATGATTAATCATTCTGAGGAGAAATAAATATGGGACATAAGAATCCTATGCCAGGTGGAGAGTGTAAGAATCCATGGCCAGATGAAGGAAATACAGGTCATATTTGGGATGAAGACCTGCGAGAACTAGACAATCCGCCTCCGTTGTGGTGGATGTTATCGTTTTATGCGGGCTTTATTATGATTATCTTTTATACATTGTATTACCCAACCATTCCGTTAACGAATGCATCGGGTGAGTTCACCAAAGGGATGACGGACTGGACTCAAATTAATGAGTATCAAGATGACTTTAAGGTTCTTAAAGAGTGGCGTACCGCTAAGTTTGCTGATAAAGAAGAGCAACTTGCTTCGTTGTCTGTAGCGGATATTCTTAAGGATGATGATTTAAGGTCTTATGCGGTTGCAACATCAAAAGCATTGTTTGGTGATTATTGTGCCGCATGTCATGCGCCTGGTGGTGCAGGGGTCTCTGGTTTTCCTGTATTGGCTGATGATGACTGGCTTTGGGGTGGTAGTATCGCTCAAATAGAAGCCACGATTGCGAGTGGTCGTATTGGTAATATGCCTGCAAAAGGGATGATGGGTAATCTGACGGATCAAGAAGTAAGTGATGTCACTGATTATGTTATAGCTCTTTCAGAAGGTAAGGCCGAAGATGTCGCTTATGCTGCTGGTAAAACGGTTTATACGAAAGGCATGTGTATGGCTTGTCATGGTCCTGCTGGAACGCCAATGGCGCCTACCGGTGCGGCAAACTTAGCGGATGGTATCTGGCGCTTTGGTTCAGAACGTGATGTTGTTCTTTCGGTCATTGCGAATGGTGTGAATGTTAAGAAAAATGGTGTTCATATAGACGGAACTCGTCAAGCGGTGATGCCATCGTTTAAAAAACGCTTACCTAACGCAGATGTAAATGTTAAACGTTTGGCTGTTTATGTACACTCTTTGGGTGGTGGTCAGTAGTTAACTTTAGGCATGAAGAAAGGGGAGGGGAATATATATTTCTTCCTTTTTTTCTTTCTTAAGGCTTAAACGATAATGCTTTTAAATTTAGATAAGGAGTTTGTAATGAGCGATTTAAATAATGACTGGGTTCTTTGGATGTCGATAGGTACGATAGTACTATCAACGGTTATTACACTTTGGTTGGTTAAAAAAGTATTTGCAGCGAAAGAAGACGAAAGTTTAAAGTAAATATTTTATTTAATTCCATGCCCATAAAGCAAAATAGGTCTAACAGGATTGTTAGGCCTATTTTGCTTTATGGAGGTTAAGAAAGTTTTTATACTCGCCCTAATGACATTAGTGCTATCTAATGCCCCGTGCCACTAAGAAGGTTTACAGCTATGTCTGAACAAAAAGAGAAGGCTTTACATGATTTTGGTCCAACGGGTTCTGTTTTAGAGCACATGGATACGCATAATAAAAACCTTGAAAATATTGGCGTTGAAATACTGCCCATTCATACGGGAGGAACGGTGCATGCGAAGCGTATTCCCGGTTTCTTTCGTACAATAAAATGGTTGCTTGCATCGGTTTGGTTGATCTTTTTTATTGTTCCTTATTTGCGTTGGAATGGCCATCAAGCCGTTTTATTTGATTTAGAAAGTCGACAGTTTCATATCTTTAACTTAACTATTCTTCCTCAAGATATCTGGATGTTAACGTTGGTTTTGTTGTTTTTGTCTATGCTGTTAGCGGCATCAACGACAGTTGGTGGACGTTTATGGTGTGGTTATGCGTGCTTTCAGACGGTATGGGGCGATGTGTTTACTTGGATAGAGGAGAAAATAGAGGGGCAGCCTAATAAACGCATTAAGTTAGAAAAAGCGCCAATGAGCCTGAATAAGTTTGTGATTAAGCTTAAAAAACACACCATTTGGTTATTACTTGGCTTTTTAACAGGATTTACTTTTGTCGCATATTTTGTGGACGTAATCGACCTTTGGAGTCGTTTATTTTACTTTGAGTGGAGTTTAACCGAAGCAGGTATTATTGCTGGGCTTGGATTAGCAACGTATTTTTTTGCAGGCATTTTAAGAGAGCAAACCTGCATTGGTTTTTGTCCTTATTCTCGAATTCAAGGGGCAATGATTGATACTCAAACGGAACTTCCAACGTACGATCTGGAACGAGGTGAGCCAAGAGGTCGTTTGAAAAGGCTTAAACTTGGAGAAGAACAGCCAGATTTAGGGGATTGCATTGATTGTAATCTGTGTGTTGTGGTATGTCCTACAGGCGTTGATATTCGTTATGGTCAGCAATTTGGTTGCATTACGTGTGGCTTGTGTATCGACGCTTGTGATTCAGTAATGGCTAAGCTTAAAAAGCCGAAAGGATTAATTCGTTATGCTTCCTTAGATGAGTTTGGAGGGGAGAAGTTACCTGCTTTATGGAAGCGTCCACGTGTTATTGTTTACGCGGGTATTATGTTTATAGCGTTAGGTGCATTGATTTGGGGTGCATTAAATATGGCGGCTATTGATGTTAAAGCATTACATGAACGTTCTCCTCTCTATGTTCAAATGAGCAATGGAAGCATACAAAATAAGTGGACGGTTAAAGTTGTAAATAAAGGGAACGATCCAATGAAGGCAGAAGTGTCAGCTTCTGGACCGGAAGACTTAACCTTTAAAGTGGGAGGAGCATTGAATATTCAGCCGGGTAATGTTGGATCCATTATGCTGTATGTTCAAATTCCTAAAAAAACATTAAATGATACGAGCACGCCGATTGTGATTAAAGTAGTTGATTTAAATAATCCAAAGGTGTTTGAAGAGTATAAAAGTAATTTTATAGGGCCTAAGGTTCAGTAAAATTTTGAAAGATAGTAGAAATTAAGTTTGTTGCACTGTAAGATTAGTGGAATCTTTTTTGTATAGAGGTTTCATGCAAGCCCTTTAGTTTTAAAGGGCTTTTTATTAGGTATCTGAGCCGTTACTTTACATATTGACTACTTGCCGAGTAGTTACTTTATTTAGGAGATTTAAGTGTCAAAAACAACCGATAAGCGTGACTGGAGTGTCCCTTGGAAAAACCCTATTGTTATTATTTGGTTTACGATATTAATCGTTGTTTTGACTGTAAATTTTTTTATGGTGAGCATGGCGATAACCACAGCCCCTGGGCTAGTGATTGATGATTTTTATGAAAAAGGTAAAAACATGGATAAAACGCTTGCCGCCCAAAAGAAAATGGAAGAAATGGGTTGGCAGCTTGAGGTGGACTTACCCGATTTAAGTGAAGGAAAAACAGCAAAAATATCATTGATGGTGTTAGATAAACAGGGCAAACCTCTTAGTATTGACACTGCCGTGTTGTATTATTACCGTCCATCAGATAGATTGCTTGATGGTGAGCAACCCCTTACTCCTACGGGTGTTTTAGGTGAATTTGAAGCTGACTTTACCTTAAATACTAAAGGCAAGTGGGATTTAATTATGGAAGTAACTCAGGGTGACCTTGTTTATAATATAGGCCGCTCGATTATGGTGAAAGACCCCGAATGAGTTTAATGGCTCCTTGCTTTCATTGCGGGCAAGCCATTCCAGATGGTGATTTAATTTTAAAAAAAGTGAATGAGGAAGAGCACGCTTTTTGTTGTCATGGTTGTGCCTCGGTTTGTGAGGTAATTTATGAAGCAGGCATGGAAAGTTTTTATCGACGTACTCCCGACGGTGAACTACTTTCTCCCCCCCCCCCTCCTAATAAAGACATTGATTTTTTTGATTATGATGAAGTGCAGTCTCAATACGTAACCGATTTGTCGGATCGTAGAGAGATTACGCTGATGTCGGATGCGATTCATTGCGCCGCGTGTGTTTGGTTAATCGAACATACGATGGCAAAAGTGGACGGCACCTTATTAGCAACGGTAAATTTCACCAATAAGCGCATTAGAATTCGTTGGAATAACAGTCAGTTAAAGCTTTCTGATATTATTAGAAAACTCAATAGTATTGGTTACGATGCCACACCTTATGACGCCTCTGCCAGTGAAGAAGCTTCGCGCAAGGCCAACAGAGATTTATTATATCGTTTAGGGTTTGCTGGGTTTGCGATGATGAATGTCACTTGGTTTTCAGTGGCTCTCTATACTGGTGCCAGTGATGATGAAGAGTTTAAAGTCTATTTTTATTGGTTGCAGCTGATCATAGCAACGGCCACCATTTTATATTCGGGCTTGCCTTTCTTTAAAGGCGCTTGGACGTCCACTAAAGCCAAAACGGTAGGCATGGATACCTCCATTGCATTGGGTCTGTTGACCACCTATTTTTATTCGCTGTGGGTGATGATTGATGCCAGTGGGGATGGCTATGTCTATTTTAATACCTTAATTGATTTTATTTTTCTACTGCTGATCGGTCGTTATCTTGAAGCGATTTCTAAAAACAAAGCATTAGACTCTACGCGTCGCTTGATGGACTTACAGCCCAAAGTAGCACGGCAAATTGTCGATAAAGAGGAGCATATTGTTCCTGTTAGACGCCTTGTTAAAGGTAACCAAGTATTGGTTAAGCCAGGGGAACAATTTCCTGTAGATGGTGTGATTCTTTCGGGAGACAGCATGGTGAATGAGTCTATGTTAACGGGGGAGTCGTACGATGTCGAAAAAAGTATTGGTGATCATGTCTCAGCAGGGACGATTAATGTGGATGGAACGTTAACCGTATCGGTCGAAAAAATACTGCAAGAGACTCAGTTGGGTCATATTGTGCACATGGTGGAAGAAGCGCAAGGTTCTAAGACACCAATACAGAGTGTGACCGATAAAATTATGCCGTGGTTTGTGAGCGTAACCCTGTCATTAGCGTTGGCCAGTTTTATTTTTTGGTATTGGAACGCAGACCTTGAGTTTGCGATTATGACCGCAACAGCCGTCTTAATTATTACGTGTCCTTGTGCATTTGGTTTAGCGACTCCTATGGCGGTGGCGGTGGCGACTGGAGTCTCTGCCAAAAATGGAATTTTGGTTAAAAATGGCACGATACTCGAAGCATTACAGTCTGTTGAGCACTTTGTATTTGATAAAACGGGCACCTTAACAAAGGGAAAAATGAAGCTGGTGGATTATCATTTTTTACCAGAGCAAGATGAAAATACGCTTTTGATGGAGATCGCTTCCATTGAACGGTTATCAGAGCACAGTTTAGGGCAAGCGATTGCAAAAAGTATTCAGGAAACCTTGCAGGTTCCAACAAAAGCGTTAAAAGAGATCGATGGCTTTAAAGCATTGTCTGGTAAAGGCGTTCGCGGGACGTGCAGTGGGGCAGACTTTTATATTGGTACCGAAAAATGGTTAACGGAGTTAGACATCGCATTATCAGAGTCCTTGTTAACCTTAGCTTCTGAGCGCGCTAAAATGGCTCAAACAGCCATTTGGATCGCCAAGCAAACTAAGTTGGTGGGCGTGTTATTTGTAGAGGATGAAGTTCGCCCTGAAGCGGCGGAGTTGATTCAGCGATTAAAAGATAAAGGCAAGCAGGTTACTCTATTGAGTGGTGACTTACAGGTGGTTGCAAACTGTGTTGCCCAACAGCTGGGTGGTATGAATGTCATTGCTGAAGTCTTGCCTGAGGATAAAAATCGCGTAATTCGTGAGTTACAAGAGCAAGGGCAAAAGGTTGCCATGATTGGCGATGGTGTGAATGATGCCCCTGCTCTAGTGCGAGCTGATGTTGGCATCGCATTGGGCTCAGGAACGGATGTTTCAATGGACAGTGCGGATATTGTCTTAATGAATAATGACTTGATGGCCGTGGATACTGCGGTAGAGCTGTCTGCTCGAACCTTAAAAACGATTAAACAAAATATCATCAGTTCATTTGCTTATAATATTATCATGGTGCCTTTGGCGGTAGCGGGAACCTTAACCCCTTTAATTGCGGCACTAACCATGCCTTTAAGCAGTTTGGTAGTGATTGGAAATGCCGCACGTATTCGCAGTTTTTTCAGCAAAAAGGCCATTCAAAAACGTAGAGGAAGGGTAGAGTAATGGATGTAATATATGGATTAATCCCAATGATGTTGATCTTTGGTTTCTTTGTGGTCGTCGTGTTTATCTGGATGGCAAAAACAGGCCATTTTGATGACTTAGACGGTGCGGCAAATCGTATTTTTATGGACGATGAGTACCCAGAAGATTTAAATAAAAAATCGGATAAAATGACGGATGTCGAAGTAAGTTCAGATAATAATCTAAACAAAAAAGAGGGGGGGGAGAAAAAACTGGATTAAACGTTTTCTCTCTCCTACGGATAGCCTCTTACTGCAAAGGCTTAATTGAGGGTGAATACTGTAGTGCTTCTGGACCTTCATCATCAATAATCATTTCTAATCCTTTCTCATAAAAAAACCAGTGGGCAAGTTTATCAGATTGAACCTCTTTTTTATCCGCTTCCCCAAACCGTTTTTGAATCGCTTGTTCGGTAAGGTGTTTTCTGGGTAGCAGTGTGATGCTGCTCAGTGGATGATCAAAAAATTGGGCAATGGTTGCGGTATAAAGTGAAATTTCACGTGTGCCAGAGGGGTTGGTTTTAATAGATTTCCCATCGTTATAGGCTTGTTCAAGCTCTTCAGGGGTGACTTCTATTTTAAGTGCCAAAGCCGCTTTAATGGCGCCAATATACATAACAGGAAAATAGGCCTCAATAGATTTATGTTCACTCTTGTTGTCTGAAAATATTTTGACTTCTACGTCTTTTCCGTACAGATCCATCGCATCTTTTAACGTTGATTTATTAAGTACCAGTCCGAGTGCATGCAACTGACCTTTTTCATCATAGTGAGCATTCCAAGGCAGATGGTTTGGGTTTACTTTTTCTCGTTCTGGCTGAATAAGAATCAATAGTGTGAGTACTGATATTGAGCCAATGAGTATGACCCAAAAGGTAGATAGCTTGTTTTTTTTTGTCTTCACGGTGCTCATAATAGGTTATTATTTCTCTTTATTTTTGGGTGTGGAATATTCATTTTCGGCCAGTGCTTCATTGGCCGTATCATTACGAGGAATGTATTTGGTAATGGAAGGATCTATAATGCCTTTTCCAGCATCGTAAACCGAGATTCCCTCTTGTAAAAACATAATGAGTAAGGTAAAAAACACGATAACAGCGGATAAGAACATGGTGATTTTTTCGTGTATTGGGGTAGAGCTTCCATCGGCTGAAAAATCATTCATCATCATGCCGCCACCGAGCAGAGAGCCAATTAATGTGGCCACCATAAAAATGGCAATGGCTATCACGTAAGAGATAATGAGGATTCGGCCTCGACGCCAAGCCAGAGTCCAGTGTGCGGCAACAAACCAACTCTCTTCTACGGCCTTCTGTTTACTTTTAAAATATAAGTAGCTGATGACCATAATCGAAATAACAGGAATTAGAATAAAGTTAACAGGACTGCCGTCGCCAATTTCTAAAGCAACTTTAGACATTGCTAAGTGGGTCAAAATAACATTTAAATTAAATATATGATGCGGGATCTTAGCCGCAGAAGCTTCTTCTTTGGTTATTTTGTAAAGCATAATGAAGGTCTCTTTTTAGTAAGTCGTTAGGTATTCTTCGCTTGAGAATCTTGGGTAAGCCACTTAATAAACTGTGCACTGGGCATGGGTTTGCCATATTTAAATCCTTGAAAAATAGCGCAGTGTTTGTCGTTAAAAAATGCCGCTTGCTCGTCTGATTCAATGCCTTCCGCAATGACCTCTAAGTTCAGGCTTTCCGCCATGGCCAAAATGGTTCGAGTGATCGATTGTCCCTCTTTGGTATCAAGATTGTGAACAAAGGATTGGTCAATCTTTATGGTATCAATTGGAAAACTATGCAAATAGGCAAGCGAGGAGTAGCCCGTCCCAAAGTCATCAATGGCTAAGGAGACCCCAAGTGCTTTTAAGCCTTTTAAGATATCAAGGCTGTTTTCCGCATCATTCATGGCAAGGCTTTCGGTGAGCTCTAAATCAACAAATTGCGGAGGCAGGGTGGTTTGACTTAAAATTTCTTGAACGTCTTTCATTAAGTTTGACTGAGTAAACTGCCTTCCGGATAGATTGATGCCAATTCGCATTGTTGTAAACCCCATATCATGCCACTTTTGAGCTTCCAGAATAGCATTCTCTAAGACATAACGGCCAATATCAATAATCATGCCGGTGCTTTCTGCTAAAGGGATAAAAACGGTTGGAGAGATTATGCCATGCTTGGGATGATTCCAGCGTACTAAAGCCTCTGCTCCCGTCGGCATAAAGGTTTTAGAGTGTACTTGAGGTTGGTAAAATACTTCAATTTGATGGTTCACTAAGGCACGACGCAAGTCATTTTCTAATGAAAGCAATCCTTGTGCTTTGGCATTCATGCCTGAATGGTAAAACACAAATTGATTCCCGCCTTGAGTTTTGGCAATGGAACGAGAAATATTGGCATAATTTAATAAGGACTCCGCATCATTTGCATCGTTAGGAAAGACCGATACCCCAAAACTATAGCTGATAAACATCTCTTGATGGTTGAGCAAAAAAGGTTTTGACAGATCATGCATAATGCGGCCCATCAGTAAGTTTAGCTCACTTAAATCTTGGACATTTTTAATTAAAATGGCAAACTCATCGCTGCCGAGTCGTGCGGCAAAATCGGCCTCTCGGATAACACGTGATACTCTTTGCGCGAGATTGCGTAATAAGTGATCGCCTTGCTCTTGGCTTAAATTAATATTGATCTGTTTAAAGCGGTCAATGTCAAAAATAATGACCGCACTGAGTGCGCTGGAGTTTCGTTCCGTTAAGAACGCTTCAAGCGTTTGGCTAAAACAGGCTCGGTTTGGCAGTCCTGTGAGTGCATCGTGTCGATTTTGATACTCAATTAGAGATTCGTCTTTATGCAATCGGGTCATGTCTTGTATGGAGCCGGATATTTTTTGTAACTGACCCGATTGAGAAAAAGAGCAGTTTCCTAAGCACTCAATATGGATGGCATTGCCGTCTAATTGCATCACACGAAAGTTAATGGCAATGTAGGACAGCCCTTGATTGGCATCTGAAATGGCTTGATGAACGATTGGCATATCTTTGGGTAGAGCATGACTCATAAACTGTTCAAGCGAGATCCCTGTTTGTTTTGGAATGCCGAGCAAGTCAAAGGTGAGATGAGAGCCTAGTATCTGATCCTCGATGGCATCCCACTCCCAATAACCAATTTTAGCCAGTTTCTGTATTTGATCGAGCTGCGCTAGGTTTTTACGAAGTTGTTGTTCGGTTTTGGCTGAACGTAATATGTATTTAATGCGTTGTGCAAGGTGCTTTAGGTGGTGGGATCGAATGGTAAAGTCGGTTGCCCCCGCTTCAAAAGCGAACTCCATCGTTTTAATGTCTTCTGGTTCAGTCAAAATCAGTATGGGAGCAACACGATTTGTATCAAATTTTTTAATGGCTTGAATAAATTCGTAATCATCTTGAGTTGATATGGGGGTATCGACAATCACAAGGTCGGGATGTTGTTCCATAAAAAGTGAAATACCTTGACGGCCATCGTGGGTATCAAGGGTTTGGAACCCCGCATGGTTAAGCACATTGACGGCGGCCACACGAGTACTGTCGTGCTGAATCACAATGAGAATGCGTGATTTTTTTTGAGGATTGTTTTGCATGTGCTTAATGATACTTTTATCTTTAGCAAAGAGCCAGTTTAAAGGCTTAGAGATTAAATTCAATGGGAACCGTAAAGAAAGTTGATTTAATCGGAAAAGGGGGAGATGTTTAAATCTCTAGCCAAAAGGTGACGGGGCCATCATTGGTTAAAGTGACTTGCATGTCTGCACCAAATTCTCCTGTTTGAACGAGAGGGTATTCGGTTTGCATCTGATGAACAAATTGATTGAAAAATTCTTTAGCGGTACTTGGCTGGGCAGCAGAAGAGAAGCTAGGGCGTAATCCTTTTTGAGTGTTTGCGGCTAAGGTAAATTGTGGAATAAGCAATAGCTCGCCTTCCACCTGTAGGACATTGAGGTTCATTTTATCTTGAGTGTCTTTAAAGATTCGATAATGCAACAGTTTGTGACGCATTTTGGTGATTTTTTCAGGAGAATCTTCAGCCTGAAAGCCCACTAAAACGACTAATCCAGCATTAATTTGACCAATAATTTTTTGCTGTACCGTTACATGAGCCTGTGTAACGCGTTGAATTAAACAAATCATATGCGGTATTGTTTTATGGAAAATTGATCGGTAGCGTTGACCAAGGCTTGGGCAATTTCAAACTCCATAGCGGAATGTCCGGCATGGTTACAAATGGTGAGCAGTGCTTTGGGCAGTTTATCATGCAACTCAATCGCCTGATTAATTGGGCAAATCATATCGTAACGACCTTGAATAATATGCGTTGGTAGATGGGTAATAGAAGCCACATTGCTTAAAATTTGATTGTATTCAATAAAGGCGTAGTGTTGAAAGTAGTGGCACTCAATGCGGGCTAAGGCCAGCGCATGATAAGGATCGCTAAATTGATCAACGGTATTCGGATCGGTTTGTAAGTGCGAGGTTCTCCCCTCCCAAACAGCCCAAGATTCAGCGGCTCTCATGCGAGCAATTTCATCGGTACTGGTGAGTAACTGGTAATAAGAATCTACGATTTTATGACGGTTTTCAGGAGAGATCGGCGCAATAAAATCCTCCCAATAATCGGGGAAAAAACG
>JAKISK010000049.1 GCA_021648625.1 Thiomicrorhabdus sp. | reverse complement strand
AAATCGGCTGGGTTAATATCCACTTCAAACGTATCATCAATTTCAGGCGAAATAAACACCGAAGCAAACGAAGTATGACGGCGATTACTGGAGTCAAACGGCGATTTACGCACCAGACGATGCACCCCCGTCTCGGTTCTTAACCAGCCAAACGCATAATCCCCTTTCACATGAACGGTCGCACCTTTAATGCCCGCGACATCGCCCGCACTGATCTCCACAATTTCTGTTTTAAAACCACGGCTGTCCGCCCAACGCAGGTACATACGAAGCATCATATTTGCCCAGTCTTGCGCCTCGGTTCCCCCTGAGCCTGACTGTATCTCCAAGTAGGCATTATTTGGGTCTAACTCTCCAGAAAACATGCGTTGAAACTCTAAGGTTTCCAACTTTTCACCGAGTGCGTTCAGTTCAGAAACTACCTCGTCAACCATCTCTTGGTCATCGTCCATTTCGGCCATCTCTAAAAGCTCTTTAACCGACCCAGTGCCAGAGACCAACTCATCAATGGTTGACACAATCATTTCTAATTGCGACTGCTCCTTACCCAAGGCTTGAGCAAGTGCTTGATCGTTCCAAATCGTAGGGTCTTCTAACTCACGCAACACTTCAACCAAACGTTCCGATTTGGTATCGTAGTCAAAGATACCCCCTAAGCACATCTGTTCGTGCTTTATAATCTTCAATACGCGTATAAACGAGATTCAGTTCCATCTTATGCCATTCCAAATTTACATTAAATTAGTCGAATCATACCAGTAGAGACCATTACGCGAAAGGGCGTTGAATTAAAAACTAAAAAGAATAAATAAAGTTTTCAAAGCAGTGGCCGATAAAGACGTTAGAGTTTTCTCATTTTTAAACAAGGAGTGCAATCATGGCGATTGATATTAATAAGGCAAACCCCGTTCAGGCTTATCAAAGTAATGCCAACTTGAACGCGCTTAATCAAAGTGATAAATCAAACAAACTAGATTCCACTCAATCAGAGCCAAGCACGCCCATCACTGCAACCGAACTTAAAACGGCACAACAAGCCAGTTTAATCGCACATTTGTTTGGAAATGGAAACTCGGCAAGTGAAAGCAGTTTAAAACTTACCTATCAGGCAGCCATTGAAAAAATAAATGAAGTCCTGAGTGCCGAATTTGGCCTAACAGAAGAGGCAACAGCCCCGATCAGTGAAGAGGCTTTAAAGCAACAAGGCGGTATGGAGTACTGGACGCCTGAAAACACCGCAAAACGCATTGTGGATGGCAGCACCGCTTTTTTTTCGGCGTTTCAATCTGCCAACCCAGACTTGGAAGGTGAAGCACTCATCGATCGATTTATTGAAGTCGTGGGCGGGGGGGTCACAAAAGGGTTTGAAGAAGCAAAAGGACTGTTAGGCGATTTAGACGTGCTAGAGGGAAGCATCGCAGACAATATTGAAAAAACCTATGCACTGGTTCAAGAGGGTTTTCAAGATTTCCGTAATCAATATTTAGGTATTTCGGATGAACATAATACCGAGGCATCCTCCCCTATAACGCCTGACTCAAACATTGAACCCTAAACAGTTTGATTTACAGGGTCAATAAAAAAGGGCTAATTAATTAGCCCTTTTTTTATTTAAATTAACAACGCCTTAAAACAAAGCGGTTACTCAATTTCTTCCAATCGAACTTTTGTTAACCCCGTTTCATTTGCGTAATTGGTTAACTCCGCCGTTGACGTCGCCCCCATTTTGGTCATTAAGTTTTCACGATGCTTAGAGACCGTACGGTCACTGATTTCTAGCATTTCAGCAATATCTTTCGTTTTATACCCTTCCGCAACCAGTTTAACCACTTGCTTTTCACGAACCGATAAACGCTTGTTATTTAACCCTGCCGCTTCTTCTAAAATCGGTTGTATTTCAGAGTGAATAAATAACTCATTATCCATCACACCATAAATACCTTGAATCAACTCTTTAGGTGAAATAGATTTCATGGCAATTCCAGCAACGCCAAGCTCTAAGACTTCTGTCCAAACATTGGTCGTTTCAGCGGCCGTTAAAACAATGACCTTGGTCTCTTTGTAACGCTTTTTAATGTGGCTAATTGCGTTTAAACCGCTTAATTTAGGCATCGATAAATCAAGCAAAACAACTTGTGGGGACTTCGCTCTAACGAGTTCAAGACACTCTAAACCATCCTCTGCTTCGCCAACAACATCAAACCCCTCTTCGGCATCAATAATAGATTTAAACCCTGCTCTAACAAGCGCATGATCTTCAGCCAATAAAATACTAATTTTTTCAGACATGTAAAAGTTCCAATTTTTAAGAATTTAATCCGTAACTACACGCGATTAGAGCGAGTAACCCAATTTTAATTTATTCATCATTATGACGAATACTTATAGACTTCTCAAGATATTTTAGTCCAAACACCAGTTTTTCTAAAATAACTTTTAATTTCTTCTGATTTTTACCCACTAATGGCGTATTTTTTTCAGAGATTTTTTCAGAGATTTTTTCAATTTTTCTTAAAACTGAAACCATCCCATCTAACTGCAACAACATGCAGTTTCCTTTTAAATAGTGTGCTTTTTTAGCTATTCCGTTTGCATCACCCGCTTCAATAAGTGATTTTAACGCGCGCACCCCATTCTTTGACTCTTGAATAAAATCATCGACCAACATTTTAAATGTTTCAGGAACATCATCAATACCTTCCCAGTTCTCCTGAGAAAATGTCCTCCCTTTTTTCATATCCAACGTAGCAACCTGTTCAGCCTCAGGCAAAACTGGTTGCGGAGAAGAAGGCAACGCCATCGCGTCTAAATCTTCTTGTAACGCTTTTATGATTTGTGCTTTTGAAACCGGTTTAACAAACCAATGATCAAAGCCGTTCGAACATACTGGCTCTCCCTCTAATGTAAAATTCGACTCATCCCCGCCTGCGGTTACCGCAAAGACTTTTTTAAGATTTTTAGCCGCGTCATCTCCATTTTCAACGCAGATTTTAATTTTATGACTGACTTCAATTCCATCTAAAAAAGGCATTTGAATGTCTAAAAAAACATAATCAAAGGTGTTTTTTTGAAATAACTCCCACGCTTCTCGACCATTTTTAGCCTCAACAACCGTGCAATTTAGCTCCTGTAAATACCCTCCCAATACCATTAAATTAATTTTAGAATCGTCTGCAATTAAAATTTGATATGGCGGACTATTCTCTGTTTTTGAGCGATTCGGTTTATTGATTTGTTCAATACTGTTTTTTGTGGCCGCAGCTTCCAGCGTTGTGCTTTTTAGGCGAGGTTCCCCATTAACGCCTTTAGATACAGAGCCAGCATTCACCTTATCATCAAACCACAAATCAAAATAAAAAGACGTTCCGACACCCAGTGAAGATTTAACAAAAATCTCCCCCCCCATAAGAGCCACGAGCTTTCTAACCACCAACAACCCCAAACCCGAGCCAATATTTTGAGTACTCCCAATGCTTTCTAGCTGAGAATAGGGTTCAAAAATACGTTCCAACTGGTCACTTGCAATGCCCTCCCCTGAATCCGTTACTTTAAATGAAAAATGGCCTCCTTCTCCTTGAGACACCTCAATGGTCACACCACCATATTGCGTAAATTTAATACTATTTACAATTAAATTAATCAATATTTGTGACAAACGAACACTGTCTCCCACCACTCGGTCACGCGCACCTAGGTAAATTAACGAAACAATCAACCCTTTGTCTGCTGCAATCGAACGCGTCAGGTGTTTTACATTTTGCAATGTCTCTTTTAATGAAAACTCCATAGGGTGCAATGTAATTTCATCGTACTCGGTTTGAGAGTACGTCAAAATATCATTCACTAAAAAGGTCGATTGTTCTGCCGTAAGATGAATGGCTTTCAGTGCCGAAAGCACTTCTTTATCCGTCTGATTTTCTCGTAACCGCTGAACCAGGCTACTAATACCTAATAAAGGAGAACGTAACTCATGACTTAACATCGCTAAAAAACGAGACTGCTTCTGATAAGACTCTGAAATAAATTGATTTTGCGCTTCCAACTGCTCCTGACGCTCCATTAACTGAGCAACAGAAAGACGTCCTTGGGCATCAACAATCTCTCGCTCCAATGCAACCATCTCCGTCACATCCATGCAATTAGCCAAAACATAACGTTGATTTAATTCGGTATAAACATGCAAATGATGCTGAAACGATCTTTTTCCATCGCAGGTGTCGTACGAGGCAATAAAACGGACATCTGTATCAGGATTGTTTAATATTTCTTGAATTTTAATTTCAATAATAGGCGTGGTGTAACACCCAGTCATATCCACTAACTCTAATACAGAGGATGAAAAAAAATTCTGAAATGAAGGCGATAAAGACAACGATGTCTGACCATCAATATAAGCATGACGCCACCAAAAAGCTTTATTCACCAATTCATTGGCTAATGCACTATTATTCAACTTCACCCCCTATAATTTTACCCCCCCCTATTAAAGCCTATCCAAGACCTTAAAAAAATTAAGTAGAGATTGGGTTTTAACGTAAACCAGCGTAAAATAACACTCAATTAAACCTAAGCCCTAAGACGTTTCAAAACAACGCGCTTAATGCTCTACAATCATAATAGAGAATCTTAAAAAATACTATGTCAAATCCAATAAATACGACGAAAACTCGACTCGAAAAAGACAGCATGGGCACATTAGAAGTTCCATCTAATGCACTGTACGGCGCACAAACACAACGCGCCATTAATAACTTTCCCATCAGCAACACTCCCATGCCAAGCGCATTTATTAAAGCGCTTTGTTATGTAAAGCAAGCCTGTGCCGAAAGTAATCAACAACTAGGGCTTTTATCCGACGATAAAACCAAGGCTATTCAAGCCGCCACACAGGCCGTCATTAAAGAAGACTACAGCCAACACTTTCCAATTGATGTGTTTCAAACAGGTTCTGGTACCAGCACCAATATGAACGCCAATGAAGTGCTTGCCACTCTAGCCAAGCAACTCACAGGCATAAACACTCACCCAAATGATGATTTGAATATGAGCCAAAGCTCAAATGATATTATCCCTACCACCATTCATGTTGCTGCCAGTATTGCACTCACCCAACATCTACTTCCCGCCTTAGCGCATTTAAATACCACCCTTGCCGAGCGTGAAAAAGAACTTAACCATGTTGTAAAAACAGGACGAACGCATCTAATGGACGCCATGCCCATTAAGCTCAGTCAAGAGCTTGCCTGCTGGCGTGCACAAATTAACGACAACATCCAACGCTTGCACGACACACAAAAACGGCTTAAAAAACTGCCTCAAGGTGGCACCGCTGTAGGCACGGGCATTAATGCCGATCCTCAATTTGGTACGCTGGTGTCCCAAAAACTCTCTGCTATGACAGATATTTCTTTTGAACCAATGGATAATTTATTTGTCGGATTAAGCTCACAAGACACCGCACTTGAACTCAGTGGACAATTGAATGTGCTGGCCGCCAGTTTAATGAAAATGGCCAATGATCTGCGCTGGATGAACTCAGGCCCTCTTGCAGGGTTGGGAGAGATTCAACTGCCCGCCTTACAACCCGGTAGCTCCATCATGCCAGGCAAAGTAAACCCTGTCATTCCTGAAGCGGTATGCATGGTTGCCGCTCAAATCATGGGCAATCACACCACCATTACCATCGGCGCACAGTCGGGAACCTTTCAGCTCAATGTGATGCTGCCAGTCATTGCCTTAAACTTATTACAAAGCATTGAAATTGCCGCAACGGCCTCAACTCAACTGGCCAACTTAGCAATCAAAGGCTTTACCGTAAACGAAGAAAACCTACAAAAAACACTAAGTTCCAACCCCATTTTAGTGACCGCTCTCAATACCGTTGTTGGCTATGAAAAAGGCGCGGCCATTGCCAAAGAAGCTTACCAATCAGGTCGCCCCGTATTAGAGGTGGCGTTAGAAATGACCGAATTAGATGAAGCAACCTTAAAAAATTATCTAAACCCCGAACGTTTAACAGAGGGTGGCAACCCGAGTGTAACAGCGTAAACAAGATGCCTATTATTCACCTCACCAAATCTTCATTTGAAGAAACCATTGCACAGCATGAGATGATTGTTTTTGATTTTTGGGCATCTTGGTGCGCCCCTTTTGAACCCGTTTTTAAATCACTTGCCCAAAAAATGCCTCACATCACCTACTGCCGAGTGAACATCGAAGAGGAGGAGGCACTTTCTGCCATGCTTCAAGTGCGCTCCGTTCCCTGCGTGATGTTTATACGAGAAGGCATTGTGCTCTTTTCTCACGCTGGGTTTATTTCAGAACAAGCGTTAGCCGATGGCATTCATGATCTACAACAACTCGATATGGAGCAAGTTCATCAAGACCTTATTCAAGCGCAGGGTAAAATTAATGACGAATAAATTACTCCCCCCCAGTACCGTATTAATCACGGGTTGTTCAACAGGTATTGGCTATCAATGCGCCCATCAATTGCATAAAATAGGCTATCAAGTCATTGCAACCTGCCGTAAATCAAACGATGTTCAGCGTCTCAATAAAGAGGGGGTCTTTTGCGTTCAACTCGACTTAGCCTGTAGCCAATCCATCCAAACCGCATTAAACCAAATATTAAACCAGAGCAAAGGGCGAATTGATGCGCTCTTTAATAATGCCGCATTTGGGCTACCAGGTGCGGTAGAAGACCTAAGCCGAGAGGCCATGGAATACCAATTTCAAACCAATGTGTTTGGTACGCAAGAACTCACAAACTTAATTGTGCCCATTATGCGACAACAAGGGGGGGGGAAAATCATCTACAACAGCTCCATCCTTGGATTTGCGGCCATGCCCTACCGAGGCGCCTACAATGCCAGTAAATTTGCCATTGAAGGCTTTGCGGATACCTTAAGATTAGAAGTAAAACAAGACAACATTCAGGTAAGCTTAATTGAGCCTGGCCCCATCATTTCAGACTTTCGTAAAAATGCATTTATTCAATTTAAACGCTGGATAAATATGGAAGCGAGCGCACACCAAAAAAATTATCAAGCGATGCTCAGTCGCTTAGAGACCGAAGGTCCCAGTGCCCCCTTTACCTTACCGCCAGAAGCAGTCACCCAATGCGTGGTTCATGCGTTGCAAAGCCAACGCGCTAAAATACGCTATCGCGTAACGGTACCTACCATTGCGTTTGCACTCTTAAAACGCTTACTGCCCAATCGCATACTCGACATTCTATTAAGTAAAGCTGGGGGAGATGGTAAACGCTAACCGTTACTTTATATTTTAGACAACCAAGCTGCGCCTCGTACACCGCTTGAATCACCAAACTTAGGCGGCAACAGCCGCGTCTTTACCTCATCACTAAACACCCACTCATGCCAAATTTTAGGAACTTCAGTATAAAGTTGCTCCACATTAGACAAACCACCCCCCAGTACAATCACATCTGGATCAATCAAATTGATGACACTTGCCAACCCTTTCGCCAACCAGATAATATAATCTTGCATCAATTGTGCGGCAACCTCATCCTCTGAAGTCGAAGCAAAGATTGCTTTGGCTGTTTTCTCCCTCCCTGTTCGTTGGGTATAGTGCGCTTCAAGCCCACTGCCAGATAAAAAGGTCTCATTGCAACCCGTCAAGCCACAATAACAGGGCAACAAGATATCGTTATCCGTTGTCCAAGGCAGTGGATTATGCCCCCATTCGCCACCAATGGCATTCACACCGTTCAAAATACTTTTTTTAACGGCCACCCCGCCGCCACAGCCAGTACCAAGAATTACACCAAAGACAACATTTGCCCCTTTTGCAACGCCTTCCACAGCTTCTGACAACGCAAAACAGTTGGCGTCGTTTGCCAAAAAAATAGGACGATTAAGTAACTGCTGCAAATCGCCCTGTAAATTACGCCCAATTAAACAGGTTGAGTTTGCATTTTTAATGCGCCCTGTTTTAGAAGAAACCGAACCCGGAATACCAATGCCAACCAAACCCACACCACCCAATTTCGCTTCCGCCTCAAGAACTAAATCCGTCACCGCTTGAACCGTCGCACGATAATCGCCCTTAGGGGTATCCATACGCTTTTGGTAAAGCAAACGTTGAGATGAGCCTTGCTGTTCTGCATTGATTGGCAACGCAACCAGCTCAATTTTTGTTCCCCCTAAATCAATGCCAAAACGAAATTGAGTCATCTATTTTTGCACTGGATTAAGCGTTTTTAACCAAGCGATCTCTTCTGCACAAAACCCAGCCTGCTCTCTGGCTTCATAATTAAAAGGGCCGCGTAAATCGCCATGGTAATAGGTTTCAATCACCTCTTGAAAGGTAGTAAAAGAGTTTAAGCCACGCTCTTTACACAAGTAACGAAACCAACGCGTTCCTACATCAACATGCCCAATTTCATCACGCAATAAAATTTTTAATATTTCAACGCCACGCTTATCTCCAATTGCACGTAGTTTATTAATCATGGGAGGCGTCACATCCAAACCACGCGCTTCAAGTGTTCTGGGAACCAGCGCCATTCGAATCAAAGGGTCATGGTCGGTTTCATAAGTGGTCATCCACAAACCATTATGAGCGGGCATATCACCGTACTCATACCCTAAATGCGAGAGATGTTCTCGAATCATCTGAAAATGAAACGCCTCCTCGCCCGCCACGCCCAACCAGTCCAAATAAAATTCCCTTGGCATATATTGAAAGCGATAAATAGCGTCTAACGCTAAATTCATGGCGTTAAACTCAATATGTGCAATGGCATGCATTAATGCGGCATGCCCTTCGGGTGAACCAAGGCGTCTTTTAGGCAGCGCCTTAGGCGAAACAAGCTCAGGCTTTTCAGGACGACCTGGGTCACTAATACGTTTAACAGCGTCTAACGGGGTAAAATCAAACCGTCCTTCCGCCCAATCTTCTTGCAGTTGTGCCAGTAAATGCACTTTTTGATCTACATTAGACTCAATCAAACAACTGTAAGCCGACTCAAATATACTTTTTTGCTTCAAAAGCGCTCTCCTCTCTTTGCCATTAATTAAATCCCTTAATCCCCAGATAGAAAACACGGTTTATAGCACAAGGTCGGAGAAGAGCCAAAGAGCGCATCACCAATAAGGTGACCTATTGAATTCAAGCGGTATCCTTAAATAGGTTTACCCGCTTCAAAATCGTTGTTTTTTGCCGCTATTAGGAGGGGGGTAAAATTTACATCTTCAAACACCCTCCCCCTATCTAAAATCAATCCAGAAGTCATCGTCGATCTTTTAGTCCTCGACCAACCTATCATTACAGTCCGTAACACCACATTCCGATTCGGGTTAAACCCTTTTTATCTCAGATAATTAAAAAGCGACATTGACTGCACTCGGGTAAAAATTTGTTGCGCCATTTCCAGTGCATTTTGATTTTTAGTGAGTTCGGTTATGCCTTCAACGATGTCCATGTCTTCTAGGTTCATTCGGCGTTCTTCTAGGGCGATTTTAAAAGACTCGCCAGCGTCATATTGTGCTTCGATTCGGTTTTGTCTCCCCCCTATTTCAGCGCGCACTTGCGATAACCTTTCAATACCCGTATTTAAATCCTCTGCAATGCCTACAGGAGGCTCTAGCCCTGCTGCTAAAGAATTTTTAAGCTCAACCAATACGTTTAAAATATTTGAATCGGGCGTGCCTGTAAATGCCGTTGTGGTGGTAATGCCAAAGACTTTATCGCCATTATCGGACACGCGTATACGACTGGAATCGCCTTGATCGTCTGCTGTAACTCGGTTGTCGGCATCAAATCCAATTTGAACAAAGCGCGAACCGTAGCCTGCCAGTTCGTCATAAACGGGTGTAACACCATCCGATTCAAATTGCCCAATGGCGTTGGTGCTGCCTATGTAGGCGTAATAACCTGGGTTATTTACGTCTTCCACAAAGGCTTGTTCGGCAAATACGCTGCTGCCAGCAAACACCAGCTCACCTTCTGAATTACGGTGATTCATCATGTTTTTGGTTTGCTCAATAATTTGCTCTAGCTCCGCGGCCGCTGCTTGGCGATCCGTTGCGGAATAAGTGCCACTTAACATTTGAATGGTCAGTTCACGGGCACGTTGTAATTGGGTAACACTGTCGCTAATCGCGATCTCTTCTAATGCAAGTTGTGATTTGGCGTATTCACCATTTTTGGCGTATTGGTCAATGGTGTTCATGGTGCGATTAAGCGAATGTATTTGTGCCGTGGCAACGGGGTCGTCACTGGCGGCGTTAACTCGTTTACCCGTACTCATTTTGAGTTGTAATTCCAAAACACTCTCTTGGTGTTTTTGGATGGAGTTAATGCCTTGACTATGAAATTGATTGGTTGAAATTCTCATTTTCTATCTCCTAACGACATCTAAAATGGTTTGAAATAAGGTTTGCGACGTGGCAATAATTTGAGCAGCGGCTTCATACGCTTGTTGATACTTCATTAAGTTAGCGGCTTCTTCGTCTAAACTCACGCCAGAAATGGAGTCTCGCTGATCGGTCATTTGTTGAAACACACTGGTTTGTGCGGTAAATTGTATTTCTGAACCTCGCACATACATTCCCACATTGGTGGCCATTTTAGAGTACCCCCCTAATAGGGTTTCCGATCCCACATCGCTGCTGTCTGCAAGCAGTAACTTGGCAGATTGTAGGCCAGATAAATTCGCAATATTAACGTTATCACCCACGGCAGCGGCCGCGGGCGTTTCGTCGGTAATAAGCCCATCATTATTGGCATCAATGGGGCTTTGTCCGCGTGTGGCCACCTGTTCAGTTGTACTCAATTGTTGCCCAAATTGACTTAAAATGGCTTGATGTGGCTTAACTAAAAAAGAGTCTCGGTCACTGGGTGCGGTGGTCACCCCTGTTAAATCAAATGACATGCCTTCAATGTTTCCCACCGTTCCTCTCAACAAGCTCACTTGTGCGCCTGCGTTGTCTAAAACAGGTGATTGAGTATTGAAATCAAAAAAATCAAATTCATCCGTTGCTTGGTTGTACCGTAGCTCATACGAACGGGATTCAAATCGCCCGACTTCGGTAAAGGCATTTTGTAAATAATTCTCTTTATCCCCGTAGGTAGCGGGCTGGGAGCTTAACGCCGTTGCGCCATCATAAGGCGGTTCGGATACGCCCGCATTAGGGTTAAAACTGACTAAAATATTGGTTCCTGTCTCAACCCCTGTATTGTTGGTATTATTAATGGCATCCATCGAAAGCGGGGCAAATAAATCCCCCCCCGCATTCCCATTAATGTCGTAGCCTTGATAGTGTTGCCAGTTCATTGAGGCGGTTAAGCCATTTAAGGTTAACCCTAAATCATTTTTGGCTTTTTCGAGCAAATTGTCTCTAAAATCCAGTGCGCCTCCCAGTTGTCCACCCGTAATTTGACCACTTACCAGCTGTCTTTGCCCACCAATATTCATGTAAATTTCGGTACGATTATCGTCGCCGTACGGGCTACGATCAGGCTCCAATCGTGTAATGGTATTGTCACTTAATAAAGGAAGCTTTCCGTTTGCCGTATGAATATCCACCCGCCCACTCTCTTGTTGAAAGGTTTTAATGTCCATGTACTGACTCAGCTCAAGTACGGCTTGATCTCGACGATCTAATAGCTCATTGGGGGCTTGCCCTCCCAAACGATTTGCGCGCTCTACTTGAACGTTAACCGCTTGAATGGTCTCCAAACGGCTGTTAATTTCTTCTGCAAGCCCAGACATTTGGGCGTTAAGTTGGTATTGAGTATCGTCTAATACTGCGGTTAAATTGCCAATATGACTTTGAAGGTTGTTTCCTTCATCAATCAGCATTTGTCGGCTGGTGTCTGAGGTGGGGTTATCGGATAGATTTTGCAACGAATCAAAATACCGTTGTAAAAATTCTTGAATTCCTTGATCGTTACTGGCAATAATGCCTTCAACTTGGTTGGCCAGTTGAACTTGCGTGTCGTAACGCTCAACCAACGATTGGCTGTTGGCCAGTTGCGACTGTAAATAATCGGCATGAATTCGTTCAATGGTGGCAACTCTTGACCCGCCGCCCATAAACCCCAACCCCACGGAACCAGGCGTGTTGCTCACAATCTCAGCACGTTGACGGCTGTAGCCCTCCGTGGCCACATTGGCAACGTTTTGGCTGGTCACATCGAGTGCTCTTTTAAAACTGCTGGTCGCCGCGGTTCCAATACTTAACATGTCCGCCATAAGTCATATCCTTTTTACATATACATAAGGGGGGGGGAGAAATTTTACCCCCCTTCCCTTAAATACCATAGATTTACAATCGGTTTACCATACGTTCAGTTTACGCTATGTTCTATCTGAGGATTAGGGTTTAAGGTGTTTTCCTAAACCGTAACGCCAACGCTTGTTCTGTTGAGCTTGGTAAACTTTTTTGTTTCGTTGCTTGCTCACCACTGTCTAATTCCGTTGACTTAACCATCTCTGGAATGCCTTGTGAGAGCTGCTTTACTATGTTATCGGCAAAGCCTAAGGTTCCTTTAGCCGATAAATTTAAAGAGAGCTGTTTATCGTACCAATCTTTGTAAAAATCGCCTTGATTTCCGTCCAGCCAATTATCGTCAAAACTGACTTTTCGCGCTTCTTTTAAAATTTGCTGCACAAACAACGCTTCAAACTGTTCGGCAACGGGTCTTAATACCGACGCTTGATCTTCTCTTGCTTTGATTTTTAAATCGCCCAATGCCGCTAAATCGGCATAGTTATGATGCGCCTCGGTATAAGATGCTTGATTGGGTTGCATTGAATTTATATTTGAAATTTCCATCTTAACCTCTAGTGGAATCCTAAAATGTAACGGCTCAGATAGTCCCTGAAAATGGTCAAATCAAGGCAAAAAATGTGAGTTTACAAATGTAAATGATCATTTTTTAACACAGAGTTGACCGTTTTCAGGCGCTATCTGAACCGTTACCTCTAAATAATAATTAACTCGGCCTTTAACGCGCCTGCTTGCTTTAGGGCTTCTAAGATGGCAACCAAATCCCCTGGAGCCGCGCCCACTTTATTCACCGCCTGCACAATATCATCCAGTGAAACCCCTTCTGGAAACTTAAACATGTGTCCATCGCCATTGGTTTGAACATCCACCACCGTATCAGGCGTTACCGCCGTATTGCCCCCTGCAAAGGGGTTGGGTTGATCGACCTTAACGGTTTCGGTAATTTTAACAACCAAACTTCCGTGGGTTACCGCCGCAGGGCTAACGCGTACATTTTGCCCAATGACCACCGTACCCGTTCTGGAGTTCACAATAATTTTAGCCGCACTTTGGCCTGAGGTCACATCAATATTTTCTAACACCGATAAAAAAGAGACGCGCTGATTGGGTAGCCTTGGCGCCATCACTTCCACCGTATTACCATCCAATGCACTGGCTGTTCCCTCACCTAACACGTTATTAATGGCATTCTCCATATTAGTGGCCGTGGTAAAGTCTGAATTTTTTAAGTTTAAACGAATGGTATTGCCCAACTCAAAGCCCGTATTCACCGTTCTTTCTACCATTGCCCCATTGGGAATACGCCCCACACTGGGAATATTAATGGTAATTCGAGAGCCATCGGCTCCGCTGGCATCTAGCCCCCCCACCACTAAATTACCTTGCGCAATGGCATAAACATTGCCGTCCACCCCTTTTAAGGGGGTTAATATTAAAGTTCCGCCACGTAAGCTTTTTGCATTGCCTAAAGAGGAGACGGTAATATCAATTTTTTGACCGGGCTTGGCAAAGGCTGGCAGCTCCGCGTGAACGGCTACGGCAGCGATGTTTTTAGATTTGGTTTTAATACCTGGCGGCATGTGAATACCAAACTTATTTAACATGCTGAGTAAACTTTGCTCGGCAAACGGGGTTTTATCGCCTGATCCCGTTAATCCCACCACTAAACCATACCCCACTAAATGGTTGGCTCTTACGCCGTCTACATTGGCAATGTCTTTAATACGTTCAGCGTGGCTGTAACTGCTCCAAACCATGAGCAGAGCCAACATCATGACTCCTTGCTGTACTCTTAATCGCATATTCATTAGACATTTCCTTCTATTTTTTTGATTTTTTCAAAATTTTACCCCCCCCTATCTAATTAAGTTTAATTAGATAGGGGGGGTAAAATTTTAAAACGGCCAGTACTTAGACAACCATTGTGTACCCACACCCGCCCGTGCCGTATTACCACTCATGCCTACATCTTTATAAACCAATCGAACATCCGCAACTTTAACGGATGATATGGTGTTATCGGGTTTAATGTCTTCGGGTCTAATAATGCCCGCAAACTGCACCACTTCATCGCCATCATGAATGGTAATCCACTTCTCCCCTTTTACCACTAAATTACCGTTTGAGATTACCTCAACCACCGTAACGGCAATGGAACCTTTTAGCATTGAGTTTTGTTTTACATTACTTTTACCTGAAAACGACCCTTCCGAACCATAGCCTACGCTTAGGCCGTTAAAAGAACCCGCCACCGCGTCAACCGCTTTCCCTAGAAAGTTGTTAGGTGTCGTTAAAGAAAAAGGGGTTGTAATGCCATAATCTTGTTTGTTTGATTTATCGTACTTTGCCTCATCTTTTTTATTGGCCGACATGCTTTCAATTAAATTAATGGTAATAATATCGCCAATACGATGCGCACGAGAGTCATCAAACAAACTCATCGCCCCCACTTGATACAGCGAACCATTTTGAGGCTGAACCGTTTGAGGAATATTTAACGGATAGCTGGGCGCATAATTCGCCAATTGGTGACGCTCTGGCGCAGAACTACAACCACTCATAATGATAGAAACAACCACAAGCAATCCAACTAATTTTATTTGTTTCATCTGATTCTCCTAGCCTAAAACTTAGGTGTTATTGTTTAAATATTGCATCATGCCATCGGCGGCTGAAATCGCTTTAGAGTTCATCTCATACGTTCTTTGTGCTTCAATCATGCCAATTAACTCTTCCACCGTATTCACGTTTGACGATTCCAACGCCCCTTGAATAATTGAGGCCGCTTCTGCGGTTTGGGGGTTGTTTACATTAGGCGCACCGCTGGCGGTGGTTTCCATATAAAAGTTGCCACCAATTGACTCTAACCCCGCTGGATTAATAAAGGTAGCCAGCTCTAACTGCCCTGCTTGAGTTTGCGCAACGTCTCCTGGTAAGGTTATAAACACCCCCCCGTCTCGTGAAATGGATATATCCGTCACCTCAATTGGGATATTAATATTTGGCTCAAGCAAATACCCCGAAGAGGTCACAATATCCCCATTTTGATTCACCTGAAACGAGCCATCACGGGTGTACATTAAGTTTCCTTCTTGGTCTAATGCTTGAAAAAAACCTTTGCCATCCAGTGCAATATCCAACTGGTTCTCGGTGACCATAATATTCCCTTGGGTATGAATTTTTTGCACCCCAATCGCTTTAACCCCTGTACCCACCTGCAAACCAGAAGGCAAGGTACTGGACTCTTCCAAACTGGCCTGCGCACCGGGTTGGCGTACGTTTTGATACAGCAAGTCATTAAACTCTGCACGCCCTGTTTTATACGCGTAAGTGTTTGCATTGGCTAAGTTATTGGAAATAGCCGCCAAACGAAACTGCTGCGCTTCCAAACCTGTTTTAGCAATATAAAGTGCTCTGTTCATTTTGGTATCCCCTTAAAATTTATTTCAAAGACAGCAGTGCGTCGGATTTTTGAGCATGCGTTTTACTGGTCGACATCATTTTAATTTGCAGTTCATACTTACGAGACAGCTCAATCATTTTAACCAGTGCTTCGGCCGTATTTACATTGCTGCTCTCCAATGCGCCACTCATCATTTTCACGTTCTCTTGCACCAAAGGACCGGCCTCTTCTTTCAAACGTGTATAACCGTCCAACCCTTTTTCTAAATCCTTAATATCGGGTTTAACGAGGCGCAAACGATCTAATACAACAAGCTGATTACTCGCTTCTTCCGCAGGAACAATTGAAATGGTTCCGTCACTGCCTATCGTCATGGTTTTAATGGGGGGGATATTAATTTGAATGCCGTTTTCATTCAGTACGGGATTTCCCTTAACGTCCACTAAACTGCCATCGGCTAAAATTTGCAGGCTGGCACTTCTCACAAATGCCTCGTCCCCACTGGGAGATTCAATGGCTAAAAATCCATCTTCTTTGGTCACAACATCTAACTCTCGTCCTGTGACTTTAATGGCGCCAGCAGAAAAATCGGTAGCAGGCCGTTCATCCATCGAATACGCTCGCGATTGCCAACCTGGGCCTTCTACATGCTGCGCTCTAAAGATATTAAAATCTTGCTTAAAGCCATCGGTATTTGCATTGGCTAAGTTATTGGAGTTATTGGCTTGCGAGAGGGAAACCTCTTTTGCGCCACTCATTGCAACATACAGCATACGATCCATAAAAGATGACTCCTGCTAAGAAAACGTGTACACATTTCCTAATTATTTTTTGAAAATAAAGGGGGGAGAAATAAATAAAAAAATACCCCCCCCCTAAAATAAAACACTTGTTATAACGGGGTCTAATGCCCAAATGTGTTTCCTTTGTGTGTAACCCTAATCCCCAGATAGAAATACGTTTATAGCACAAGTCCTTGACGTACCTAGCAAATCCAAAAAAGAGCGCATCACCAATAAGGTGACTTTACCTTTTTTGAATTCACTATGCACATCATTACTCGCCTAAAAGCGCCTACTGTTGGTGCACTCTAATTCGTATTTCTATCTGGGGATTAGGGTGTAAGCATTTTGACATGCTTTCTTTTCCATAGAAGGTACAGCAGAGAACGTGCCATACTTAGAGAAATAAAGACTAAAGGTTTTAGAAACTGGCCGATAAATGTATATAGGAAGGTTTTGCCATGTGGCAAAAAAAAAGCCGGCAAAATTGCCGACTAAATTCAAAGATT
>JAKISK010000048.1 GCA_021648625.1 Thiomicrorhabdus sp. | reverse complement strand
CAGGTTTAACAGGCTGGGCACAAATTAATGGCAGAGATGAATTGCCGATTCCTCAAAAAGTGGCTTTGGATGTTGAATATATGAATAAAAAGAGTTTTGGATTTGATCTTTATATCTTATGGCGTACTTTTATTAAAGTGATTAAGCGGGACGGGGTTTCGCATTAGTGTTTTTATTTGTTAACGAGGCTGAAAATACTACAAGGCTAGGATTAATGTTTGAGTGTTGCTGGGTGATCCAGTATAATCCTAGATAGGTAGGATTATACTGAGGTGTGTTTTTATGGCAAAGAGCGTGAAACCGATTGAAGCACCTGACTTTAGTGGCGAAATAGATTCGGAGTATATTGGTAAGGTGGTTCGTGCTCGCCGAACTAAAAGTGGCCTTACGCTTGAGCAGGCCTGTGCTTTGTGTGGAGTTGCTAAACAAACGTTAATGAGTATTGAGCATGGCAACGAAAAAGCCCAAATAGGTAAGGTACTGCAAATATTAAAAGGGTTGGGTATTGTGCTGGTGATTGATCAACCCAATAAAGAAGCATTAGATGAGTGGACTTAATGCAACACTATTGGTTTGTATTGGTGCAAATGAGATTGCACGTTTAGAGCTGGTTGATCAAGACATTGTTTGGGTCTATACCTCATTTTGGAAAAATAATGGTTATTCTCTATCGCCTTATTTACCATTAGAAGGTAATATCAGCCCTAGTGATGTTAAACGTTATTTAAATAATTTATTACCAGAAGGCCGTGGTTTAGATGAGTTAACAACGTTATTTTCGGTGAGTAAAGGCAATGTTTTTGCGCTGGTAAAAATTCTTGGGCAAGATTTGACAAGTATTTTTAATTTGTCTGTTGATGGTTGCCAGATAGCGAGAGAATCAACTTTTGTCACGCTTGACGAGTCTGATTTGAGTCGCCGGCTTAGTGTAGAACATATTGAGCCCACGTTGACGATTTGGAAAGGTAAGCCAAGGTTGTCTGTTGCTGGGGTGCAAAATAAAATTAATGTGATTGTTAGAGAGAAGAATGAGTTAGGGTTTGGA
This sequence comes from Thiomicrorhabdus sp., assembly GCA_021648625.1. Lineage (GTDB taxonomy): Bacteria > Pseudomonadota > Gammaproteobacteria > Thiomicrospirales > Thiomicrospiraceae > Thiomicrorhabdus. Next base: position 15,947 of record JAKISK010000048.1, on the reverse strand, counting down.
GAGGGCTCTCTTCGATCGACTCATCTTCTTAAATTTGAGACAACAAAGTCAATTAACCTCGTGGTAAATGAATATATAACCATGCACTTGGCAATGGCATGTGGTTTAAATGTAGCGAATGTTGAGTTGCGGTATTTTGATCATCATCCAGCGTTGTTGGTAGAACGCTTCGATAGAAAACTTGTAGAAGGCGTGACGTTAAGAAAGCAGATAATAGATGGTTGTCAGGCATTAAACTTACCCCCAGAGTATAAGTATGAGCGTAATTTTGGAAAGGGTCGGGATGTTAAAAATATTCGTGATGGTGCGAGCTTGGTTAAGTTATTTGGTTTTGCAAATCAGTGCGCCAACCCAGCTCTAACAAAGAAAAAATTATTGGATTGGGTTTTATTTAACCTGCTGGTTTTTAATGCGGATGCTCATGGTAAAAATATTAGTTTTTTTGTGTCTCATAAAGGAATGGAGTTAAGTCCTTTTTATGACTTGGTTAATATCTCTTTATTTGACGAGTTTGATCGCGATTTAGCAATGGCAATAGGCGATGAATTTGATATAAACTCGATTAATGCTTATCAATTGGCGTGTTTTGCTGACGATTGTTTACTCGGACGGCGTTTGGTCTCTAAAGCCATTAATGCGTTAGCTAAAAAAGTTATTTTGAATATTGATCGAGTGATTTCTAATGGGGTAAATTGCACGAATGTAGAGTGTGGATATTTTGATAGATATAAAGGAATGGTTGAAAATCGAGCAAACCATTTTTTGACGGAATCACGTTTTATTATGACGGTTGAAGTGTAGTTTTGAGGGATTAAAAGAGTAAAATTCATGCAAAGGTCTCGATATATTGATTTTCTTACAAAAGAAAGCAAGTGAAGACCATATCCCTAATCCCCAGATAGAAACACGAATTAGAGTGCAAGTAATTGATGTGGATAGTGGATTCAAAAAAAGTAAAGTCACCTTATTGGTGATGCGCTCTTTTTTGGATTTGCTAGGTACGTCAAGGACTTGTGCTATAAACGTGTTTTCTATCTGGGGATTTGGGATATTAAGTATCAGACATTAATTAACAGCCTCTTACGGGACTATGTTAAGCATTCAATCGAATCATAAGTAATTGCTACTGAGTTGCTCAAACTTACGCGCCATTAAAGAGGTTCATCTATGCTAGATCTTTCATCATTGCAAAAAGCAATTCAGTCTTTAAAAGAAGCGTTGTTGGTGCATCAACAGTATGCAACTGGAGAAGATGGTGCATTGGGGCGCACACTTCAGTCGGGTGTTATTCAAAACTTTGAGTTTACGTATGAGATTTGCTGGAAATTTTTAAAACGCTGGTTGGCTGAAAATTTAGGAAAATCTTCCGTTGAGGGCTTGTCTCGTCGAGAACTGTTTCGACTGTCGGTGGAGTATCGTTTGATGGATTCGGTAGAGACGTGGATGATATACCATCGAGCAAGAAATGAAACCTCACATACCTATGATCAAAAAATAGCAGCTGAGGTATTTGAGGTGGCAAAAGGCTTTTTAAGTGATGCCGAGTGCTTGTTTTCAACGTTACAAAAAAAGTCTTAGTCTGTGAAATTATTAACGCAAGACTATCTGAAAATCATCTCTATTTTTAACAAATTTTTTCCTGAAAAGCAGCCTATTATTTTGGCTTTTGGTTCACGTGTGGACGGGACAGCAAGAGATTACTCTGATCTTGATTTGATTGTTCAGGCGGACTCAATGCTCACATTGCCTGTTTATTATCAATTGAAAGATGCCTTTGAATATTCAACGTTAAGTTTTAGAGTCGATTTATTGGACTGGTATCGATTGTCAGATGAGTTTAAAAAGACAATTGAAAATAAAACGGTTAATTTGGTGCAAGAGATGGCGCCCTGAAGTAGATTGCATACAAGTGCCTTACCTTTAAGTTTACTGTTGATCTATTAATTAGGTTTGGGGGTTATATATTAACTATAATGAATGAGGAGGAGGGGGATTTAAATATAAAATTACTTTAGATATCAAAAAAGAGTCCCTTTTAGTTGGTTGGTTATATTCTAATGCTGGCCGTAAGGAAATTATTTCATTTGAATATGTTGACTTGTATTTACAGAATATGCACTTTGTAAATATAGATCCTTTATTATCAAAGCGCACAGGCAGGCAGTTTCCCCCAACTCATAAAAATAACTTTGGTTTTGTTGAAGACATTTCACCTGATCGCTGGGGCAGAAATCTCTTAAAAAAAATGATTGCTCATACCCCGTCTAACATTGAAGCGGGAGATCCGTCTGTTGGTTTTGGGCTTTATGCGATGGCCTTGCACATGTTAGGATTAGCAACAGAGCTGGATTTGATTGGCGCGCCAGAAAGAGACGAAATGGGCAACCTGATTAATGAGGCCGATTTGCCTAAAAGAATTAGAAGATCCTAGTTTGTATTTTTATTTTTAGGGGTTGAGTGTCACAAAATGGAGTACTTTGTTAGTGTTTAAACTGTCAAATTTATTAGAATTACCGCGTTGGAAAAAACGAACTATTTCAGTGCTTGTTGATGTATTTGGCTTGTTATTAATTGCATCCTTAGCCATTTCAGTGCGGTTGGGAGAGCTTCGCTTTTCGTTAGACACTTATTGGACGGCCATTGCTTTATTGCCATTGTTAGCGCTTTTTGTTTTTATTCGACAAGGGCTTTATCGAGCGGTTGTACGCTATATAGGGCACCGTTTTGCCATCACCGTTTTTCTTTCCGTCTCTTTAACTATCCTGCTATGGATGGCGGTCATTTATATGTTGGATTTAACCTACCCAAGAGCGGCTATTGTTATTACGTGGTTGCTGGCTCTGTTGTATATTTCGGGCACTCGTATTATTGCGCGTTGGTTTTTGACAGGGTATGTGGAGTGTAATGGCGGCGTTGCACCCAAACAAGTGGTTATTTTTGGCGCAGGTTTATCGGGTCAACAACTGCTCGGGGCGTTTTCAAAAATTCCTTCGATGAAAGTGGTGGCATTAATCGATGATAATCGAAGTTTACAAAAAAGTGAAATTGCGTCGGTTCGTGTCTACCCAAGAGAAGCGTTAAGTGGCTTAATTGCAGATTATGGTGTGACGGAGTTATTGCTGGCCATTCCTTCGATGTCGAGTAAACAAAAAAAGAGTATTATTGACTGGGTAGAAGATTACCCTGTAAAAGTGTCTACCTTGCCTGCTATGGATGAAATTGTGGGTGGAAAGGTCTCTTTTTCGGATATTAGAGAGCTGGATATTGAAGATTTATTAGGTCGAGATTCGGTTCCTCCTAAAGCGGAGCTACTTGAGGCGTGTATTACGCATAACGTGGTTATGGTCACGGGTGCAGGAGGGTCGATTGGTTCGGAGTTATGTCGTCAAATATTAAAGCTAAAGCCTTCTAAACTAATTTTATTTGAAATGAGTGAATTTGCAATCTATAGCATTGAGCATGAGCTGCTAAAACAAGCTAAGATATTGGGCTTAGAGGTTGAGATATTAGCAATATTAGGATCCGTTTGTGATGAGAAAAAGTTACAGCGTTTAATTTCCCTTTATGGTGTACAAACGATCTACCATGCCGCGGCCTATAAGCATGTACCGATGGTGGAGCATAATATTCAAGAAGGCATTATTAATAACAGCTTTGGTACCCATATCTTGGCGAAAGTTGCGGCAGAGGGGGGGGTAAAAAACTTTGTACTCATCTCGACCGATAAAGCGGTTCGTCCAACGAATATTATGGGGGCAAGTAAACGATTAGCGGAGATGGCTTTGCAAGCGTTACAGGTAGAGTTTCCCAATACGTGCTTTGTGATGGTGCGCTTTGGTAATGTACTGGGGTCATCTGGGTCGGTTATCCCTTTGTTTAAAAAGCAAATTGCAAGTGGCGGGCCAGTTACCGTTACCCATAAAGAGATTACGCGTTATTTCATGACCATTCCAGAGGCCGCTTCTCTTGTGATTCAGGCAGGATCCATGGGTACAGGGGGGGACGTATTTGTACTGGATATGGGAGAGCCGGTTAAAATTGCAGAGTTGGCAAAAAAGGTGGTTCACCTATCGGGCTTGGTGGAAGCAGATTCGGAAGGGCATGGCGATATTGAAATCCAATATACTGGATTACGTCCCGGCGAAAAACTGTACGAAGAGCTTTTGATTGGCGATAACGTAGACGGCACAGAACACCCACGCATTATGAAAGCACACGAAAAATTTATTGCTTATTCTGAGTTGCAAGTTGCGTTTGAAGCGCTTTCGTTGGCAATGGATAAATATGATTATGAGTCGGTTTCTGCTCAATTAAGTAAGTTGGTGTCTGGTTTTGAACATTCCTCTGGTATTGTAGATTATTTGAAACGTCGCTGATGCAGATTTGGGCAAAGCCCAAATCCCCAGATAGAAACACGTTTACAGCACAAGTCCTTGACGTACCTAGCAAATCCAAAAAAGAACGCATCACCAACAAGGTGACCTTGTCTTTTTTGAATTCACCATGCACATCAATTACTTGCACTCTAATTCGTGTTTCTATCTGGGGATTCGGGCAAAGATTTTAAAAAGGGCACTATGACAATCAAGTTTACAAAAATGCAGGGTTTAGGCAATGATTTTATGGTGGTGGATGCGATTCATCAAACGGTAAAATTTTCCCCCCCCCTTATTCAACGATGGGCTAATCGTCATTTTGGCATCGGGTTTGATCAATTATTGGTGGTTGAACAAGCGACACCGGCTGGGGTGGATTTTCGGTATCGTATTTTTAATGCGGACGGTTCTGAGGTACAACAGTGTGGCAACGGTGCGCGGTGTTTTGCACGGTTTGTGTTAGACAAAGGGTTAACCGATAAAACAGAAATTACCGTAGAAACCGCGTCGGGTGTGATTGTACTGTACATTGAAGCCAATGGTTTTGTGCGAGTAAATATGGGAAAACCTAATTTTAAACCACAAAGTTTGCCTTTTTTACCCCCCCTGCAACAGCAAATTCAAGCGCAACAATCTACGACTTATACACTGGATGTTTTAGGGTCGAGCGTTACATTGGGTGTGGTGTCGATGGGGAATCCTCATGCTGTGTTAGCGGTGGAGGATATTAATACCGCTCAGGTGCCGCAATTGGGTGCGGCGTTAGAGTCGCACGATGCATTTCCTGAGCGGGTTAATGTTGGATTTGTGCAAACCATTGATCGTAACCACATTGCGTTAAGAGTGTATGAGCGTGGCGCGGCAGAAACCTTGGCGTGTGGCACGGGCGCGTGTGCAGCCATGGTGGTGCTTAACCGTTGGGGAGTGGTGGACGATTCGGTGACGGTTTCCTTGCCCGGTGGTGATTTACTTATTCAATGGGGGGGCGAAATGCACGATTCGGTTTGGATGACAGGCCCTGCGGTGACTGTTTTTGAGGGAGAAATTTCAGATGAGTAAATCCACATTACATGCCGAAGAGGTGGTGGAGTATTTAGACCAAAACCGAAAGTTTTTTCATGCGTGCCCAAATTTACTGGATGAACTGAGCATTCCGCACCCTAAAACGGGTAAAGCAGTGTCGCTACTTGAGCGTCAAGTATTTCAATTACGGGCGCAACGAGACTCATTAAAGGTTGAGATTGATGCCTTAAAAAACATTGCGGGTGAGAATGGGCAGCTCTTTTTAAAGGTGCAGACATTTACTAAGGCTCTGATGGCAACTCAAACAGAGCAGGCGGCGATGGACTGTATTTATCAGAGCATGGCAGAGCTGTTTCAAGTAGAGCATGTGACGATGGTCTCTTGGGAGATGCCGAATACGTGTTTGAAAGGGTTGAGCCAATTAGGCGTGAGTCAAACGTGGGCTGACACGCTTAAATCGAGTTTGGAACGGAATAAACCTGCGTGTGGCCCTGTGGATAAAGACTGGAAAAAAGGCTTGTTTCATACACAAGAGGCGATGAAATCGGTCTGTTTTTTGCCATTGGGCGATGAGCGTGTATGGGGTGTATTGGCACTGGGATCAAAAACAGAACAACGTTTTAATCCAGACTTAGACACATACTTTTTAGCGATGATGTCGGAACTTATTTCCGCTAAATTAAATCACCTTTTTAAGCGTACGGATTAGGCAACTTTTTGTGTTAGCAGATTTTTTAAGCGCATTACAGTTACAGCAAAAATCGACGCATACGACCGCGAACTACCAGCGAGATATTGAGGACTTTTTGGCGTTTTACCTTACAGGGCAAGCGCGTCAAGAAGGTAATGCCGATGCGATTGCCGAACGCCAACAAATGATGAATGACTTTTTGGATTGGTCGGTGATTGATGCGGAAGCGATTCGGGCATTTTTAGCGTATCGGGTGCATCAGGGCATTAGTGCGCGAACATTGGCACGACAGCTTTCGGCATTGCGCTCTTTTTACGATTACTTATTGTACGAATCGGTGGTGTTAAAAAACCCAGTCAAAGGGATAAAAGCCCCTAAACAACCCCAACCGTTGCCCAAAAGTTTGGATGTGGATTGGACACAAAAATTATTAGAACAACCTATTGAATCTTGGCAAGATGTACGAGACCAAGCCATTTTTGAGTTGCTGTACTCGGCCGCCTTACGCGTTTCAGAGTGTGCAACACTGGATATTTCTCCAGGGTTAGATGAGTTGGAATCAGGCTGGGTGCGGGTTTGGGGGAAAGGTCAAAAACAACGGCTTGCGCCCGTGGGGTCAAAAGCATTGCAGGCGATCAATGCTTGGCTTGCCATTCGAGAGCAGTATGCAAATGCCGATGAGCAAGCGGTGTTTGTAAACCAAAGAGGTGGGCGCTTTGGCGTTCGCTCTATTCAAAATAGCTTGGATAAGCGCACGCTGAAAGCAGGACTACCAACCAAAATGTCACCACATCGTTTACGTCATGCCTGTGCTACACACGTATTGGAATCCAGTGGGGATTTACGTGCGGTGCAAGAGATTTTAGGCCACGCAAATTTATCTACCACGCAAATTTATACCAAGTTAGATTTACAGCACTTGGCGCAAGTTTACGATCAAGCGCACCCGAGAGCAAAAAAGACGAAGTAGGATGTGGGGGAGGACATATGAATTTAGACCCCCCTCTCTTAACGCTGTTTTCTTTGAAGTTAATCCTGATTTTTTTATTTTGTCGATTGAATTTGGTCGATAAGTTTAGAAAAATTAAAGGGTTTTGATAGCTCTGGAATGTTTTCTAAACGAGTTCTGTTTTTGGGGTCAATTTCATGATATTTTATTTTAAGAAGTTCTTTAAACACTGCGTTAGAGTGTGTAATGCCTAAAAATCCTTTTTCTTGGTAATTAGGATGGTTGTAATGCTTAAGAACACTCTGAAATTTGCTTAAATAATAAGAAAAGTTTTTGTATTTGATCTCAGTCACGCAGTCTGTTCTTGCCTTTAAGCCAAGATAAAATACGGCTGAAACCAACTCTTCTTGGGGAATGTTTATTTTGTTAAAAAGTAAAGGCGTAAGGTTTGATGCCTCTTTTTCTTTATCGAGGCACTTTTCTGTGGCTTCACCTATTTCTGCCACAGCAGCTCGGAACTCTTTTTGAACGGCATACATGATTTGTGCTTTGTATTTATCTTCTTCTGGTGTTGCTTCTGCAAACACATTGGAGAATGTGCTTAGAAATATACAAGATAATAAAATATTATATCGAACAGCCATTTTCTATCGCCTCCCAAAAAATTCTTTGTTTTGAGTCGCCTTGATGACGAAATTTTTGTTTCATTGCTTCGGCTTGAATCACGCTACGTTGAAATGACATTAGGTGGGTGCTCGATTTAGCAAAACTTTCCCAGTCTGCTTGGGAAATGTTAAATGCTGTTGTTGGCACGCCTTTTGTAGTAAATATGTTGAAAATGAAACCTGTTGACAGAAGTACGCCAGCGGTTTGCAAGCTACTTAATACTGGATTCAATCGTTTTGATGCCAAGAACACTTTGTCTATCAAGCTTTAAGCCTATAATGGTTGGACAGTTTTTACTAGACATTGTGGAATTCCGTTGTTTTAATTATTTTGAATGAATTATAGTCGATTTTTTTAGTAAAAATAATTACTTTTTAGGCTAATTAACTACGAGCTTGTAGTGCTGGAAAATGAGATGAGTTTTTTTAAGAAACTTTTTGGAAGATGACAAAGGAAGAAAATTGAATTGTAATAGTTCGAATAATACCTGATTTTTCACGTAAAATACGTATATTCAGTTGAAAACTAAAGGAAAGCAGAGATATGTCATTTAGAGGAACCACTATTTTATGCGCCAAGCGCAATGGCGAAATGGTGATTGGTGGAGACGGTCAAGTGACGTTAGGTCATGTGGTCATGAAAGGCAATGCGCGTAAAGTACGACGTTTATACAATAAAGAGGTGATTGCGGGATTTGCAGGTGCAACGGCCGATGCCTTTACGTTGTTTGAACGATTTGAAGCGCGTTTGCAAACGCATAATGGTCAGCTCATGCGTGCGGCGGTTGAGATGGCGAAAGATTGGCGTACCGATCGTGCCTTGCGTAAATTAGAGGCGATGATGTTGGTGGCGGATAAAGATAATATGTTGCTGATCTCGGGCACGGGTGATGTGATTGAACCACAAGATGATTTTATCGCAATTGGTTCAGGTGGCAGTTACGCGCATGCAGCGGCAGCGGCGTTAATGGCCAATACCGATTTATCGGCACGTGACGTGGTCGAAAAATCGCTGCACATTGCGGGTGATTTATGCATTTACACCAACCATAATTTAACCATTGAAACACTGGGTGAGAAATAATCCCCCCTTTGTTATTTTTTACTGAAATTAGGAGAAGTTTATGAAAAAGCACGTTTTGATATGTTGTTCGTCAGTATTTTCGCTATTTTTTGTTTCAACATATGCCCAAGCTGGCGATGTAGAAACCGTTAAGGCCTGTCTGGCAAATTGGAGTCAGCATCCATTTGACGCACAAAATCCAAAGTTTCGTACTTATGCGACGAAAGTGACCGTGTTTGGTATTGGCGGTAAGGTCAGGGACACAGAGCATACACCCCAAGCAGATCTGGTTCTTATTAAACCAAATGTCAGTGTTATGAGTAAAAGTACCATGGATTTGTTGAACCCCAACGGGTGGTATTGCTTGCAGAATAAAGTAAATGTCATGTCTAGCACTACGATTAATTTGCATTGTAAGGCGAGTATGACGTCGAATGATTCTGGTATGACGGTATTGGGTGGCAACAGCGAATCACAGGAAAGCGAAATTACGGTGCTAGGTGGAGCAAGAGTTAATCTCGTGGGGTGCGATGGCGAATCAACGCATTAAACTTGTCACCATTAATATCGTTCTACTTGGAATTACGTAGTCTATGAGGTATTATTTATGGTATGTTTTTTGAGAAGTAAATGAAAAATTAAGGAGTTTGAACAATATGGATATGAGTAATCTTTTACAACTAGGTGTTTCGGCATTTATGAAGAGCAATCAAAGTGGCGAAGCGGGAAGTAATTTAAACCCCGAAGCATTGATGGGCGCATTGTCTAATTTAGGAGGAGGCGAAGGTGGGTTTGATGTCAGTAGCCTTCTAGGTAAAATGCAGGGCGGCGATTTAATGGGAATGGCACAGTCTTGGTTAGGCGATGGTGACAATCAGGCCATTGATGGAAACCAGCTTAAGAATTTGCTTGGGTCAGATAAGATTTCTGCGTTTGCATCCCAGTTAGGCGTGAGTGAATCAGAGGCGGTTGGTGGGCTAAGCGATGCACTTCCTCAAATGATTGATAAAGCAAGCAGTGGGGGTTCTATTTTGGATTCTATTGGTGGAGTTCAAGGCGCGATGGGATTGGCTGGAAAGCTTTTTGGTAAATAAACGCAGGAGAGTAAAGATGGCAAAACTATCGGATATTGAAGGCATTGGTGAAGTTTATGCAGAGAAGTTAAAAGTTGCGGGTGTGACAACCTTAGAAAAACTTTTAACGATGTGTTGCGATAAAAAAGGGCGTCACGAAGTGGCAGAAAAGTCTGGCGTTAGTGAAAAATTAATTTTGGGTTGGGTAAATCGTGCGGATCTTGCGCGTGTAAAAGGGATCAGTACACAGTACGCTGATCTTCTTGAGTTTGCAGGCGTCGATACCATTCCTGAATTGGCACAGCGTAATGCCGAAAACCTTCAGGTTAAAATGGAAGAAGTAAATGAAGCCAAAAACTTGGTTCGCAAAGTCCCTGTTCTTTCTCAAGTTGAGAGCTGGGTAGAGCAAGCGAAAGAGCTACCAAGAATGGTCACTCATTAACCTAAATTTTTAATTTAAGTTCTACTATCCACATTAAATGCCCCTTTTAGGGGCATTTTTTTTGCTATTGCAACGGCTCAAACAATGATTTAAGGTCATCGGCGGTGAGTTTAGCGTCTTGGTCTTTTTTGCCTTTGCCATAAACGCCTTGTGCTAAGGCTTGCTTTTTGGCCTGCATGGCTAAAATTTTCTCTTCCAGTGAGTTTTCGATAATGAGCTTGTAGACAAAAACAGGGTTCTTTTGACCAATTCGGTGTGCACGGTCGGTTGCTTGATTTTCGGCCGCGGGGTTCCACCATGGGTCGTAATGTATAACGGTATCGGCTTCGGCCAAGTTCAACCCCACGCCGCCTGCTTTAAGGCTAATGAGAAAAATATTGGCTTCTCCGCTTTTAAATTTTTCAATGGCGTCGTCTCGGTTTTTAGTTTGCCCGGTCAGTTTGCTGTAGTTAATACCGCGCTCTTTTAATGCGTTTTCAATAATGGCGAGCATTTTGGTGAACTGTGAGAAGAGTAAAATACGTCGGCCTTCTTCGAGCATTTCGGGCACCATGTCCATCAACATTTCCATTTTGGCGGATTCTTTGACTTTTTGGGCTTGTTTCAGTGACAGTATGGCGGGGTCACAACAGGTTTGGCGTAGCTTGAGTAGAGCATCGAGAATCATGATATGACTGCGCGCTAACCCTTTGTTGGCAATGCTGTCGCGTACCTTTTTTTCCATGGTTAGCCGTATACTTTCGTACAGTGTGGCTTGTTTTTTACCCAGAGGAATGCTACGAATGATTTCGGTTTTTTCGGGAAGCTCGGTCACCACTTCGCTTTTGGTTCGACGTATCATAAAGGGGGCGATGCGTTTGGTTAGGCGGCTTTGTTGTTCGACGTTGTCGTGTTTTTCGATGGGGGTGCGAAACAGTTGTTTGAACTGTTTGCCATTGCCAAGCAGCCCTGGCATGGTGAAATCAAACAGTGCCCACAGTTCTCCAAGGTGGTTTTCCATGGGGGTTCCCGTTAGGCAAAGGCGGTGTTCTGTTTTGAGTTGGCGCACCATTTTTGCGGCTTTTGAACGGGGGTTTTTAATGACTTGTGCTTCATCCAAAATGACATAGTAAAAATCATGTGAAAGAAGTACTTCTTCATCTCGCACGAGCAACGGGTAGGTGCTGAGTATTAAATCGTGCTGTTCAATTTGGTCAAAATAGTCACGGCGGTTAGCGCCTTGTAAGACCAGAACTTTGAGGTCTGGGGTAAATTGTTCGGCTTCACGTCGCCAGTTGCTCATGAGGCTGGTGGGGGCGATAATCAGACAGGGTTTGGTCATGCGCCCTTGGCTTTTTTCAACCAGCAAATGCGTTAAGGTTTGTACGGTTTTTCCTAAGCCCATGTCGTCGGCCAATACGCCACCAAACTGATACTCTCGTAAAAATTGCAACCAATTGAGTCCTGTTTGTTGGTAGTCTCTAAGGGTGGCTTGCAGTCCTTTAGGCGTGGGAGTATTGGTTATACCTTTAAAGTTTTTGAGTTTTTTACCGAGTTCTCTCAGCGCTTCGCCCCCTTGCCAGTGCAGTATGGCGGTGCTGTTTTCATCCAGCTCGGCTAAGCGTGCGGCATCAAAACGTGACATTCGCAGTGTTCCATCCTCGCTTAAGCTGTCGTCACTGTACAGCTCATATAGGGTGTCTAATACAGGTTTGATTTGTTCACTGGGCAGTGTGAGGTATTCATGCTTGCCGAGTGGTAAGGTGAGTTCTTCGGGTAAATTATCTTGGTCGTATTCTGAGAGTACTTGCACAATTAAAGGCAGCAAGGGGATTTTTTGGCCATTAACCTCAATGTCAAAGCGTAGGTCAAACCAATCACTGTTGCCTTCAATTTCAACGTCCCACTCTTGGGCTTGATGAAATTTGAGTTGAAAACTTTCATCTATCTCTATGTTCCAGCCTTGTTCTTTGAGCATGGGAACGGTGTCATCCAGAAAAAATTGCCAACGCTTTACAGCTTCGGACAACACTTTATTGTAACTGGCGAAGGCGATGTCACCTGCTTCATTGTTGAGTGGGTCAAATCCGAGTTTGATCAGCCGCTCAATGGCGTGATCTTCGGCGGGCAAATCACGCTGTATGCGAAACAGTGCGCTATCGGTTTCAAGCGTTTGCCACTCTGTTTGTGGATGAAAAGAGAGTTCATGGGTTTGATAGGCAAAGCGTAAACGCATGAGATGTGTGTGGCGACCCGATGAATCCATGTGCCCCAGCAATGTGAGTACGGGTTGCGGAGCTTCATTTTCAATGGTGATAAATTCCACTTTACTCGGGGGAGGCAACGTAAGGTTGGGTAATGCGGTTACCAGTTTACGACTAAATTCATCCACTAACTCTAAAGGAATGCTGGGGGTTTGTTGCAGGGTTTTGATTTGTTCGAGTGTATAGGGTGCATTGGATACGAGCCCTATGGTGTGGTGCGCTTCATCAAAATAAAGAAAGGGGGTGGTTAGGAGCAATTCGCCCGTCGGCTCGATGGAAAGCTTTAATGAAGTTTGGTTGTTTTGAGTCTCTTCCCAGTGCAGTTTTAGAGGGCGTTCTTCGTCAAGGGAGATAAGCGGGCTTTGGGTTGATTGCCAAAAACAACGACCTGTGTTGATTATTTTTGAGAGTGTGATAAAGCCCAGCTCTCCCTCGAATTGGAGTGCGCTGCTTGCGGATGCATGCGAGATGATCTCTAATGATTTACAGATTTCGTGATCAATTGGCAGAGCGGTTTCGGCAATATTGGAGTACCCGTAAGAAACCGTATAAGGCTGAATGGCTTTCCCTTTATTAAGCCCGCCTTTTTTAAGCGGTTTGGTGGCGACAAGCCTGACCTCTAAGGTGTTTTTTGGGTAGCTGGAGGTGTTAAGAAGGTATGCAATAATTTCTCCCGTTTCATTGTTGGGGTTGACCTCTTCGTAAGTTGCGGCCATGTTGTCTAACCAGTTTAGTGCGGCATTTAGTGTAGGGGCTTGCTTTTGGCTTGGTGCTGAAATTTCGTTTAGCTCATCTTGAAGGGTTAGGCAAGCGGCGACAACGTGCTTGCAGTTAAACCCAATGGGGCAGCTACAGTGTCCGATAATTTTAAATCCTGACGCGCGACGTTGCACAACTTCAATGACTTGTTGATAATCATTGCCTATGCTGCCTTCTACTAAAGAGTAAATCATCCAACCATTGGATGTTTTTTTGTATTCGGCATCTAAAACGTATTCATCGTAAAAGTAATCTAACCCGCGTTGATAGTATGAATGGTTAAATTGTTGTTTTATATCGTCGCGGCTAAATGTAAGCATATTGTGATTTTCCTCACCCCATTTTTAGAGGGTTAATATTTTTTTTGTACTTTATAAAGTGCCACCTCGCCCAGCCAATTGGGGGCGATTTTCATGCCTAAGCTACTGCGGTGTTCGGTGTTTACCACGGTGCGAGCCATGACTTCAATGTCTTTGTCTTCACAGAGTTTTTCAAAATCTTTAAAGGTGCACATGTGAATATTGGGTGTATCGAACCAATGATAGGGCAGCGTATCGGTTTTGGGCATTCTACCGGTTAACAGCAGTTGGGCACGGTTACGCCAATGGCCAAAATTAGGGAAGGTCACAATAATCTGTTTACCAATGGTCAGCATGTTTTCCAGTAATTCATCGGGTCGGCCAACCACTTGAAGCGCTTGGGTCATGATGATGTAGTCAAACGAGTTAGGATCAAAGTAGTCTGAAAGATCGTGACTGTTGAGGTCACTTTGAATTACGTGTAACCCTTTTTCAATCGCTTGAATGTTTTTGTACGGGTCAATTTCCATGCCGTAACCGGTGACATTATAGGTGTCAATCAGGTGTTTGAGCAGTTGGCCATCGCCACACCCTAAATCTAATACACGACTGTTGGGGGTGATCCACTCTGAAATCAATTTAAATTCGGGGGTGAGTTGGCTCATTTTTTGGCCTCACTGTGCGGTGTGGGCATGTCTTGTAATACGCGTTTCATGTACGCTCTAAATACGCCTTCGTAGTGTTCATTGGGCAGTAAAAAGGCGTCGTGTCCGTGTTCGGAGGTGATTTCGGCGTAACAGACATCGGCATCGTTATCGAGCAGTGCTTTGACAATTTCGTGCGAACGCTCAGGAGCAAAGCGCCAATCGCTGGTGAAAGAGACCACTAAAAATTTGGCCGTTGCGCCCGCCAAGGTTTTGGATAGATCGTTGTCAAAGTCCGCGGCAGGGTCAAAGTAATCGAGCGCTTTGGTCATTAGCAGGTAGGTGTTGGCATCAAAGTTCTGCTTGGTGGCAAATTTTTCGCCTTGATAGTTGAGGTAGCTTTCGACTTGAAATTCTACTTCGTAGTTGTATTTGAGCGCGTCTTCACGGCGTTCACGGCCAAATTTGGTGCCCATTAAATCATCGGATAAATAGGTTAAATGGCCTAACATTCTGGCTTGTGCCAACCCTTGTTTGGGTGTGGTGTGGTGCTCTAAAAAACGCCCATCATGAAAGTCTGGGTCGGTCATAATGGCACGACGTGCCACCACATTAAAGGCAATGTTTTGAGCGGAGAGCTTGGGCGCGGCGGCAATTACGAGGGCGTGACGCAGTTTATTAGGGTAATCAATCGCCCATTGCAATACTTGCATTCCCCCCATTGACCCACCAATCAGTGCGGCCCATTGCTCAACGCCAAGGTGTTTACGCAGTTGATTTTGACTGTTTACCCAGTCTTTGCAGGTGGCAATCGGGAAATCAGGCCCATATACTTTACCGGTTTCAGGGTTCAAGCTGGCAGGTCCAGTACTGCCACGACAGCCGCCTAAGTTATTGGAGCACACCACAAAAAAGTGGTTGGTATCGATGGGTTTTCCTGGGCCAATGTAGTGATTCCACCAGCCCGGTTTGTTGTCAGCATCCAAGCCCGCTACGTGATGGTCTCCGCTGAGTGCGTGGCAAACTAAGATTGCATTACTGGCATCGGCGTTTAGTTCGCCGTAGGTTTCGTATACCAAGTCGTATCGTGGTAATACGGCGCCACTTGAAAGGGTTAATGGGGCTTCAATGGACATGACTTGTGGGGTAATCACCCCAAGTGTTTGAGACATTTTTCAACCCTAACTTATCATTTGTTGGGCGATACCCACAATGGAACCAATTACGACAATTTGAACCAATTTAATGGCAACAATGGCGGCAATGGGCGATAGATCAATACCGCCTACTAAAGGAATAACGCGCTGAAAAGGGGCTAATATGGGGCGGGTAAGCTGGTCAAAAATCGCCGTATTGGGGTTATTTCCTGGGGATACCCAGCTTAAAACCGCTTGAATAATGATTAACCAAAACAGCATATCGAGCAGTTGATTTACAATTTCGGTGGAGGCGCTTAATACGATAAAAGCGGCACCAAAATCACGACCCGTTAAATAACCTATCGCAATGACAAACAGGGCTTGTATGATAACGGCACTGCCCAGTGCAGACCAATCCCAACGTCCTTTTAGGGGCAGAGCCATGTTAATGGGGGCGCACAGTGGATTGGTGACCTTGGCAGTAAAGGTCACAATGGGGTGACGCCAGTCGGCATGGGTTGCGCGTAATAAAAAACGCAACATCAGCATAAAGATGATGAGCCCTGTTACAAATTGCAGTA
>JAKISK010000047.1 GCA_021648625.1 Thiomicrorhabdus sp. | reverse complement strand
GCAAAAATGCCAGTGATTTAGCCGATACAATTATCCCTGTATTAAAGCCCTTTAAGAACAGGATTCACAGTATCACCTACGATAATGGGTTAGAATTTGCAGAACATGAACGAGTTTCAGAAAAGCTAGGGCTAAAAACCTATTTTGCCCACCCCTACTCTTCTTGGGAAAGGGGGATTAACGAAAATACCAATGGGCTGATTCGCCAATATTTTCCCAAGGGAACGGATTTTAATGAAGTGAGCGAAGAAGAGATTCAACATGTCATGAACCGACTCAATAGTCGGCCTCGAAAGTCCCGAGGCGGAAAACAGCCTATTGAGTTATTTTTAGGAAAAGCTGTTGATTTATTAGCAGTTTAGAATCAGTTGCACTTATGATGTGAATTCAAGAAGCCTTACGACGACGCGCCGCCATAAAACCAACCAACCCTAACCCCCCTAACATTAACGCAATAGCACTGGGTTCAGGTACTGGGCTTACTCGACTTTCAGGACTACTTAAATAGGCACCTGTATCCCCAAATCGAGCGGTGTCACAATTGTTACACTCTAAAAACCCAGTACTCTCTACATACATATTGGACATTAAAGAAATGTTTCTACCCCCAGTATCTAAAAAATCTAAATTTTCAACCCCTATACGAAATTCCCAAATCCCTCCCCCGTCTAAAAACCGTAGGGTTTGATCTGGAGCTGGTTTTATCGTAGTCGCATTTCCCGTTAATGGATTATAGTATTTAGGACTGTCTAAAAAGACACCCGTAGTAATATTCCAATCTGAAATAGAGTTGTTGTCGCCATTCCACACAAAGTAGCCTTCAACCGCTTGTGCGTCAAAAAAGAAATCGTTTAGGTTCCATACAACGCCTGCTTTTGCGGGCATATTGATTGCTAAGGCACAGACCCCAGTTGCGATAAGGTGCGATAATTTCATGTTTTTTCCTTCTGTTTTAGAGAGCTATTTAAAATTAGGTATTTTCACTTTTTCAACCCCTCCTATTTTCTGAGTATAAGCGCGAATCAGGGTAGAATTTTGACGTACCTTCCGCTTGGAGCGGCTTCGCTTAGGGGGCTTCCTTGACTTTCAACGTTTTAAGTGTAGCTCATTTCTAAGCCCTAATACAGTAGAATTAATTTTATTAACGGTCGGCTGAGCCGTTAAGAGTGGGAGTGTGTAATGTGGAGATTTTTTGCCATCGGTTATACCGTACTTTAATGGCTTTCTGGGAGAAAACGGCAGATTAAAACTGAAACATAGACAAAAAATCGTTCAAGTACTTTTTTTGTTAATTTCGCTGAATGGTTACTTTTTAACAAGCTTTGTTGACGGATATCGCTTGACAACTAAGCGAAAACACCAATAATGGCTGTAATTGATTTTAACTTATAAAAGTTTAAGGGAGAGAACGATGTCTGGAGGAAATTGTCCGAATATTACAGGCTTAACACTTGATAGAGAAAGTCTAGAAGGCCTAAAGCGGATAAAACGTGATGAACATCGATTTAAGCTTATTGCAATAATTTTTCCAGCCGGAACGATGTATACGATTTTTGCAAAACGTACTGTGCGGTCAGCGACTATCAATATTTCTAAAAATGATTGGACGACATTTACTGAAGGGATGGCTACCCTTTCTAAAGCGCATCGCCATTTCATTGAGAAAGAATCACTTGCTCAAATACTTCGTCATTCCGATACAAAACAAAAGAAATTTTGGGAGGCTATATTCAATGGTTGTGTATCGCGATAAAGTGATTTTACCTTTTATTTTTATGCTGGTATTCCCCTATGCTTTTGCTGAGGATGAAGACAAATATAAAGTACAAGTCATTTCTGCTGTTAGAGAAGAAGCTCAAATTGCGACACTAGAACTGGAAGAAGCCATTGGAAAATGTAGTGAAGCAGAAAAAGCATCAGTCCCTGATGCTTCATATTTTAAAGACATTAAGATTTCTGCAAAAGAGATGGAAGTTAGCTTGATTTATCTTAGCATTAAGGCGAAATCAGAGTGTATCACTGAAGCTAGATATAAAGATTTTTCTTATTCTTTAATCAAACTTCGTAGTGTTTTAAAGCATTATAATGACTCTGATTTTGAGGAAATTGATGTTGATGAGTTTTCAATGTACTCTCACCCCCTTCCTTGGCTAGATGTGGAGCTCAGTATCAAATATAATGAAATTGATCCACAGCAAAGGGCGGCTTTGGAACAAGTTCCTGGACTTTCAAAGCCTTTTCAACCGATTAAGCTCCTCAAAAAAATTGAGTTCGAAATTTATGGTGCTCAAAATACGCCTTAGAGAGGCAGATTAAATCTGTGCTGAAAAATCAAACAATATAAGAACAACAGTAGTCGGCAATATTATTCACTTTAATGTTAAATTTAGCGTTTGCAGGTACATTAAAACTACTGCCATTGGGAATGGCTTTCCATTCGGTTTCACCAGGCAACAACACCTCAACATCCCCTGTTAGCATTTCCATGATCTCTGCCTGATCGGTTCCAAACTCATATTCACCTGGCATCATAATACCCAAGGTTTTTTTTGTTCCATCGGCAAACAACACTGTGCGGCTGGTGACGTTTCCGTCAAAATAAACGGAGGCTTTTTTTACAATCGTTACATTTTTAAACTGAGACATTCTCATTCCTTTTTTAAATCAACCTAAACCTTACAAGCGCACTCGCAAGCGTCATTTTTACCAAATTATAGCGTAAGAGTTACGAGCGAACATGGTTTTCACCAATAAACTCAATTTGGTAGCCATCAGGGTCTTCGGCAAAAGCAATAATTGTGTTGCCCGCATTCATGGGTCCCGCTTCTCTAATAATTTTACCCCCCCCTGCTTTAATCGCATCTGCGGTTGCATAGACATCGGGTACTTCAATTGCAATGTGGCCATAGCCCGTACCAAGTTCATACGACGCCACTCCCCAATTATAGGTCAGCTCCAAGACGGTATTTGATTCTTCATCCCCATACCCTAAAAACGCCAATGTAAACTCCCCTTTGGGGTACTCTTTTTGACGAATCAATGTCATCCCCAGCACTTGGGTATAAAATTGAATAGACTTGTCCAAGTTACCCACTCGTAACATCGTGTGCAGTAAACGCATGGTTATTTCTCCTTTTGTAACTACTCAGATGGCGCCTGAAAATGGTCAAATCAAGGCAAAAAATGTGAGTTTACACCTGTAAATGACCATTTTTTAACACCGAGTTGGCCTTTTTCAGGGGTTAGCTGAGTAGTTACCTCCTTTTTTATTTTATCCAACGATATGCAACTGCAAAAGACACCGCAACCGCCAACGCACTCAAACCGTAACTTAACTCTGCGCCACCTAATGACCAAGCATATCCCGCCATTAACATTCCCAGCGCACCGCCCAATCCATGACTGGATGCTGCAAAAATTGCTTGACCTTTACCGTGGTGCTTGCCCTTAAAATGGGCATCAATTAAATGTATCGCGGCGGCATGAAACAGCCCAAAACTGGCGGCGTGTAATAACTGTGCCAACAACATCCAACCCAAGTCATCGGCTAAGTATGCATTCATGCCCCAACGTATAAGGGTTAAAAACAGACTCAATAATATTAAAAATCGGATGGAGTAGGTTTTAAAAATAAAACTCATCCAGTAAAAAACCGCCACCTCCGCAATCACCCCTAATGCCCAAAGCCAAGCAATGGTGGTTTTGCCATACCCTAGCCCACTTAAATGAATGGTAAAAAAGGCATAATACACACCGTGCGATAACTGCATTAAAAAGCTCACCACCAACAAACTCAACACAGCAGGCTGCTTAACAATAAGCATAAAACCCTCGGATAAATGAGGGAGGTGCGAACGTTTTTTATCTTTCAATAAAAAGGTACTGAGCCATACCACAGCCAATAACAACAATAGGTTAAACGGCAACCAAGCAATCGAAAAATGTTCAACTTGCCATCCAATCAACAACACTGAGGCGATAAAACCAATGGAGCCCCACAGACGAATTTTGCCATAACGGTGCGTTTCATCACCTAAACAGCCAAACGTGTAAGATTCAAACTGTGGCAATGAGGCATGCCAAAAAAAACTAAAAAAGAGAATGGTTAAAAACAATCCCCAGAACGAGTCAAACCATAATAACCCTAACCCAAAAAACAATGCCAACCCTGTCGCCAAACGCACCCAGCGCATCGACAAGCCCGAGTGATCGGCCAGCCACCCCCAAATATTGGGGGCAATAATTTTCGTGGCAAGTAATACCGCCAAAAGTTGACCTATCTCAATGGCGCTAAATCCAAGCGACTGAAAATACAGGCCAATATAAGGGAGTAATGCCCCCAATACGGCAAAATAAAAAAAGTAATGCAATGATAAACGCTGAAAAACAGGCGGGCTAAGGCTCAAAATAATTCTCTATGAAATGGATGCAAACTATCGTTTGGCCAAATCCATAATGGGCGCAACCACATCGCCGTTTTGAGCTCGGTTACGCATAAAATGATCAAGCAATACAATCGCCATTTTAGCCTCGGCAATCGGCGTAGCGCGAATTCCCACACAAGGGTCATGTCGCCCTTTGGTCACCATATCCACCGCTTTGCCTTGCGTATTAATGCTTTTACCTGGCGTCATAATGCTTGAGGTTGGTTTGAGTGCAATGTGCGCCACAATGTCCTGCCCAGTTGAAATACCCCCTAAAATGCCTCCAGCATGATTAGAAGCAAATCCTTCGGGCGTCATTTCATCTCGGTGCTCCGTGCCTTTTTGAGCGGCAACCGCAAAGCCATCACCAATTTCCACGCCTTTCACCGCGTTAATACTCATTAACGCATGGGCTAAGTCTGCATCTAAACGATCAAACACAGGCTCGCCCAGCCCAACAGGAACATTTTTAGCAATGACCGTAATTTTAGCGCCTACAGAGTTTTTTTGCTTTAACAGCGCGTCCATGTACACACGAATTTCTTCCTGCTTGTCTTTATCGGGACAAAAGTAGACATTGTCGTTATCAAACGGCCACGTCACATTTTCAATTTTAATGGGACCTAATTGCGACAAATAACCTTTTATCTCCACCCCTAAACGATCTTTTAAATATTTTTTAGCAATCGCACCTGCCGCCACACGCATCGCAGTTTCGCGCGCAGATGAACGCCCTCCCCCACGATAATCTCTAAAACCATATTTTTGAGTGTAGGTGTAATCGGCATGTGACGGGCGAAATGTTTCAGCCACCTTAGAGTAGTCCGCCGAACGCTGGTCTTTATTAAAAATAAGCAAACCAATTGGCGTTCCCGTTGTTTTGCCTTCAAACACACCCGATAAAATTTGCACCTCATCGTCTTCACGGCGTGCTGTCGCGTGTTTAGACGTACCCGGTTTACGGCGATCCAACTCGATTTGAATGTCCAACTCACTCAACTCTAACCCCGGAGGACAACCATCCACAATACAGCCCAGTGCAATTCCGTGGCTTTCACCAAAGGTGGTGACCCTAAAATTTTGTCCTATCGTATTGCCCGACATAATCCTACTTCTCTAAAATTGGTTATAATCCGAGCATTTTACCCTAATACCCACATAAAAATGCACCAAAACAAAGCCCTAACCCCCAGATAGAAATTAAGACAAAGGAGAAACAATGCGCTGGCAACATCCAAACCCATTTATTTTAAAACACACCGTGCTTGAAAAAGAGATTGACCACCTCAACCATGTCAACAACAAAATTTATTTAGAGTGGATGGAACACATTTCTTGGCAACACAGCCTTTCGGTGGGTATTGACGCTGAAAAAATAAAATCATTAGGAAAAATAATGGTCATCGCACGGCATGAAATGAACTATCATGCAGAATGCTATTTAGACGAAAACTTACACATTGGTACTTGGGTTACCCGCCCTTTAAGCCCTAAAAAACGTGAACGGCTCTATCAAGTGACTCGTGAACGAGACGGTAAAACGGTGTTTACTGCAAAAACACTCTGGGTATGCATTAACTTAACCGACCATAAACCAACCCCTATTCCGCAAGCGTTAATCACGCCTTATCAAACGCAAATTTAGATATAAACCCTAATCCCCAGATAGAAATAAGATTTTAGGCAATAAAAAAACCCCGCTCAATTCAAAGATTAAGCGAGGTTTAAAATATGGTGCGCCCGAAGGGAGTCGAACCCCTAACCGCTCGGTTCGTAGCCGAGTACTCTATCCAGTTGAGCTACGGGCGCTTTATTACGTGGCGTATTATATAGGCTTTTAAAATTAATAATAAGATTAATTTACGCTTTTTTAAATGACGTTTTATAACGAGACCTTAACCCCTATAATACCTCAAAAAATTATGCGACAAACGCAGTTTTTGCGTCTATATTTAAAATTCAGATTAAGGCTCAAAGACTTATTTAGCAATTATGCCGTGTAAGGGAGGGTTAAAAATTTGAATTTAATTTTCCTCCCCCTAAATCATGCTAAAACATAAATAACCAACTGTTTTCAGCCTAAAACCCCACTTAAGGGTACCGTCCCCATTTTAAAGAAATCAGGTTGTTTTTATGCTAATTTAAACGCTTATTTAGGCTAAAATAGCACCCATAAAAAACTTAACATAAGGCGCTCCAATGTCAGAAGCCATGATTATCAACGTTACTCTCAACAACATTCAAGAAATGGTTATCCAAAACTCAAAACAGCTCCCTGTTTTAATTCATTTTTGGTCTCCCGAAAATGAAGAGAGTCAACAAGCCAATACGCTATTAGAAAATTTAGCTCAAGAGATGGCGGGTGAATTTATTTTTGCTAAAATTAATGTGGCTCAAGAGTCGGATATCGCCGAAAAATTTTCAAACCCTACTCCGCCTTTTTATAAGCTCATTAAAGATGCCGATATTATCACAGAGGCGGCAGGGCTAAAAACAGAAGAGGAGTACCGCGCCCTACTCCAAGAGTATCTTGTTGATGAACCTTCTGAACGATTGAGAAAAGAGGCGGCTCAAGCCTTTTCGGAAGGCGCGTTTGATCTGGCTTTAGAACGCTTAACCGAAGCGGCTCAAGAGAACCCCAACAACATTAAAATACACCTAGATTTGGTGCAACTTTATCTGCATACAGATCAACTCGATCAAGCTCAAGAACTGTTTTCAAAATTGCCAGAAGAAGCACAGAAAGAACCACATGGTCGTTACATTAAAGGTATTTTGTACTTCACTAAAAATATGGTGGATGCACCAGAAATCACACAAATACAAGCCACGTTAGCAAAAACACCAAAAGATGGCTGTTCTCTATTTTATCTAAGTGCCTATTTAATGTTAAATGGTCAAATAGAACCCGCTTTTCAAACCCTCTTGCAACTGTTTAGTGTAGACCGAACATATCAAGACGGTCAGCCTAAAAAAGCACTTTTACAGGCGTTTGATATGCACGCAGCGGCGCAACCTGAGCTGGTTGCTAAATACCGTCGTACTTTTCAGAGTTTATTAAATTAAGAGATCAGCCATGAACGAGCTTCCCTTTCCAAACTTAAAAAACGTACTGTGCTTAGGCGTGGCAGGTAATTTTGCTGGGCATTTAGAACAAGCGGGTGAAACGCCTGATTTTGTTCAGGTAAAAACACAAAGTGCTGTTGAACCTAAAGGCTTGTTTCCATATTACGTTCCAAACCACACGGGTTTTCTTGGGCAGTATCCGCTCTCATTTTCGCAAATCACCTACCCAGAAGGTTTAGCCGACAACGCCCATTTACAAGCCGAACCCGAAGTGTGCGTGTTGTTTGATGTGACCTATAATGAGAACAAAGTTACCCAATTACAGCCCAAAGGATTTGCGGCCTTTAACGACTGCTCTATCCGTAAACCGGGGGCTAAAAAAATAAGTGAAAAGAAAAACTGGGGCGTGGCCACCAAGGGAATTTCAGAACAGTTTATTGCGCTCAATCAATTTGAACAAGGCTGTGATTTGGACACCTTTAACATCGCATCATTTTTAAAACGAGATGGCAAACTACACGCTTATGGTAAAGACAGTTCGGTACTCACCTACTCTTATTTTCATCAACAACTTACGCATTGGATGATTGATAAGCTCAATACCCAAGCCGATTTTGGCCCGTTAGAAGACCTACAAGTTCACCTTAAAACAGCCAACTTTCCTAAACAAATATTGATTAGCTTAGGCGCTACCACCTATACAGAGTTTGGTAAAACGGTATTTTTACAAGCGGGAGATGAGTTGTTTTTTTATGTGTATGACACCACACAAAACAGTGCAGAACGTATTTTAGAACATGCTGAACATGCTGGTAATAATAACAAAAAATACCCCCCCCCTATCAACAGCTCCATACTGCATCAAAAAATTATTTAAAATTTATGACAACACATAACAATTCAACCGTAGAGCAACACGTTAAGCAATGGTTAGAGCAAGTGGTCATTGGGTTAAACCTGTGTCCATTCGCCTCAAAACCCTATCAAGATAAACAAATTCGGTTTGTGGTTAGCAATGCGCAACAAACCGAATATTTGCTTACCGAGCTGGTAACAGAGTTGGATTTATTAGCCACAAAAGAACCTAATAAAATTGAAACCACCCTATTGATTATTCCCAATATGCTGACCAGTTTTAGTGATTACAATCAATTTCTCAATCATGTCGATGCACTGATCAAACAATTTAATTATCAGGGAATTTTTCAAATCGCCAGCTTTCACCCCAACTACCAATTTGCAGGTACACAGCCCAATAATGCCGAAAATCTAACCAACCGAGCGCCCTACCCAATCCTACACTTAATACGAGAAGCCAGCCTAGAGCGCGCACTCAAGCACTACCCAAACCCCGAAACCATACCTGACAATAATATTAAATGCGTTTCAAACTTAACCGAACAAGAAAAACAAAAGCTGTTTCCATATTTATTTTCGCCGCATTAAAACCTAACTCCATAAATTCACTGAACAATAATTAACTGTACATTTTTCAACGCAGTAAACGTTGCATTTTTACCCGACATCATATCCCCATCAACCATCGGCATATCATTCATTAATCCGCTTCCTTGTGTAAGGTATGCGATAGACTCACCGTCCAGTTTAATCTGTTCACCTTTTTGTAACAACGACACGGTTATATGCGTTTTAGAAGGAAATGCATTTTCACTGCCGCCATAAACCCGAGTGGATTCACCTTGATTTAACCGGTAAACCTTATAACTTGCAGGTTGCCCTGCGAGTTCTGGCAATACCCATATTTGAATCATTCGGTTCCAATCATCATCTGGATTTATTTCGTTATGTGAAAAGCCTTCGCCACCCGCACGTTGCACTTGCACATCATTTTCATTCAAGTTTTCACCTTGCCCCAAAGAACCTTCGTGAGAAATATTGCCTTTAACCATCACAGAAATAACATCCACCTCATGATGGTTATGCAGTCGAGTTTCACCCTTTGGCATAAAACGAGCATCCGCTAAATAAACAAAATTTCTCATACCTGGCCAACTGCCATCGTGGTTTGCCGAGGCACCAAATATCGTTGGACTTTTAACCAGGCGGTGTTCCAAAATTCCCGCAAAACCCCCTTCTTTCAGGCTGTCTCGCTGTAATTTAATTTGCTCTGTTATAACGGTCATATTCTTCCCTCCCACTGGCCTTTAAATCACTTACTCGCCTGTTTAATGCCTTCAATATCAAAAAACAGTTCAAGTTCTTTTGCTTCTTCACCAAGGTTATACGTCATTCCATAATCGGCTAACGTAATTTTGGTGCTGCCCTCAAAACCAATGCGGTAACCGCCCCATGGATCATCGCCTTCTCCAATATAATTTATATCAATCTCAATGGATTTGGTAATACCACGAAACGTAAAGTCGCCTTTTAGTATTCCCGTTCCATCTTTATTTTGCTTAAAAGAGGTACTTACAAATTTAGCCTCTGGGTATTTGTCGGTGTCCAAAAAATCTTCATCGCGTAAATGTTTGTCTCTTTTTGCATGATTAGAATCAATACTGCTCGTATTAATCGTCACTTCTATTTTTGAGGTTTCTGGTTTATCTTTGTCATAACTAAAGTGACCATCAAAATCATTAAAACGCCCCTTAAGCCAGCTGTATCCAAGGTGGGAGATTTTAAATTCTATTGAGGCATGCATCCCCTCTTTGTCTATAATATAATTGTCTGCCATAGCATTCGTTGCCATAATGCTTAGAGCTAAAATTGCAATATTAATAATTTTCATTTCATGTTTTCCTTTGGTTTTATTGGTTTTAAAATTCGAATAAGTGTAATGTCTTTATCCAAAAAATGATGTTTAAACGTAGCAACAACATGCAATACAAACAGAGCCGCTAATATATAAACGGCTATTTCATGAATGTCACCCGCCGCATCTGCTTGAGATTCGTGCAAAGTAATAATGGATGGAATATTGAACCAATTAAAAACTTCAATGTGCGCCCCTTTTGCTGTAGAGATAAAATAGCCGCTAATACAAATGATAAATAGTAAAAAATAAAATAAAATATGCGTATATTTTGCCGCTTTTATTTCAATTTTTTTATACGTTGCCAGTGGCATCGGGCTTGTGTTATTCAGTATCCAAACCAAGCGCATAATTAACAACCCAAAAACAATCATGCCAAGCGCATCATGCCACCACAGCGCCAAGTTGTACCATGAATCGTAATAACTCAAATCAACCATATACTCGCCCAATGCAAACAAGCCAACAATCAAAACAGCCATAATCCAGTGCAAAAAAATGGTTATTATTCCATAGCTTTTATGTGTGTCCGCGATCGTCATACGATCCCCTCATTTTTTGTATCAGTCGTGGCAAAATAATTCTAATTCTCCCCCCCCTATTGTTAACTCATTAACGCCGCTATTTGGGTGTTTACACGGTCTAAATTTGCATTACCACCCGCGTAATCAATCATAGATGCGTCAATAATAGTCACATCATCAATACCAATAAAGCCCAATGCAAATTCAAGATAACTTGATGCCATGTCCATTTCACTTCCAATGGGCACTCCGCCAGACGCCATTACAATGATCGCTTTTTTGTTTTCTAACAAGCCAACCGGCCCATGATCTGTATAACGAAAAGTAAGCCCAGCTCTGACAATTAAATCAATCCACGCTTTTAAAACGGCAGGAATACTAAAATTATAAATGGGCGATGCAATCACAATATTATCTGCATTTTTTAGCTCCCCAACCAATTCATCAGAAAAACTGAGCGCTTCTTTTTGCTCGCTTGTTCGGTCTTGCTCTGGCGTAAAATTAGAGTTTATCCAAGCCTCATTAACAAAAGGCAGCCCCTCGGCAATGTCTCTACTTATCACGTTGTTAATGTTTTGCTCAGAACAGCCTTTTTTTAAATAATCGACAACCAAATCCGAAACTTGTCGGGTCACAGAATCGTTATAACGCCCACTTGAATTAATATGTAAAATATTTTTTATCGCCACGTTAAACCTCTTATTGCTTGTTAATTTAGTAAGACTTAGTATATACAACAGAAAAACAGGAATAAATAACCCAAAAACAAACTCATTGTTTCCCACATAGAAACAATAAACCGAGGTGATAATGGATAAATTAAATGCCATGAATCTATACTGCCAAATTGTCGATTCAGGACAACTAAGCATTGCAGCCGATAATTTAAACCTTTCTAAAGGAACCGTAAGCAAGCAACTCGCTAAATTAGAAGCACACCTAGGCGGGCGATTACTCAACCGAACCACAAGACGACTAACCCCTACCGAGGCAGGAATGGCTTTTTATAAAAAAGCAAAACAAATATTAGAATCGGTTGAAGAAGCAGAATGTGTTGTAACAGGGTTAACCGCCGAACCACGAGGCACGCTAAAAATAAACGCACCCATGTCTTTTGGGGCGTACTATTTGGGAGCGTTACTGGCAAAGTACCAAAAAAAGTACCCCAAAATGCAAGTTGATCTAACCCTGCATGACCGTCAAATTGACCTTATCGAAGAAGGCTATGACCTTGCTATACGCATTGCGACACACAAAGACTCCAGCCTAATCGTTAGAAAGCTTGCCACTTGCCATATTGTTATATGTGCATCACCCCATTATTTACAAAAAAACGGCGTGCCTAAAGACCCCAACGATTTAAAAAATCATCAATGTCTTTTGTATGCCTATAGCGACTCGGTTAAACAGTGGGCTTTTGAAAACAAACATGGAACCAAACAACAAGTGCAAGTGAAAGGAGCGCTCTATGCCAACAATGGTAATCTTATTGGCGATGCACTCATTAATGACATGGGCATTGCCTGTTTACCCACGTTTATAATAGGAGATGCCATCCGAAAAGGAACCGCAAAAATAATACTAGACGATTGGCGACCCACCCCACAAGACATCGCATTACTGTACCCTTCTAGCCGTCATTTATCCGCAAAAGTAAGAGCGTTTATAGATTTAGCCACAGAGCACTTTAAACCGATTGCAGGGCAAGTTAATAAATGGGATCGTGATTTATTCATTTAAAACATGGGGGGAGGGTATTTTTTAAATTTTAGCGCGTTTTTTACCCCCCTAGGCTCGTATAAATACCACTTGTTCTGTAAGTATTAAACGATAGTATAGGTGAGCTTATTGGAAGTGGGTTTAAGTTTTTTTAATTCATTTAAAGCTTTGCACGAAAGGATACACGGATAAAAAAGGCTTTTATGCCCCTTGGGGGTAAAAACATGCCTGATTTTACCTTTAATTATGTAATAGCCAGTCAAAAGTTAGCTTTCAGTGAAGATCTGTCAAAAAACTACTAAAGTGGCTTACTGCATCGAATATGGATGCATATGGTGCCTTATACTAAATGTTAGGTGCTAAAAACGTCCAGCAACTGGCATACTCAATTCAACAGAGCGTGGAAAAATAATATGAAAACTTTAACAAAGTACATGGCTTTAGCTTGTATGACTTTGACATCACAGTTTGTAATCGCAGAAGAGTATACGGTTGTAGCAGATGAGTTATATGTAAGTAATGAAAGTCATACGATGATTCATGATAGTTTATTTAATATGATACCTGAAGACGGTTATGTAACCAGTAATAACACAGCCATACTAGGTAATGATGGCATTGTAGTGGCTCATGGTGGTGGTTGCCGTAAAAGCTCACCTCCTGGGAAATGTTGTCATATGGACAATAGTACAGGCATTGTTCATTGTCATTAAGCTGGTATTTTAGGGTATGTTTTATTATTTAAAATCACCTAACAAAAAAATCCAGCGGACAGTTTAAAGCGTCACTTTTTTTGCTTGTGCAAAAACGTGCCCCTTTAAACTGCCGCTGATTTTAGGCGTTATGTCATTCTGATGGAGTAGAGAAAATTGGTCACTAAAGCACTTACCCTTCCCAAAGAAAATACAACTGAAACCATTGAAATAAGCCAAAGTATGTTACTTATAGGTGCCAATGGTTCAGGTAAAACTAGATTAGGTTCATGGATAGAAATAGATTCTCCACAGAAAGAGTTTGTGCATAGAATTTCTGCACAAAAATCTTTAGCCTTGCCGGATTCCACGACTCCACAATCAATTGAGCAAGCTGAAAAAGACTTACTATTTGGCAACCCTGCGTGGTCTTATCAACACAAAGTAAATAAATGGAGTAGTAAGCCCGCAACTACATTTTTGAATGACTTCCAAAAGCTCATGGTTTATTTGTTTTCTGACGAAACAGAAGAGAATGCCAAATTCAAAAGAGCGTGCATTGCTTCGGAAGATCGTGTTGAACCGCCAACAACTAAAATTGATCATGTCAAAGAGCTCTGGGAAAAAATTCTCCCTCATAGGCAATTGATCATTGGGGGGCTTCGGATTCAGACACGAATAAAAGGCCAAGAAGAGAAAATATATAATTCTTCCGAAATGAGTGATGGAGAGAGAGTTATATTTTATCTTATAGGGCAGTGTTTAGCGGCTCCCAAAGATGGCATCATAGTAATAGATGAACCTGAATTACACTTACATAAGTCAGTACAAGCGCCTCTATGGGATGCTATAGAAAAACTACGTCAAGACTGCCTTTTTGTATATTTAACCCATGACGTCGATTTTGCAGCAGCTAAAGAAGCAGCAAAAACTATCTGGTTGAAGTCATTCGATGGTCAAAAGTGGGATTGGGAACTTATCAATGAGGATGAAAATTTACCAAATGAGCTGCTCATTGAAGTATTAGGCAGCAGAAAGCCTGTTGTATTTGTCGAAGGAGAGAATGGTAGCTTCGATAGCAGCCTTTATCGAGAATTGTTACCTAACTTTCTTGTCATTCCTCGCGGTAGTTGCACACAAGTAATTCAATCTGTAAAGGCACTAAAAGCCAACTCGCAAATTCATCATTTAAATGTATTTGGGGTAATAGATAGAGATAGACGCCTCCAAGCTGAAATAACGAAGTTAGAGCAAGGTTCTATATATGTTCTAGAAGTTGCTGAAGTTGAAAATCTATTTTGCGCAGAGGAGGTATTAAAAATCGTAAGTGAAAGGCTTGCTCGTGATTCATCTACTGATTTCTCTACAGTATCCAATACAATTTTTGGTTGTCTCCAATCTGAACTTGATACACAAGTGTCACTGCATGTATCAAGCGAAATAAAATTTAAACTTAATGTATTTGATGTCAGCCAAAAAGGCGCTACTAATATTAATACAGCACTACAAAATTTAGTAACAAGTATCGATGTTAATCAAATATATTCAGATATAAATCAACGATTCACCGATGTATTGGAAGCTAAAGATTATAAACAATTACTAGCCTTATATAATCGTAAATCACTTTGTACTCAAGTAAGCACATCATTAGGTTTATCTAATGGTAGTTTACCTGAGACAGTAGTAAGACTGATAAAGGGAGAGTGTAAAGAGTCTTTAATAACAGCTATAAAGCCATATTTTGGTAACTTTCAGCAACACATGACATAACAAGCTGTTAAACAAGGACAAAAAACAGTTGGTTTTTGCTCCTTCGTCGCTAATTTTAACCAACTATTTTATTGCCTGTTAACAGGGCGTTAGCATCCTAAAGGGATTATTGAATGATATTAAAATCTCATGAGTTAGAAATTATTAAAAATGATCCGTTTCGAAATGATGTTCTAGGACGTAAAGAGAGCGGAGAAGCGTTAACGGAGTTCGTATTGTCTACGAGTGACCCACTCGTTATTTGTATTGATGCGCCTTGGGGTCAGGGAAAGACAACTTTTCTGCGAATGTGGAAACAGGACTTAAAAAACAATGGCATCCCAACGCTCTATTTTAATGCTTGGGAAAGCGATTTTTCTGATGATGCTCTAGTGTGTCTAATTGGGGAAATAAGTTCAGAAATAAAGGAGCTTTCTAAAACTGGAGATTTATCAAAAGCTAGTGAGTACTTGGAAAAAACTAAAAAACTTGGCGTTGCGTTGCTAAAACGTACCGTTCCCGTCGTGGCAAAAATTGGAACAGCGGGAGCCCTTGATCTCGATAAAATTACCGAGCAGGCTCTTTCTGGGCTTGCTGAGTCAATTGCAAAAGAGCAGATTGAAAAATATGAAAGCTCGAAAAATTCAATAGAGGCGTTTAGAGAAGCGATCTCAGGCCTAGCTGCTAGTATGAGTAATGCAGATACTCCAAAACCTCTAGTATTTATTATTGATGAACTAGATAGGTGCAGGCCTAGTTTTTCAATTGAGATATTAGAAAAGGCGAAGCATTTCTTTAATGCTAATAATATTGTTTTTGTGCTTGGAGCCGATAAGAAGCAGTTAGGTTCATCTATTAAGGCCATCTATGGAGAAGGTCTCAATGTAAATGGTTACTTAAGGCGATTTATGGACTTTGATTACATCTTGCCTCCTCCTAATAAAGGTCAATTTGTAAAAGCCTTGTTTAAAAAATTCTCATTCAATGAGTATTTTTCAAAAAAGAATGGGCAAGGTCTTCAATACGAAGGGGATCAGTCTTTATCTATGTTTTCCGAGCTTTTTGAACTATATAGCCTAACATTACGTGAACAAGAGCATTGTTGTGGGCTATTGAGCCTTTCAATCAGAACTACACCACAAAATTCTAAATTATTTCCTCTATTTCTTTGCTTTCTCATTGTATTAAAAGTTAAAAATCCTGATTTATATAAAGACTTAATCACTGATGAAATTGACAATTTTGAATTACTAGAGAGATTCAAGGCTATACCTGGTGCAATTGATTTTCTCTCGAATAATTATGGCTCTGCTTTAGAAGCGTTTATTGTTACGTGTAAATCACATGATTATAGTTATGGTGACGTAACTAATAAATATAGTGAAGTTCAAAATTCTAGTACAGCAAGCAAAAAAGAGAAGAAACATGCATTAAGTATATTAAAAATAATTGAAAGTTTTGATATGAATGGCGGTATTGGGTCATTGGGATATCTTATAAAGAAAATTGAAATCGCATCTAGATTTGAGGGTTAAAAAACGAACGGAGACGCTACCCTTAAACGAACTTTTCAAGCTAAAAACAGTCGTTTTTTTCGTTATCAGGGGGGGGGTAAAAATTTGAATCCTAAAATTTCTCCCCCCCCTATGGCTCAACAAAACAAGATTAAATTTACAACGTGCGGTAGTATCTTTTAAAAGCGTGAGCTGTGAATTCAGCGGTTTACCAGATATGCCCGCGCCTCTAACAAGAAAAATCCAGCGGACAGTTTAAAGCGTCACTTTTTTTGCTTGCGCAAAAAGGCGCCCCTTCAAACTCCACTGATTTTTGGCCTTATGTAGTGGTCTAATAAACCTGTAGGGATCTATAGCCTATAATAATCAACTTGTTAACGTAGACAAATAGGACTCATAATCGCCTCTAAAATCAAAATAATCGTTGTCGTTTAGTACCAATAGGCGTGTTGCTAAGGATGATACAAACTCTCTATCGTGTGAAACAAAGATAATGGTGCCTGGAAAATCAATCATTGCTTGGTTAAGCGATTCGATGGATTCCATGTCTAGGTGATTGGTGGGTTCATCCATGATGAGAATATTTGGTTTTTGCAGCATTAACTTACCAAATAACATGCGCCCTTGTTCGCCCCCAGACAAAACTTTAACGGATTTATCGATGTCTTTTTGTGAGAATAATAAACGCCCTAGCACGGCACGAAGGGATTGTTCGTCATCGCCTTTTTGCTTCCACTGCCCCATCCAGTCCATTAAGCTCATATCTTCT
>JAKISK010000046.1 GCA_021648625.1 Thiomicrorhabdus sp. | reverse complement strand
CCATCAATGAGTTTGAGGGGTTTTCCGGGTAAACGAGAGGAGCCGTATCGAGCTGGGATAAAAACGTGGGTATTCATAATAAATCTCAGAATTTTCAGGTTATTTTAACGATAGAGAGGGGGGGGGGCTAAATTTTTCTCCCCCCCCCCTCAAGATAAATCCGCTAATTAATTTATCTTGTATCTGGCAGATTCAACCTCGAAGTGCATAACCATCTAAGCTGCAATTGCAGCCATATGTTCCGCCATTAATTTGGCGGGAGTTTTGTATTCGAGCTTCTTTCTCAGACGATCATTAAGATTAATAATAACCGCCAGGACTTCATTTGCCGAGACTTTTTTAAAGTCCGTATTTTTTGGCCAGTATTGCCGCAAAAGACCGTTGGTGTTTTTGCTGCCATGAACTGTATGGATCTGCAAAGTATACTTGCGCATCCAGTGCTTTTGTTATCTTCTCATGGTAGGCAAACTCTTTGCCGTTATCCGCCGTGATAGTATGTACCAATTCTTTATATGGCTCCAGCAAAGCGATGGTCGCTGCCGTAACGGTCTTGGCTGGTTTCCCTTTCTACGATGGTCACCAGAGCGCCACTATGCCCTTTGCCAATAACCAGATCAATCTCCCAGTCACCCATTCGCCCTTTTTCATCAACAATAGCGGGGCGTTCTTCAATGCCGACGCGGTTCTTTATGTGCCCTCGTCCTGCCTAACTTTTACTGCACGATTGGTACGCCTTACCTCGGCGGCGCAGATAACAATATCTCTCTACACCTGCTGTTTTGTCTGCCCAGATGTGCTGATGATTGTCTCATGGCTTAGACGCTCCTCTCGCTCTTCCAGTAGCCAGCCAGATATCTATCATGTCAGGAATTATTTTCACGGCGCTCATTGCTCTTGCGCTGAGCGATAGCCACATTCTCCAGTATTGCGCTTGAGCTCACGGCTAATCGCCGATCGACTTGTTCCTATCGAGTCTGCAATTTTTTGTTGGCTCATGTCGCTTTCCTTTAGCGCATAAATCTGACATCGTTGTTCATAGGTGAGTTGTTTGTAGGTGTTCAGTTTCACAACGTTGTGAAACTGAACACTTAATCAATGCTGCGGACTTTAAAGGCACCCAGTGATGCCAATGCTGACGGGGTATTTGAAGTAACGCTCAAAGTTGACGATGGTAAGGGTGGCAGCGACCAACTCGCGCTCACCTTACCGTAGAAGATGTGACCCAGCTGGCTTTAAACGTATCTTACCCCACCCCCAGGCGGGGGGGTAGAATTCACCTCAGTCACCGGGTTTATTGAAGATTTAGAAGACGGTGAAATCTTAGAAAACGATATTGATTTTGTCACTGTCAATAGCCAGAGGGCCGATATTGAACTGCCCGCGCCACAGGACAGCGTCAATAATCGCGTCCTGGTGGTCGATTTCACCTTAGACGCCCTGATTGCCATTGAGCTGGGCAGCGGTGAGCGAGCCATTAGCTCGCGATGAGGGGGTAAGCTGGTGTTGATTAGGTGATTTTTAAATAGGTTTTTTTATAAAACGTTGCTGCTGACATTATGAATTTACGGAGTGTACGCTTAAAAAAAGCGCATCATTTGATGCGCTTTTTAATGTCTGGGTTTTATGCCCCAATGCTCGAAGTGGGTTTTATTGCTTTATTAAACATACCCTGACTATCAAAATCAAGGTTAGCTAGATCACCTGAGAAATCAGTAAAGTGATAACCGACAATGACTTTACTATTTTACCGTTGCAGAGATACATCTCGACTTTGGTTTTTGCATCAGACAAGTCAAGTAACCTGCCTTCAATCAATGCATCCGGCGATAAGTAAAAGGGTTTGAAGTCCAACAGGTCGAAAACCTACGCTAAGGAATTTCAAACCTCTAAAAATATCGTGATGCCAACATGCGATCATGCAGTAATCGCATAACTTCAATGCCGTATGTCGTTTCGCGGTAATAAACAACATGGCGTAAGACTGGATATTTTCGATAACCCATACGAATATATTCGCAAGTCGCCCCCGCCTTTGGGTTATCTTTCAGAAAGCTGTAAACCGTTGTTACATCGTCAATATAACGCTCTGTTTTCTCACTGCCCCATTGTGCCAATGAGTACAGCCAGACCGCTTCCATATCTTCCATGGCTTTTGGTGAAAGCCGATATTCAGGCATGTTTAGCGATCATTTCTTTTTTGAATAAATCGCCGTCAAAGGGTTGTGCTTTCCCGCTTTGCTCGCCTTCAATGAGTGCGGCGCGAATGGCTTCTATTTCGGCTTTATTAGCTTGGTCCCAGCGGATTAAATCACGGATGTATTCGCTATCATTAGTAAATCCACCCGCTGAAACTTGGGTTTTGATCCAGTCGTCCTGCTGCTCAGTGACCGTGATTGTTTTACGTGTTGTACTCATGAGAAGTGACCTTTTAGAGTGTATGATATATTCATACTATATCATGTTTTACGTTTTGTGGCTGATTTGATGATGCTTAATAGTAGCAGGGTATATCTTGAGTTGCCGTGTGCGATCTTCAGACGATACATTAGAAGCGGCTAAAATTTCGTTTTGCGGTGTATTGGTCGATTTAACTGAAAGCCTTGGATGTCGTCTTTAAAAATTAACTGAAGTTGGTAATCTTTAGTTGTTCAGTTTCACAACGTTGTGAAACTGAACGTGCACTTATTAGTTGAATTCAAGATACCCCCTCCCCTAAAAAAAGTAGGGATTAAATTGATTATAAATTCAACCTGAATCCTGCACGTTAACGCACCACAGCAGACACCGCTTCAAGCTGAATTGGCTTGTCTAATAACGCTTCCATTTTCTGTTTTACCTTGTCAATTTGCATCGCTTCTAACGGTCTGTCCGAAATTAATTTGGCCGAAATATACAACACATCGCCATTACGAACCTTTACATTGCGAACCTCAATGCCATCAACCTTCCAGCCTTCTAAAACATAAACCACGCCCTGTTCTTTCACCATCTTATTGTACGAAAACACCAACGGAAAACTTACCATCGCCACAAACAACAAAGAGACCATAATGCCCTTTTTAGCCACATGAAACGGGCTGAACCCCATGACAAAAAATGTGGCCGCAGCCGCCAATACAATCCCTGCCAAGTTGGTAATAAACAGTAAAAATGCCCCGGAAAAAACACCCCAATCCCACCAACCTAAGCCAATACCCGCAACCGCCAGTGGCGGAACTAGGGCGACCGCAATCGCTACCCCTGCCAAACTCTTTGCAATTTCAGAACGCGCACTGGCGTAAGCGGCGGCAATCCCTGAAATAATCGCCACCCCTAAATCCAATAATGTCGGGCTTAAGCGTGCACCAATTTCACTGTTAATCGTGTGTAACGGCACCAACAGGCTTAATAAAGTTCCAAATAAAATGGCTAACCCAATGCCTGTTACCAAGGTTTTTAGGCTTGTCATCACAAACTCGGTATTTTGACGCAACACACCCATCGACAGTGAAACAATAGGCGCCATTAAAGGCGCTAAAATCATTGCACCAATAATAACTGGGGCTGAATTCGCAAACAGTCCCACCGTCGCCAACAATGTCGATAACACCATCAAAACCAAATACGCTTGCGTACACTGTGCGTTTTCAGACAGCGTAACAAAGGTCTCTTTAACCTCTTCTAAATCCGAATGATGCACCCATGGCAATGGACGATCGACCAACTCCCTTACCACTTGACCTTTTGGCAAACTCGAAACTCGAACCACCTCTTTTAACTCTTGAGACGAACTCTTTTTTGGTACATTTGAGTTTAAAATCAATAATGCATTTTCATGCACGCACACCTGAACGGTTTCAGCACTCAACGCTCGACCATCCACGCTGTAATCCAGTGTTCCATTACCTGAAATGGTAATCTCTTGCGCTTTAATATGACCTAAATAATTAGGCAAAGACTCACTAAGAGACTCCCTTGAAAAGAGTCTATTAAATAAAAAATAAACAATATCAATAATACTTCTAGGCGCTAAAATTAATCCATTTAAACTGGACTCATCCTGTAACTCTTTTTTAACCAAACAGCGAGTAAAATCACTGTTTTCAATACGATACACCACGGTAATACCCAGTGCCGCCGTTCGAACCGTATGCTGTTTAAATGTCTCTAGTTGATACGACTGCAAACGCATTTTGCTCAATCGAGAGGTCATAGTCATTAAGTGTTTAAGCTTACTCCAAAACCCTTCATCCAAGCGAGAAGCCGTCTTCATCGCCTCTGGATGACCCAACATAACTGAACTTAAAACCAATTGGTCATTGCAATAAAGCAAATCACTTTCAATGGCTTCTTTCGCACTGAAAATATTTGTAATGGCCTCTTTCATTTTTTTAGCAACCAAAAAGCTTCGGCGTACCTTCGACATATTGGGGTGCGGAAGAAACCCAACCTGCCACTGTTGCTGTACGGCAACGGGCAACAAATCATAAAATGCATCATCCCCCAACCAAACCAGCACTCGTTCATGCGCCATTAACGTAAGTGCATTTTGCTCAGAATACGCCATAAATTGACACGAATATTCTTGTAAAAGAGGCTTTACATCACGCTCAAACAGCTCTAACTGCTCTGAATCATATAAAATGGTGCATTGCGCCATATAACATTCCTTAAAATAATAATTATGGCTAAAGATAGCGCATAATACGTATTAAAGATATAAAAAAACCCACAAAAAAGTGGGTTTTTTTTAATTCGATTTGAATTTTTATCACTTAAAACCGATACGTAACCCCCGCTTGCAATACGGGTAAAAAATCAAAGTCAGCAAAATCATCTTTCAATTTTTTTTCTTCCGTATCCAAAGCCGCACGAACCGCTGGCTCTGTCGAAATATCCAACCCATCTACCGTACCCGATCCATTAAGTGATACGTTCGCTGCCCCTGTAAAAATAGCACCCAACTCAAACAGCGCACCCCATCCCTGTGCAGGAGAGTGCCCCCAGCCCAACGTTAACATCGGTGCATTATCCCAGTCCACCACACCTTTTAACCTTAAATCACTGGATCCGTTATAGGTTGTATCTCCGATTGTAACCGAACCTGAGCTCTGATAAGAGTTGGCCTTTATTTCAAAATTATTAATGGCATACCCGGCCGATAAAAAGAAACTTCCCCCCATCGGGCGATAGTCCAATGCCAAACGGTGAATACCACCGTCCGCTTCCACTTTATAATCCGGTTCTGAGCC
This sequence comes from Thiomicrorhabdus sp., assembly GCA_021648625.1. Taxonomy (GTDB): domain Bacteria; phylum Pseudomonadota; class Gammaproteobacteria; order Thiomicrospirales; family Thiomicrospiraceae; genus Thiomicrorhabdus. The sequence goes on along the minus strand of JAKISK010000046.1, from coordinate 12,326 downwards.
CGAACCGCGATCTGTCTTACTTAACCCCATCCCCGATGACAGTGCGCCACGTACACTTAATAAATCATTAATTGGGTAGGTTAACTCTAACGTTGGCCCCGAAAACAAACCATAATTCAGACCCAAACCCACATTTTCAATTGGACTTGCGGAGACAGACAATGGCAACGCCATAACCGTCAAAACCACAGAGGATAATCCTAATTTTTTCATATACACTCCAAGCATTAAGAACAAAAATCTTCTATTTTACGGCGATCACGCTTCGTCGGTCGGCCTGCACCTTTTTCTCGATAGCCAACCAATGCCATGTCTGCCGTAGGCTTACGTTGATTCAGTAGCTCACTGTCCAATTGATATAGCTGCTCGGCTTGCTCTGCCGAACCACGTTTATCAAAAACAGCCAATACCGTCACTTCCACCTGACGATGCACTTGAGTAATGTGTAAAACATCCCCCACCATCAAGGCTTTACTGGGCTTGGGTTTTGAACCGTTTAACGACACTTTTCCGCCTTTAATCGCCTCTAAAGCTACACCACGGGTTTTAAAAAACCGTGCCGCCCAAAGCCACTTATCAACTCTAAGTTTGTCCATAATACTTGATTGCATAAATTATTAAATAAGCGCTTTTAACCAGTCTTTTGGTGTTAAATACTTATAAATATTAGATTCTTCCGACCCCTTTTCTGGATGGTAATCATACTTCCACGTTGCCAACGGAGGCATGGACATTAAAATTGATTCCGTACGCCCGCCCGTTTGCAACCCAAAAATGGTGCCACGGTCAAACGCCAAGTTAAACTCCGCATAACGACCACGACGATACAGTTGAAAATCTCGTTGACGCTCGCCATAAGCCATCTCTTTACGCGCCGCGACAATAGGACGATACGCGGTAATAAAGTGATTGCCCACCGACTGCATAAACTCAAAACATTTGTCAAAATCCCAGGCAAACGTCTCTTCATTTAAATCGTCGTAAAACAGCCCCCCTACGCCACGGGTTTCACTGCGGTGTTTCAAATAAAAATACTCATCACACCACTCTTTATATTTTGGATAAATTTCATCCCCAAACGGGCCACACGCCGCTTTGGACTCTTTATGCCAATGCACAATGTCTTCATCCACAGGGTAATAAGGGGTTAAATCAAAACCTCCACCAAACCACCAAACCGGTTCTTCACCCTCTTTTTCGGCCACAAATAAACGTACATTCGCATGAGACGTGGGCACATAAGGGTTGTGCGGGTGAATCACCAACGACACGCCCAATGCCTGAAATGAACGACCTGCCAGTTCAGGGCGGTGTGCCGTAGCCGAAGGCGGTAAACATTTACCGCGAACATGAGAAAAATTTACCCCCCCCTTCTCAATCACTGTGCCACCTTCCATCACACGGGTACGCCCCCCCCCTGTAAGTCCCATTACGCCCTCTTCACCTGCGCGTTCCCACTCATCCACAATAAAATCTTTGCCCCCATCCTCGGCGGCCAACTGCTGGCAAATATCCTCTTGAAGGCTTAACAAATACGTTTTTACAGCTTGAATATTAATATTAACGTCTGACATGATGTATCCTTTTTTGTTTACGTTTTGCTATTCTAGTATCAAATGAACCCCTTTGCATCAGTGTGGACACTTAAATCATGGATTTAAATCAAATTTATTACTTTGTTACCATTATTGACTGTGGCAGTTACACCCAAGCCGCACAACGACTGTCGGTATCTAAATCCACTCTATCGCGCCACATTAAAGCCTTAGAAGACCGAGTAAAAACCCGCCTGCTCCACCGATCTACACGACAAATTTCTTTAACGAAGGCAGGCGAACAATTTTTTAACCAGTGTCAACCACTCATAAGCCACCTACAAAATATTCACGCGCAAACCACGCAAGACCATAAAGACATTACAGGGCATTTACGCATAACCATGACGCCTGAATTTGGAACGGAATTTTTAAACGAAGTTTTGCCCAAATTTTTAAACCAACATCCCAATATCAAAATAGAGATGGATCTAAGCACCATCGATCAAGATTTAATTGCCAAAGGATTTGATTTAGCCATTCGCATTGGCGAACTCGAAGATTCCAGCTACATTGCTAAACGCATCGGAACCGTTAAAATGGGACTTTATGCCAGCCCAAATTACTTACTAACCAACGAAGCGCCCCGTTGCCTTGAAGAAATCAATCAGCATAAAAACATTGCTCTTGACGTTCCCAAAGGATACCTTCTGTTAAAAGAACCAGAATCGCTCTTCATTGATAACTATCAAATCTCCAGCAACAGCATCACATTAAACAAACAACTGTGCATCAACGCACAAGGCCTAACCGTTCTGCCCGATATTTTATGCGAAGCCGAATTAAAATCAGGCAAACTGGTCAAACTCCTACCCAAAACGCCCTTTGAACACCCAGATATTTACGCCGTTTACCCCAGTCGAATTCACCCTACCAAAGCCCTAACCACATTAATTGAGTTTATTTCGAATGAACTCTCCAAACGGGATGCTTTAAAGCTGAATCCGTAGCTTCACTGCGAACACAGAACTTAAGCTTATTTATCACAGATTCAAAAAATGCCCATTTAACCTACGCCCTAATCCCCAGATAGAAATGCGAATTAGAGTGTACCAACAGTAGGCGCTTTTAGGCGAGCAATGATGTGCATAGTGAATGTAAAAAAGACAATGTCGGAGAAGAGCCCGTCCTTTTTTACATTTTCAAGGGCTCGCCTAAAAGCGCCTACTGTTGGTGCGCTATAAACGTGTTTTCTATCTGGGGATTAGGGCTACGGGTGAAACTAAGAATTTTGTAAATTACGATAAGGATAAGGGATCAAGCCTACTTTACAATATACAAAGTAATTATAAGAAAGTGCGTTGAATACTACTGCCTACCTACAACAACAAGCGATTAAAGACAGCGCCGTGGTCTTAATTGATTGCCCTTTAGATTTCTGAATAATGGAAAATAACTCCAGAACCGGTTTGTCCAACGTAAATTTAAAAGTAGATTCAATTAGTAGGGGGGGGGGTAAAAATTTAGTATATGTATATTGTAAAAGAGGATTAACCCCTTTTTTTCTACCCTATTTTTATTTGATTATTACTAGGCTATAGATCCTACAAGTTTATTAGACCACTACAATATATTTTAAGGGATGATTAAACGGCGTTCTGGATATTTAAAAGCGTAACGCAGAATTATGAACAACCTCCCTCCTAGAGAGCCTTTTGGATGTTATAGGTTTCAGACTCAATTTCTCTAAGAAATTTAAACGGCTGAAAGGGTTTTGAAAGCTCTGGAGTTTGTTCCAAAACAGCTCTTTTCTTTGGTTCGATTTCGTTATACTTTATTTTGAGCTCTTCTTCAAACGCAGAGCTGGGATGAGTAAGTATTGAGAAGTCATCAACGTCAATTTCCTGAAACCTAGGGTCATTGTAATACTTTAGAACACTGCGAAGCTTGATTAAATAATAAGGGAGGTTTTTCAGTTTGGCTTCAGTAATACACTTTGTGTCTGCCTTGAGACTGTGATAAACCAAAAATGTGGACATTTCTTGACCAGAAAAGTCTATATTCTTAAAATCTGAAACACTAAGGTTTGATACCCTTTTTTCTTCCCGACATTTATCGATAGCATCCTCCAGTTCTGATGTCGCAATTTCAACTTCCTTTTGGACAATAGAAATCACTTGCAACTTGTATTTATCTTTCTCTGTCTGCTCTTCCGCAAAGGCAATAGAGAACGAAAGTACAAGGGCAAGGGCAAAAAGTTTATTTTTCCCAGCAACCATTAAGTACAGCCTCCCAAAATTGTCTTTGCTTTGCATCTGAAGAATGTCGATTCGCTTGCTTTATTGCCTCAAATTCAATAGCACGGCGTTGTAGCTTAGAAATAGTGGACATCCCTTCAGCAAATATTTCCCAATCATTTTTAGAGATGCTGATAGCTACTGAAGGCAAGGTAAGTTTTCTAAAAATGGAGTACATAGTTCCTGTTGAAAAAATTATTGATAATACTGTTAACCGAAGAATGTCTCTCTTTATTCGCTTTAAACCTTCCTGGCTCTCTCGATCAAACATTAAGCCTGAGATATTAGGACATTTTCCTCCTGACATCAGATACTCCTTTAAAGTTCTACAGTACGTAATCAAAACCACTATTGTAAGATGCCCTAATTATTTTTGCAAGGCTTAGCCTTGTCCAATATAAAATGAGCCTAAAAAAGCCAAAATTGGTTAAAAATCATTCACTATCTAAATGATGAAAACGATTATGAAACTGTTCAGTTTCACAACGTTGTACCATCTCTTTTAGAGCAGTACCAAAAAACGTAGATTCAAGCTTAAGCCTCTCTTCTATTGCTTCACAGGGCATTTTAACCCTAAGAGGCTTTTGCACGAAAGGATCCTGTAAACCTAATTGTTTCATCCATGAAACAATGTGTTGGTAAATTAACGCACTCAGCTCTTTAAAGTTATCATAGAATAACGGCTCTATTTTCATTACTGACTGGAAAACCCCATGCAACAGCCCTCCCTTGTTCAAGCCTACACGTTAAAGTTAATTCAATTCCGTTGGTGGATAATTTTACTCTCCTTTATGATCGCACTGCTCATTGCCAGTGGCATGAAAAACCTGACGTTTGATACCGATTATCGGGTATTTTTCAGTGATGAAAATCCCGAGTTGCTTGCCTTTGAAAAACTGCAAAATACCTACAGCAAAGAGGACAATATTCTCATTGCGCTTACCCCAAAAGAGGGGGGGGAACTTTTTACCGCTGAAAACCTAGCCGCCGTAGAGTGGTTTACCCAGCAAGCGTGGCAAATACCTTACTCCAGCCGAGTCGACTCCATTAGCAACTACCAGCACACCTATGCCGAAGAGGATGACCTGATTGTAGAGGACTTAATCTACCAAGCAGAAAACCTCACCCAAACCGACCTTGAACGCATTAAAAAAATTGCCCTGTCTGAACCCCGTTTGGTGCACTCTCTGATTAATGAATCGGGTACGGTCACAGGCATTAACATCATTAACCAGTTTTCAATGCAAAACCAAACTGAAACCCCCGAAGCGGTCTATTTTACCCGTGACTTGATTGAGGAATTTAAAGAGAAATACCCACAATTTGAGGTTCATGCCAGCGGCATTACCATGCTCAATCACGCCTTTACCGAGGCCAGTATGATCGATATGGGCACCCTCATTCCGCTGATGTATCTCTTTATTTTCATTATGCTCTTGGTGTTACTAAAGTCCTTCTCATCACTTATGGGCATTATTTTTGTCATCGCTTTTTCCATTACCGCCGCCATGGGCATGGCAGGTTGGTTTGGTATTGCACTCACTCCGCCATCAGCCTCTGCCCCCACCATTATCATGACCTTAGCCGTAGCAGACAGTGTCCATTTTTTAATCTCCATGCTCGCCTTAATGAAGCAGGGTTACAGCAAAAATGATGCGATTGTGGAGAGCATGCGCATCAACATTGGCCCCATATTTTTAACCAGCCTCACCACCGCCATTGGGTTTTTAGCGATGAACGCCAGTGATGCGCCTCCGTTTCACGATCTCGGTAATATCACCGCCATGGGCGTGCTGTTTGCCTTTTTATTCAGTGTTGTTTTCTTGCCCGCATGGGTATCTGCACTGCCCGTTAGAGTAAAGGTAAATCTTGATCCCGATCATAAAGACAATATGGCGAAACTGGCCGATTTTGTCATTAAACGCCAAAAACCCCTTTTTTGGGGCAGTACCCTAATGTTGATCTTTTTTGCCTCCATGATTCCTAAAATGGTGATTGACGATAATTTTGTCGAATACTTTGATGAGTCGGTGCAATTTAGAGAGGATTCCGATTATGTGATCGACAATTTAACCGGCATTAGCATGGCGTTTTACTCCATTGAATCAGGACAACCTCAAGGCATCAATCACCCTGAGTTTTTAGCCAAAATAGCCCAATTTCAAGATTGGTTAGAAGCCCAGCCCGAAGTCGTACACGTCAACAGCATTGCAGATACCCTAAAGCGACTCAATAAAAATCTCCATGGTGACGACCCTGCTTGGTACAAAATGCCCGACCAGCAAGACCTAGCGGCACAATATTTACTGCTGTATGAAATGTCTTTGCCATACGGTTTGGATTTAAACAACCAAATTAATGTGGATAAATCCGCGACTAAAATTGGCGTGACGCTCGATAATTTATCCACATCGCAAATCATCGACTTTAACCAGCGTGCCGAACAGTGGCTTAAAGAACATACGCCGCCGGTGATGCAAGCCAAAGGCACCAGCACCGATATCATGTTCTCCAACATCACCATGCGTAATATCGAACAGATGATGAGCGGATCGGCACTGGCATTGGTGCTGATTTCACTGATTCTATTCTTTGCCCTCAAAAGCCTAAAACTGGGCGCTCTGAGCTTAGTGCCCAACCTCACCCCCGCCATTATGGCCATTGGTATTTGGGCACTGACTTATGGCGTATTGGGGATGGCGGCCTCCATTGTATTTGCAATTTCCATTGGGATTGTGGTGGACGATACCGTCCACTTTTTAAGCAAATACGTGCGCGCACGCCGAGAGATGAAACTGGCCACCCCCGATGCTATTCGTTACGCCTTTTCGACCGTCGGTCGCGCATTATGGGTCACCACAGTAGTACTCATTGTTGGCTTTGCGCTTTTGTCGCAATCCACCTTTTTAGTCAACCAACAAACAGGGATGTTAATGGCCATTACCATCGCCTGTGCGTTGCTCTTAGATTTCTTGTTTTTACCCGCGCTGTTACTGATGGTGGATAAAGACCCCGTTGGCAATGACAAACTAAACCAAACAACAAATAACACAAACACTGCGAAGGAGGTAAAAAATGGATAGTGCTTTAATTTACCCATTATTTATACAAGTTTTTTTAACCTTTATCATCGGGTTTTTAGCGTTAAAATCTAGAATGAATGCTGTTAAATATAAACAAGTTAGCCTTAATCACTTTAAACACAATCGTGGTAAAGCCCCTGAAGTTATGTTGCGCTATAACGATAATTTTCAAAATCAGTTTGAACTACCTATATTGTTTTATCTACTCATTAGCCTGTTGCTTATCACAGAAATCAATCACATTGGTTTTCTTATTGGTGCATGGTTACTTGTCTTAACACGCGTCATTCACAGCATCATTCACATTAAAACCAATCATATATTGCACCGCATGAAAATATTTGTTGCGGGCGTACTCATATTAATGACGATGTGGATTGGCTTTATTATGAACACGCTCAACCTTTCATAAGGAAACTTAAGCATGAATACAACAACACGCATCATCGCTCTTGGAATGAGCCTTAGCTTTACACTATTTTCCATTGGCATTTACGCTCAAACCGCAGAAGAAAAAGGGCTTGCTATTGCACAAGAGGCCGATAAACGGGATATAGGTTGGGGCGATCAAACCTCCAATATGGAGATGATTCTACTCAATAAACATGGCGATTCCAGCACACGAACCATTCGAACCAAAGCGCTGGAAGTACAAGGCGATGGCGATAAAAGTCTTACTATTTTTGACACCCCGCGTGACATCAAAGGCACTGCTTTTTTAACCTTCAGTCACATCGAAGGGCCAGACGACCAATGGCTCTACCTGCCCGCCTTAAAACGGGTGAAACGCATTAGCTCACGCAATAAATCGGGTCCGTTTATGGGCAGTGAATTTGCCTATGAAGACATGAGTTCGCAAGAGGTGGCTAAGTACACTTATAAATACCTACGTGATGAGCCTTGTGGCAAAAATCTGACTTGTTTTGTAAGTGAACGCTACCCTACCGATAAATTTTCAGGCTATACCAAACAAGTGATTTGGATCGATAAGGAAGAGTATCGTCCGATTAAAATTGATTTTTATGATCGTAAAAACGCCCTGCTTAAAACCCTGACTTTTTCAGAATACCAACAATATTTAGGCCAATATTGGCGCCCTCATAAACTGGAAATGGTGAATCATCAAACGGGAAAAAAATCGATAGTAAACAGCTCAAACTACCAGTTTAAAACAGGGTTAACCGAATCTGATTTTCATAAAAGTAAACTCAAACGACTGCGTTAACCCATGAAAACATTATTAAACCCGAGTCCCGCAGGGATTCTTTTAAGCGGATTGATTTTTTTCTCCCCCCCCTCTCAGGCATTGGAACTCAGTGGTAAGGGGGGGGGAGAAATTTTAACCTTCTTTCAAGAAGCAAAATCCCCAGAACAGCACCCAGTGTACCCTTCGGTGTTTGTTGAGCCGGAACTGTATTACTCCACGGGTGAAAACAGTGAAATCAAAGCCAAACTGTTCTATCGTTACAACGCGAACAGCCCCAGTCAAACCCGTGGCGACATTCGTGAGTTAATGTTTTATCAATACGCGGATGAGTGGGAAATACACGCGGGCATTGGTAAAGTATTTTGGGGCACCACCGAATCGCGACACCTCGTGGATGTGGTTAACCAAATTGACCTGCTAGAAAGTCTGGACGACGAAGCACGATTAGGGCAACCCATGCTGCAAGCTAAGCTGATTAAAGCGTGGGGTACACTGGATATTATGCTATTAGCGGGATTTAGACCTGTGGAATTTGGCAATGCCGACGTACGCTCACAATTTCTCCCCCCCCTAGCCAACCAGTCAACACGCTATCAAAGCAAAGATAAAACCAACACCCTAGACATGGCCGTACGTTGGAACCACAGTTTTGATGCACTCGATCTTGGCTTAAGTTACTTTAGCGGTACACAACGCACCCCACTGTTTCAATTTATTACCGAACAAAACCAAGCTAAACTGTTGCCCGTGTATGTTCAAAGCCAACAAATTGGGTTAGACGCACAAGTCATTGTGAATGATCTACTGTTAAAGGCCGAATTCATTCACCGAGACAGCCACAAATTAAATGCACAAAACCAGTTTACCCGCTATCAAACCAACGCACTGGTGGCAGGGTTTGAATATACCCTTGTTGGGATTGGCGACAGCGTTTACGATTTAGGACTTATTGGGGAGTATTTATACGACGAGTGGGAAAGTATTACCCCTTTTCAAAAAGATTGGATGACGGGGCTAAGATGGGTGTTTAACGATACACAAAGTACCGAGATTCTCATGGGTCATATCATTGACCTAGACGATCAATCACAAATATGGACGCTCGAAGCCTCACGACGCATCGGCGAAAATTGGAAAGCCGAACTCAACGGACGCTGGGTAAGCAACGTAAATTCTGATAACTATTTTGTAAAAACCTATCAGCAGGATGATTTGATTAATTTCAAGGTAAGCTACTATTTTTAACCTTGGATAGATATAAAAAAGGCTCCTTTAAGGAGCCTTTGAGTCATGATAAATTCAGCAAAAAATAATCAAAATTACTCTTTAACAATCTCAGCTTTTTCTAAAATAACAGGGTACACATAACCGTAACCAAAATCTTTTTCCAGTGCAATCAACCCTTTCACCACAATCACATCACCCACTGCGGCGGTCTCCGATGTTGTGATGGTCAAATCAGTGTCGGTACTGTTATCACGAATATGAATCCAGTTAAATCCTAAAATTTGAGGCGTGTATTTAGTGACTTCACCTCTTACTTTAACGGCTTGTCCATCTAATGCTTTCTTATCTTTATAAATTTCAGCAATGTCTTTACCACCTGCCACTTTGGCAATTTCAACGGTTATTTTACCAGAAGACTTTTCTGTTTTACCGTGCGGCGTACTGTTACTGCCATGCGATAAATTCATTTTAGACGCATTATCTACCGTTGAAGCACCGCCTTCTGTAATAAACCCATCAACAAAATAAATTCGGTCAAACGTGCGCTTTAGACTTCTGCTTTGAAAGTTTGCAGTGGGCATTTCCATCGAAAACCCAACTTTATCACCTACTTCAAATGTAGACACAGGCCCCGCAGCCCAAACTTTTTTACCATCCACGTCAATGGCAACATAGGTATAGCCTGCTGCCGTAATAATCTCTGAAACCGTTCCGTGAATACTGGAAACCTCTACTTTTTCACCGTCCGTTTTTTCTGCTGTTTTTTGCTCTGCCTGTGCTGGCGTAGCCATCGCAGGGCTTGCACTCACCGTGCTCACGGCACCCATGGTTAATGCAAAAAAAGAAAGTCCACTGACCATCGCCAATAAAGAAGAATTCGTTTGTTTTTTCATCGTAAATTTACCCTTAAAATTATAAAACAGTCTTATCATATCACTTTCATAAATCACTTTGTTTGGTTAAATGCCTCTTTCTAAAAATAAGTAGTTATGCACACATAAAAACTAAGGTTAAACCGCTCTGTCAATACTTGAACCCAAATCCCCAGATAGAAACACGAATTAGGGCAAAAAAAAAGCCCCACATTCAATTGAACATGAGGCTTTAATCAAGGAGCAATAAATTTTAAAACAACTTTTAAAAGACTTTTGGGGAAAGCCTTAACTTTAATAAATTAGGGGATTCATTTAAGTTGTGCCTAGTTTACGACGTGCCTGACGATAGATCAATCTTAAAACATTGAAGAAAGATTAAGAAACCATTAAGTCTATGCGTTTATTGTTTCTTTATCCCGCTTCACACACTTGATCGCAAGGAGTGATTTCAAACTCCAATGTAGAGTGAGCCAAGCCAAACTGCGCTGTTAAGTACGTTTTCAAGGCCTGTTTCACCGTTTCTATTTCATTAAAGCTTTCAATCACCACGTGTGCTTCTAAGGCATTATGGTGTTCATCCATCTGCCAAATATGAACATGATGCACATTTTTTACCCCCCCTATCGACTCCATGGCCTGAATCACCTCTTCAATGGAAACATCCTCTGGCGTACCTTGCATTAAAATATGAATGGTTTTTGGTAACATGCTCGCTGCCTGATACAGTACATACGCAGCAATCAACAAGGTTAAGGCGGTATCTATAGGTCGAGGGAAGGGAAGACCTTGTCTTGGTTAGAGTTTGAAAGGCTGCGGTCTCTGCAGACAACACGAGCCGTGGGGCAGGCAATATATACCACCCCTCTCCAGACACATAGCCAGCCCAGAAATCAGGGTCAGCAACAGCAAATCTCGCCACTCCGGGAAGGGCAATTTCACCAAGATTCTGTAATGAGCTATTGTCTCTTATGTCGATCACACTAATCCCGGTTGCCGTTGACACCAGACACATCCCCCTGACCACGGCAAGCGTATGGGCTGGGGTCTGCAAGCTAAAGATACCGTCAAGCTGAAACTGGCCTGCATTGTTTATCTGGCCATTGAGAAGACCAGCGGCGCCTGCGGCAGCAAGCACTCTACGACCTCCAGAGGTCGCCAGTTGCCGGACATCAAGTTGGGACTCCAGATGCGTTGGAAGCAACAAACCTGCGTTTGCCTCGGGCCTGTCAGGGTCTTTGAGAGAAAGACACAAGAGTCCATCTTTACCAGCGGCAAGACATAAAGTCTGCTCAATGGCGAGACCGTCCCAGGATTTCCTGACCGGTAGTTCGATTTGAGCCGACAAACTAAAATTACCGTCATCGCTCTTGGCAATAATGTAAACGCTTGTCTCACCACCGACATAAAGGCGTTCATTTGTTGCTGTCAGCCAACGCTGAGCCATTGGCAACTGCAAGCTTCCCTGCAACTCCAGTGATGATTGTTTCTGCCGAAAATACTGAATCCGGCCGTTTTCATCCAGAACAACCAGGAGCCCTTGCCAGCGCTGTGTACCAACAATTCTTTCCTGGTCAGGCAGAGCAAGAGCCCCAGTAACAGCGGCAGGCAATAAACCTTTGGATCGGCCCAGTAATGTAAAATTGTCTCCGGCTTGCAGGGCAACCAATTCACCAGTAAGAGCAGCAGGCCGGTCTTTACTCTTGGCCAGGAAGTCAGGCAATGAGATATCAAAGACCCGCAGATAACCATCCATAATTAAGTAATAAGAGTAAACACCATACGCCAAGACATAGGCAGGATAGTTCGCGTCTTCAACAACAGTCAACAGCACAGGCTGAGCAGGATCAGCCAGGCTGATTACATACATGCGATTTGAAGTGCTCCAGGCAAAGAGCTTATCACCATGTCGAGTCATATACTGAATATGTCCGGAAAAGGCCAGAGACACAACCAGGGTAGGTTGAAGAGGATTACTGTCATCGTAAACGTGCAACCCGGCACTCAAACCCGGCACAAACAGGTAGCCCTTATATTTGAGGGAAATTCTGTCTACATACGGAGTTTCCGCTTCTCCCAGAGCAACCAGCTGAGAATCAGCGGGC
>JAKISK010000045.1 GCA_021648625.1 Thiomicrorhabdus sp. | reverse complement strand
ACACAAACGATTTTGCCACCTTAGTTAAACGCTACAGTGGCGACATTACGCCTAAAGCGATGTTAGACCTTTTGCTTGAAGCGGAGTGTGTACAAGTTCAACAAGATACCGTGCAACTGATTAAGCCCGCCTATTTGCCGGGTAATGACTCAACCGAAGTGGCTTTTATTCTTGGCAACGATGCCAACGAGCTAATACAGACCATTGGGCATAACATGAGCTACGAAGGCAAACATAAACGCTTTCAACGAAAGGTCTCTACCACTAAATTGGCCAAAAATGCTACAGACGCTTTTCAAAAAATTTCAGCCAAACACGCACAAGCCCTGCTCGAAGAGCTGGACGAATGGTTACTCGAACACGAAGCCAATGCTTCGGAAGAGAGCCAGTACGTAAGCCTAGGCATTTATTATTACGAATCAAAAAACAACGAGGAATGTTCTCATGAAACTCAACACTAAACTTACCGCACTGGCCGCCGCCGTTTCCCTTGCTACGCTCCTAACTGCCTGTGGCAGTGGTGACAGTAGCAGTGGTACCGATACAGCTGGCATTGGTGGTTCAGGTTTTACCTCATCAGGCACCATTACAGGATTTGGAAGCGTATTTGTGAACGGGGTTAAGTTTGAAACCACGAGCACCACATTTGATATTGAAGGCATGGCAGGCACTCAAGATGACCTTGCCATCGGCATGGTCGTGCAAGTGGATGGCATCCTTAACCCAGATGGTGTAACAGGGACAGCGACTCATATTATATTTGACGATGAACTCCAAGGCCCCGTTGACAACTTCGTTCTTGCTCCTGATACCTTAACAGCCACTTTTGATGTACTTGGAATTCCTGTAAACATCGACAGCAACACCACCTATTTTGATCCCGACAACGGCGGAATTGACATTAAGACCATTCGTAATGGCAATATGGTTGAACTAAGTGGGTTCTTTAATAATACAGGTACGCTCATTGCTTCACGCATTGAAAACAAAACAGAAACAGATGAAAACATTGAATTAAAAGGATACATTACCAACTTAACGACCTCTAAAACCTTCACTCTAAAAGGCATCCCGGTTAATGCATCAACAGCAAGTTTAGAAGGCCTAAACGAACTAACAGAAGGCGCATTTGTCGAAGTTGAAGGGTCATTCGATGGAACGACAATTACTGCATTCAAAGTTGAATCTGAAGAATTTGAATACAATGACCGTGATGAATTTGAAATTGAAGGCTTTGTGACCCACTTTACCAGCCACAGCAATTTTAAAGTCAATGGTATTCCCGTAGATGCCAGCCGTGCAGAGCTGGAGCCTCGTACCATGCAAATTGCCAATAACCTGCAAGTTGAAGTAGAAGGTCGCCTTATAAATGGAATACTCATTGCCGAAGAAGTAAAAATGCGAGGCGGTGACGTAGAGGTGTCTGCATACATCACAGTTGATTTTGCCAATAACCGCTTTGAAGTCACGCCTGTTACAGGGCAACCCTCTCTTGTCATTCAAACAGGGCCAGAAACCCAGTTTAAAGATGATCTATCAAACCATAATCCCATTCGTATCAGCGATTTAAGAGAGGGGGATTTTGTTGAAGTCGAAGGTTTTCTAAATGACGATGGCAGTATTTTTGCATCAGAAGTTGAACTCTCTGACCCAGATGACACTGAAGTGCAAGGCGTTATTAGTAGCTTTACTGGCACGACAATAACCATTCTTGGTATCGAATTTGAAACCAATAACGCTACGCAGTTTGAAAGTGACGATAACAGCATTACCTCACTTGATGACTTACGAAGTCAAGTAGCTAATGGTGCAACTATATTAGTTGAAATAGAACTTTCAAATAGCAGTACAAACATCATTCGTAAAATAGAGATTGAAGACTAATCTATCTTCTCTATTTTACACAGTACGTTTTAGGACGCACTAAACCCTGTAAACCTGCTTGTAAAGACACCCCCCGTCGATACAGGCAGGTTTTTTACAACCACAAGCAAAAAGAGTACTTATAAATGCGCATTAGAACTATATTTAATCCCGTCTTATGCCTTGGCGTAATACTCTTATTTGCGACCCCCACTCTAGCAAGCACTCAAAATACCGAGCAACCTTGGCAAGATCCCGTGTATATTCAAAAAGCCTTTAATGAGATTGCACTTAAAAATGAGTACCGTGCCACAGAAGGTCGTATTCTTAAATGGAAAAAACCTATTCGTTATGAATTTATTTACCACAACCTTCCTAAAAATCCGTTAATTGAACGCCTATTTAATACACATTTACAACACTTACAAAACATTACAAAGCACCCTATTAAACAACACAAACCCCATCATTCAGGCAAAGCCAATCTTTCCATTCACCTTACATCAGACCAAGATTATGGTCAGGTGATCAAATCCTTCTCTTCCAACACAATCAAAGACATTGAACGCAACAGCCACTGCATGGCAAATTTTAAACGCAACCGACAAAATGCCATTATTCAAGCGCAAGTGGTGCTACCCGTTGACCATGTTTTTAGCAAAGGACTATTGGTTACCTGCATTGTTGAAGAGACAACCCAAATACTGGGGCTACCCAATGACGCCGACTGGGTAAACCCCAGCATTGCCAACGATGCAACCAAGGTAGAGCTTTTAACGGGGCTGGATTATCTTTTTCTTAAAATTCTTTACGATAAAAGTTTAACCGCTGGCTTACCCTACCCTAAAAATCAGAAAACCATTCAACGAATCATTCAAAAGCTCAATGCCAACGGTGAAATTAAAGGCGCGAGTCAAACCATTAATAAAATGGGACTGTTTCCAGAAATTAATTAATCCAAAACAACCCTCTCTGCCATGGTTGTTTTCAGTAAAATAACCTCTTTAAAACTATTCACCCCCCCCCTATCTAAATTTAAAGAGGAATACACATGGTCAGCCTAACCACCCCCGTTTGTGAATTTAATCAACCCGCCATCGACTTCTCTCTACTTGGTATTGATGGTCAAAATTGGACACTCGACAAAGCCAAAGGTAAAAACGGCTTGCTGGTGATGTTTATTTGCAACCACTGCCCTTATGTAAAATCCATTCAACAGCGTTTAGTGAGTGACACCCAAATTCTGCGTGACGACTATGGCATTAACAGTATCGCCATTATGTCCAATGACCCAAACGAATACGAAGAAGACTCGTTTGAAAACATGAAAAAAATCTCCGATCAATTTAGCTTTCCTTTCCCCTATGTCATGGATGAAAGCCAAGCCGTTGCCAAAGCCTATGGCGCCGTTTGTACCCCCGATTTTTTTGGCTACAATGCCAATCTAAAACTGCAATACCGTGGCCGCTTAGACGCCTCTCGTAAAGAGACCGCAGCCGATGATGTGCCACGTGACTTATTGGAAGCGATGAAACAGATCGCCGAAACAGGGCAAGGGCCGTTAGAGCAAATTCCCAGCATGGGGTGTTCGATAAAATGGAAAGATAAAACTTAGCCAATTCCACAACCAACGTTTTAAAAATGCTTCTGTTAAAATACTCTCAATAAGCGATGAAGGAAATACGACATGACGATGACTGAAATTTCAAAAATGAGTGTGGTTGAACGACTTCAAACGATGGAAGCATTATGGGACTCTCTCTCTTATGAATCGGATGAAATTCAATCGCCTAAATGGCATGAAACAATACTCTCTGATCGAAAAGCAAGTATCGAGAACGGGAGCGCCAATTTTATATCGCTAGAAGCATTAAAATTAAAGCATCAGAAGTGAATATCAAACATATTCAAATATTATCAGAGGCAGAAGAAGATCTTGAAGATGGGCGATTATTCTATCAAGCCCAAATGCACGGTATCGGTGAATATTTTTGGGATTCACTCCTCTCTGATATTGAATCTTTAATTATATACGCGGATGTTCATTCAAAAACATATGGTTATTACCGAATGTCTTCAAAGCGATTTCCATACTCAATTTATTACGACTTAACAGGCAATACCGCTTATGTTATTGCTGTACTACCAGAACGAAAAAAACCTAACTGGCTTCGTCATAAACTTAATCAAAAAAATTAAAATTCATGCCTACCTTCCTCATTGCACCCGACAGTTTCAAAGGCTCAATTAGCGCCACCACCTTTTGCCAAATCGCCCAGCAAGTGATTTTGCAACGCCAACCCAATGCCACCGTGATTACTCGCCCGCTCTCGGATGGCGGCGAAGGCTTTGTGGATGCGTTTCTTTATGCAGAATTAGCCGAAGAAAAAACGCTCTGGTGTGCAGGCCCTTTAGGCCGAAAAGTGAAAGCCAAATGGGCGTGGATGCCCGATTCAAAAACCGCCATTATCGAGATGGCGCAAGCCTCTGGCTTGACCCGTTTGCGCCCTGAAGAACGTAACCCACTGCAAACGCACACCACAGGCACAGGGCAAATAATTCAAGCCGCCATTGAGCTTGGAGCGCAAAAAATTATTTTAGGCTTAGGCGGTTCTGCCACAAACGACGGAGGAGTCGGTGCATTAAAAGCACTGGGTATTCCGTTTAAAAATGCCCAAGGCAAAGAGATTGGATTAGGAGGTCAAGCACTGAATACGCTACACAGCATTGAAAATGTCCCTCTCCCTCTGCTTAACATCGAATGGGTATTGGCCTGTGATGTCACCAACCCGCTGTTAGGTGAACAGGGTGCAACGCGTGTCTTTGGCGCTCAAAAAGGATTAACACCGCAGGCTGAACCCATTTTGGAGCAAGGCTTAAAAAATTTAGCTGAAAAAATAGCACTCGCCACAAAAATAGACGTAAAACACCTTGCAGGCTCCGGTGCCGCAGGTGGCATGGCGGCTGGGTTTATGGGGTTGCTAAATGCGCAAATGCAATCGGGATTTGAGGTACTAAGCAGCCACCTAAAACTAAAACGACTGTTTGAACAGTACAGCATTGATTTTCTCATCACCGGGGAGGGAAAAATAGACGCACAAACCGCGCACGGAAAACTCCCTCAACGCATAGCACACTTTGCAAAACAGCAAAATCCACTCTGCAAAACCATTGGGCTTTGCGGCCATTTAACCAGCAACAGGCAAGTGCTTCCCGAATTTGATGCGCTGTTTAGCATTGTCTCTCACCCAATGGACGAGTTTACCGCCATACAAAACACCCACACACTGCTGGCACAAACGCTTGACTCTATTTTAGGGCTTTACTAATTTTTCTCCCCCCATGTTTAAAAATAACCAACATGACTTATTTCGTTTTAAAGAAACGCATTAACTCAGTCATTTGTGTAGCGAGTTTATTCAACTCTACCGCAGCCGCGGTGCTCTCTTCCACCATGTGGGTATTTTGTTGGGTCACTTCATCCATGCTGTTTACCGCACTATTAATTTGTGTAATGCCGGTTAATTGTTCATTCGATGAGTGAGATATATCCCCAATAATGGTTCCCATAAGCTTAATGGATTCGTTCATGTCTTCTAAGGCCTCAGAGGTTTGTCTTACAAACTTAGAGCCATCGGCTACTTTAACGCCACTGTCTTCAATTAACGTTTTAATGTCTTTAGATGCATCCGCTGACTTTTGTGCTAACGATCTTACCTCAGATGCCACCACCGCAAACCCGCGACCATGTTCTCCCGCTCTTGCAGCCTCAACGGCGGCATTTAATGCCAAAAGGTTGGTCTGAAATGCAATGGAATCAATCAGACTAATAATTTCAGAAATTTTCTGGCTTGATTCGGAAATCGCCTCCATCGAATTCATGGTTTTATTCACCACGGTCACACTGGTATCCGCTTTGGAAATGGCCTCTTCAACAATTTTGTGCGCTTCACGAGAAGAATCCGAATTTTGAGAAACCGTTGCCGTCATCTCTTCCATGGAAGAGGAAGTCGCTTCTAAAGTCGCTGCCTGCTCACTGGTTCTGCGATTCAAGTCTTGATTACCTGAAGCCACTTGAGTCGATATTTCTAAAATATTATGAGACGAACTAACCACTTCAAAAACAATTTCATTTAATTTTTTAGACGTTTTATTAATAGCATTTTTCAGTTCACCCAGTGCGCCTTGAAAATCGCCTTGAACCTGCTGTGTTAAATCGCCGCCTGCTTGTGAGCTTACCACTCGATTGATCTCTGAAATAGCCTGTTCAAGCCCATCCATAGAGCGATTAATCAGCTCTTTTAAATGCTGTAAATCCCCTTTGGCTTCCACAGACACTCGATGCGTGAACTCTCCTTTTTGCATTTTTCCCATCACACTTGAAATGCCTGTAATAGAGGTATGAATGCTGTCCATTGCTTCCACCGCCGAATCAATGATGACCTTAAACTCACCATTGGCCTTAAAATCCATTTTATGGGTAAAATGGCCATCTCGCATCTGAGTAATGACTTGTTTAAGGGCTTGCATCGTATTGCTTATTTCATCTGCTGAAAGATTAATACCCTCTTTTAGCTCCGCTAATTTACCCGAAACATTTGCCATAACACGCTGGTCAAACTGACCATTAGCCATATTTTGCATCACCGAAACACATTCATTAATGGTGCTGCCTACACTGGTTTGTGTCGTCTGTAAATCGTGTAAAAACAGGGACACTTCATCTTTACCATCCGATGAAAATGGCGTATCAAACTGACCATTCGACATGTTTTGGGCAACCCGAGTTGCAACATTTAGTTTTTTAGCCACTTTTCTCTGGTAGGTTAAATACAACACAATGACCACTAAGATCATCATAATTAATACCGCCAGAGCCACTAAACGACCGAGGATAATGCCACTCTCTAGCTCTGACGTAATATCTTGCTTTACCTCTAAGACACCACGGGTTTGCCCTAGCTTCCAGTCAAGTTTAGGCGAATCTTTATGGGAGTTATGACAGTTTACACACCCCTGTGCTGACATGGTATCGGCCACTCCCACACGAATCATTTGGCGGCCATCGGCATCGGTTTCTATTTTAGTCATCACTGCTTTGGGGTCTTGTAATACTTCCCAAGCCTCTTTTTGATACGGATCCAGCGTACGGCTCTTACGATTTGGAAAGGGGTATTTACTGTAAAGAGAGATATACACCCCCTCTTTTTCAAGCAGCTTACTTAAATCCAAAATCATCGTCGCTGGCAAAGGGAGCATATTGGGGTTATCGGCATGGTCGATACCAAATTGCATCGCGTTTTGTTGTTTCGTTGGCGAGACAACATTTTTAACATAATAACCACGCAATGCCTTGTATTGCTGGGTGGTTTGCTTTGCACTCATAACCGCCTGTTCAATCACATTGTCCTTTACCGCATTCGGCACCCACCATGCAAATGCAATCGAAAAAAGAATGCCTAAAATAACAATCGGAAAAATTAACTGAAACTGAATACTGTTCTTATTCACGGTAAAGTCCTCTAAAATGCGTACAACAATTTGAAAAACATAAAATTTTGAAATGTCACTATACTTTAGTATATAAAGAATATAAATCCGAAATTATCCCTACAAAAAGAAAAAAGGGGGGGAAGTTTAACCCAAACCCTACAAGCTCCTAGGTGCGTCAAGGCCTTGCGCTATAAACGTATTTTTATATCAGGGGATTAGGGTTTAACCTATTTGATATCAAGTGCCAAGCAGTGGTATTCTTGTACAAAGAAAATCAACGAGGAACGCTGAACAATGAAATTGACCAAGCATACCGACTATGCCTTTAGGGTGCTGCTTTACGTTGCCGTGAAAAAAAATGAAGAGCTTTCGACCATTAAAGAGATAACACATGCCTTTGATATGTCGCGTGATCACGTGATGAAAATTGTTCAAAAACTCTCTAAAGCAGGATTCATTAAGGCATTGAGAGGAAAGAATGGTGGCATTCGGCTAGGTCGCCCTGCCAATGAAATTGTGATTACCGATGTAATCACTTTAATGGAAGCCACCTTAGCGCCAGTTAATTGTGAACAGCCTATGTGTGGCATTAAACAAGGGTGCAAACTGGCAGACATTTTATTTGAAGCTCAAGATAAATATTTATCTCATCTCAAGCAATACTCGCTTGCAGATTTAGTGCCTGAAAACAGTCAAACCGTACAGTTGATCAATACTATGTTTATAAAAAAAGATGCCGAGTGAGATGGTTACAAAAATAAAAAAGGCTCTGCATGATAACCATGCAAAGCCTTTTTTAAGCATAAAACAAAGCCAGTCTACTTTGCGTTATTTTCCAATACAAACTTCACTAACGTCTCTAGCTCCGCCTCTTTAATATTAGGGAAAGCGGGCATTCCCATGGTTCCTTCACTAATCACTTTTTTAATGTACTCGGCATTTTGCTCTTCCGCTGTTAACTCCCAATGATGAAACTCACCATTGTGGCAACTGGCACAACTGGCAGTATACATACTTTGCCCTGTTGCGCCCGCTGCGGGTGTGTAATCATTTGTGCCTGAACACGCGGCTAAAAATGCCGTACTTGCGATAATAAACCCTACTTTCTTATACATTTAAAGACTCCATAACTTGATTATAAATATGTTTTTGAGATTCTTGGTCTATGTTACGTACCTTTTAATAAATTACAACCTGAATCCAGTTTTTATCCCCCCCCCTATTCAAAGTAAAGATTTACTCTTTCTTCTCTAGGTTCGCATAAGCCGTCACCAACCATTTTGACCCAGCATGGGTAAAGTGAACATTAACACGGGCATGTTCGCCACTGCCTTCCATACTCACCACCACGCCGTCACCAAACTTTTGATGAAACACGGGGTCACCCGCACTAAACCCTGTTTGATGTTCTGCCGCTAATGCGGTTTGCAATTGAGCATTCATATCAGAATACCCTACGGCTCCGCCACCCAACGTTGGGCTTGCCGACCCTGACAGCCGTACAAATTCAATACAGCTTTCTGGAATTTCTTTAATAAAGCGGGAGGGCTTGGGGTAAAGCTTGGAACCATACATTTTGCGACAATTGGCAAAGGTGATGATTAACTGCTTCTCTGCTCGCGTTACCCCCACATACGCCAAACGACGCTCCTCTTCTAAACGATCAGGATCTTCAAAGGTTCGTTGAGAGGGAAATAATCCTTCTTCAACACCAATCATAAAGACCAATGGAAACTCCAGCCCCTTCGCGGCGTGTAACGTCATCAATTGAACCGACGACTCCCACTCATCCGCTTGTTGCTCACCCGCTTCTAGGGCGGCTTGCGCTAAAAAATCGGCCAGTGGATGATCGTATTGAGGTATTTGCAATAAAGTGCCATCTTGCTGTGCTTGCGCTTCCACGCCTTGCATAATCACTTGGGCTTCTGTAGGCAAGTTATCCATCGCCGATTGTGCATTGCTTTGTTTAAACGAACTGGCGGCGTTAATCAATTCATCAATATTCTCAAGTCGCCCTTTCCCTTGTTCGGAACTGTCTTTTTCAAAATGCGCTTGCAACCCTGAACGAGTCACCACCTTCATCATTTGTTCTTCTAAAGATAGGTTTTCAACTTCTTTTGATAATGCTTCAATCAACGACATAAACCCCTGGACAGCGGTTTTAGCTCTTGCGGTCAATCCTTGTTCAACCACCATTTTTGCCGCTCGCCAAAGTGACATTTGATGTTGTTTCGCCACACCTCGAATGGTATCAGCGGTTTTTTGACCGATACCTCGGGGGGGGTGATTATACGCCCGCTCAAACGCGGCATCGTCTTCACGATTGGTGAGCAGTCGTAGGTAACTCAATACATCTTTAATTTCGGCACGGTCGTAAAAGCGCAAACCGCCGTAGACGCGATAGGGAATATTTTCTCGCAACAATTCTTGCTCCATCACTCGCGACTGAGCATTGGAACGATATAACACGGCAATGTCACTGCGTTCACCCCCCTGATCACACCACGCCTCCATTTGATTACAGACATAACGCGCTTCATCTATCTCATTAAAGGCTTCATACACTTTAATTAAATTTCCCTCTTCGCCCGAACTCCACAGCGCTTTGCCCATTCGTGAAACATTGTGTGTAATCAAGGCATTTGCGGCGTTTAATATTGTCCCTGTCGAGCGATAGTTTTGTTCTAATCGTACCGTTTTAACCTGCGGAAATGCCTCCCCAAATTGGCGAATATTTTCCACTTTCGCGCCTCGCCAGCCATAAATTGACTGGTCATCATCGCCCACCACAAACAACTTACTACTCTCCCCCGCCAACACGCTTAACCACGCGTATTGCAAACTATTGGTGTCTTGAAATTCGTCCACCAAAATGTGTCTATAACGTGCTTGATAATGGCGAAGTACACTTGGATTTTTAAGCCATAACTCATGTGCTCTCAACAGCAGTTCTGCAAAATCCACTAGACCCGAACGCTGACATTGCGCCTCATACGCTCGATACACTTCCACCATCTTGGCAACAAACGGGTTGTAGCCAACATCAATATTATCAGGACGGCGACCCTCCTCTTTTTCGCCATTAATAAACGCTTGAACTTGCTTATGCGGCCATTGGGATTCATCTAATTTCATCGCCTTTAACAGGCGTTTAATTACCCGTTTTTGATCATCCGAATCTAAAATTTGAAAGGTTTGTGGCAATCCCACTTCTTGATAGTGTTGACGCAACAAACGGTAAGCAATGCCATGAAACGTTCCCATGGTGAGTCCCGCGGCCTTTTGCCCCACCAACGATTCAATACGACCTCGCATCTCATTCGAGGCTTTATTGGTAAAGGTAACCGCCAAAATATTATAGGGTGAAAACCCCATTACTTGCGTAAGCCACGCAATGCGATGCACCAGCACCCGCGTTTTACCACTGCCCGCGCCCGCTAGAATTAAGGCGTGCGTATCTTCTGCCGTAACGGCTTCGCGTTGCGCATCGTTTAAGTCGTCTAATATAAAGGAGATGTCCATAGGTGTATGCTTCGTTCATTTTTAAGCCTTATATCCTACAATGAAACCCCTTTCATTTGGAAAAATGCCATACTTCATATCAAATTTAATCCATTAAAACGAATTTAATCCATTAAAAGTTTGCTATTTAAAAGTTATTAATGTAATAATTAGCGCATCAAATTAAAACTCAAAAATTAATCGTTTGCACATACCCGTGTAACCGTAAAACTCAAACAAAAAAAATCCCATACGACTCTAAGCCTCTTCCTCTCTGCTCAATAAAATATCAGAAAGGTGTTTTGCTATTTTCGTATGAACGTAAAATGTTTCATAGGAGAAACCATGAATTCAACAAGTGATGCTAATTTTGACACAGAAGTTCTACAATCCAATGTACCTGTTTTGGTTGATTTTTGGGCCGAATGGTGTGGACCTTGCAAAATGATCGCGCCAATTTTGGACGAAGTTGCAATCGAGTTTGAAGGCAAAGTAAAAATTGCCAAGCTCAATATTGATGAAAATCCAGCAACGCCACCAAAATTTGGGGTACGTGGAATTCCAACGCTAATGTTATTCAAAAATGGCGAAGTGTCCGCTTCACACGTTGGCGCTCTCTCCAAGTCACAATTAAACACATTTTTAAACGACAATCTTTAATTATCAACCCTTTCTCAGTGATCCTTCAGTTTTTTAAAGTATCGCTGAGAAATCATGGTAATGATCAACCCACCGCTAACCTCCCTCTTAATCACTCCTACTCAAAATTCAAAACAAGAAACTCAAAATAACTTATGCGCTTACTCGATTTAAAAAAACAATCCGCTGCCTCTTTACTCGAACTTGCTTCCAGTATGGGACTCGACAACCTTGCACGTTTACGCAAGCAAGACATTATTTTTGCCATCCTAAAAGCTCACTCCAAAAAAGGTGAGGACATTTATGGTGAAGGTGCATTGGAAATTTTGCCTGATGGATTTGGATTTTTACGTTCTGCCGATGGCTCCTATTTAGCGGGCCCCGATGACCTTTATGTGTCACCCAATCAAATTAGACGATTTGGTTTACGTAAAGGCGACACAATTCAGGGAAAAATTCGTCCTCCCAAAGACGGTGAACGTTATTTTGCATTATTAAAAGTGGAGACCATCAACTACGAACACCCCGATGTAGCGCGTAAAAAAATTGCATTTGAAAATTTAACCCCTCTGCACCCAGATGAACGCTTAATTATGGAGATTGGAAACGGCAGTACCGAAGATATTGCCCCCAGAATCATTGACATTGCCGCCCCTTTTGGTAAAGGACAACGTGGTTTAATTGTTGCCCCTCCAAAGTCGGGTAAAACCGTTATTTTGCAACAAATGGCACAATCCCTTGCCGAAAACTACCCCGATGCCTACTTAATCGTTTTACTGATTGATGAGCGTCCAGAAGAAGTCACCGAAATGCAACGTACCGTTAAAGGCGAGGTCATCTCCTCGACCTTTGATGAACCCGCAACCCGTCACGTACAAGTGGCTGAAATGGTCATTGAAAAAGCCAAGCGTTTGGTTGAGCATAAAAAAGACGTCATTATTTTGCTCGACTCCATTACCCGTTTAGCCCGTGCTTACAATACCGTTGTTCCCTCCTCTGGAAAAATTTTAACCGGTGGTGTGGATGCCAATGCGCTGCATCGTCCTAAGCGCTTCTTTGGTGCCGCTCGTAACATTGAAGAAGGTGGTTCATTAACCATTATTGCTACCGCACTGGTTGAAACGGG
The DNA here is from genome assembly GCA_021648625.1 of Thiomicrorhabdus sp. GTDB lineage: Bacteria > Pseudomonadota > Gammaproteobacteria > Thiomicrospirales > Thiomicrospiraceae > Thiomicrorhabdus. The sequence continues at coordinate 4,982 of JAKISK010000045.1, read as the reverse complement.
TTCTAAAATGGACGAGGTTATTTTTGAAGAGTTTAAAGGTACAGGAAATATGGAGTTGCATCTATCCCGTAGCATTGCGGAAAAACGCACCTTCCCAGCGATTAACATCACTAAATCTGGTACCCGTAAAGAAGAGTTGCTCACCACAAAAGAAGAGCTTAAAAACATTTGGATATTACGTCGTTTCCTACAAACCCTCAATGAAATTGAAGCGATCGAAACACTTATTGACCAAATGAAACTCAGTAAAACAAATATTTCACTGTTTGATGCAATGAAGCGGTAAAAAGGTAAAATAGACTTGCAATTTTCTTTAAAATCAATATAATTCCTTTCTTTAAAAAAATAACTTATTAATAATTAATTGGACTGTCATCATGCAAGCAGAGATTCATCCAGAGTATAAAGATGTAGTTTTCCAAGATATTTCGACTGGTGAAACTTTCCTTACTCGCTCCACTATTAGCAAAACTTCTGGCGATACTATTACGTTAGACGGTAATGATTACCCTCTGGTACGTATTGAAGTTTCTAGTGCGTCACACCCTTTCTACACAGGCAAACAAACTCTTGTGGATACTGAAGGACGTGTTGAGAAGTTCAAGCAGAAATACGGAAAAAGATAGAAAGCAATCGCCCTACTTTAGAACGATTAACGGTCTACCTAAAAAAAGCACTGCGGGTTTTGAATCCCCAGTGCTTTTTTGCTTTCTCCCCCCCTCCCTTACTATTTAAACGCATTGTATTCTGAGCAAAAGTCATTACAATCAGAGCTATGCTAAAAATAACTCGCCCCCTATTATTGCTCACCTTACTGCTCACCGCCTTCAGTTCTCTAAGCATGGCTGTATCAAAGCAAAACTGCTCGTCAGACGATGTTCAGCTCTGGACCAAAGCCACCTATGCCACCAGTGGTAGCGATCTTGTTATTCAAGGTAAACGCGTACGTTTAATTGGTCTTTACAGTCCACAGCGTGAAAAAAAGCAGAAATTTAATACCCCTGCTCAGCCACTTGCGAAAGAAGCCCAACTTTTTTTAAATAAACTGCTCGCCAATAATGATTTAGAAGTAGGCGTAGAGTACGACACCACCAAAATAGATGAAGGCGGGCGGCAACTGGTTCACCTGTATTTAAAAGACGGCACCAGCGTACAACAGAAAATATTAGAGAGTGGCTTTGCCATCAATCGTCCCGGACACAATAATCATAAATACGCCAAATGCTATTTTGAAGCCGAACAAAAAGCCCGAGAAGGAAAATATCAACTCTGGGACTCTCTCGAAAAACACCCCGACAGCCACTTTCCTCTGGTAAAAAGCAGCGAACTTACCTCTCAAGATAAGGGCTACCGAATCATTCAAGGCAAAGTGCTCAAGGTCATGAAAAGCTCGACCAATATCATCATTAATATGGACACCACGGGTATTCGCGTTCCCAAAAAGCACTGGGATAAATTTGACTACAATAAAATTAAACAACTCAAAGGAAAAACCATTGAAGTACGTGGGTTAGCCTATCTTTATAAAGGCGTGATGTTTGTTATTATTAAAGAACCCGCCGCCATTGATGCATTTAACCCTATCAATACCCCTTAATACCCATTAAAACCCTAAAAAAACAAAGTACGCACTTTTTTAGTATTCGCCACGCCTGATTTCCGCTAGAATAGTTCCACTATTTTTTCAAATTAAAAAAAGGCATTCAACATGGCAGAGTTACAAAACGATCGTTTTTTACGCGCACTTCTTAGAGAACCTGTAGACCGCACCCCTGTTTGGATGATGAGACAAGCGGGACGTTACCTACCAGAATACAGAGCAACTCGTAAAGAAGCTGGGTCATTTATGGATCTATGCCGTAACAAAGAATTTGCCAGTGAAGTAACTTTGCAGCCTTTAGAGCGTTTTCCACTAGATGCGGCTATTTTATTTTCAGATATTTTAACCATTCCGGATGCAATGGGGCTTGGCTTACGCTTTGAAACAGGCGAAGGTCCTGTTTTTGATAAGCCTATTCGCTCTATGGCAGACGCTAAAAAACTCTATGTACCCGATATGGCATCCGACTTAGGCTATGTAATGGACGCCGTAAGCACCATTCGCAAAGACCTAAACGGCAGCATTCCACTGATTGGTTTTTCAGGCAGTCCATGGACCTTAGCGACCTATATGATTGAAGGCGGTTCAAGCAAAACATTTGCCAAAATTAAAGCGATGATGTTTGATCAACCAGCAACTTTACATCACATTTTAGACGTATTAGCCGATTCCGTTATTGCCTACCTTAATGCCCAAATTGAAGCGGGTGCTCAAGCGGTACAAATATTTGATACCTGGGGCGGTGTATTAACACCACGTGACTATAATGAATTCTCTTTACGCTACATGCATAAAATTGTAGACGGGCTAAAACGAGAAAATGATGGTCGTAAAGTACCGGTTATCTTATTCACCAAAGGCGGTGGACAGTGGTTAGAAGCGATGGCCGATACGGGTGCTGACGCACTTGGTTTAGATTGGACCATTAACATTGACGAAGCACGTGCTCGTGTAGGCAACCGCGTGGCTCTACAAGGCAATATGGATCCTTGCATTCTATACGCCTCACCTGAGCGCATTCGTGAAGAGGTGGCCACCATTCTGGCACAGTATGGCAATGGTTCTGGTCATGTCTTTAACTTAGGTCACGGAATTCACCCTGAAATCAACCCTGAACACGCTGGCGCATTCATAAATGCCGTTACCGAGTTAAGCGGACAGTATCATAAGTAAAATATAATCCCGAATATCCTCCATAAAAAAACCGCTTTAAAAAGCGGTTTTTTTATGGATAACATCGAATGTCTAAATATCAGAGGACGATTACCACTCTAACTGTTCTGCAAACTGCATGGCTTGTAAATAGAGCTGACTCAAATCAGTAGCGCTTACTCCCTCAGGCATTTCAAAACCAACCTGTCCGCTTTCCAATGATTTTACTATCTTTAATGAGCACCCCAGCTTTCCCTTGTACCCAAGAATACCCTGCTGAATGTCCTCTTCCAGTCCTAGCTTCTCGACAAGATCAGATAACTTCGCATCCATAACGGCATCTAAACACGAAAACAGCCCCACAATAAAGTAAGCATCTTTTGAAGCCCCTCCTAATTTTTCGCCCAACAATTCACAAAATTTAGCTCGAATCAGAGCGGTCACAAATAGCTCGATCGGCTTATCTTCTACCCCTGATAGAACCAACATACTGGTCCAACCCTGCAAGCGCTTTAAACCAAAACGTAACACCGCATCATGAATGGAATCAATCGGTTGCTTATTCGAAGCGGTCTCACTGAGAAAACGTAATAACTTCTGGCTTAACCCCATGTCTTTCGAAATTACCGCCGACAACACTGACATATCAATATCAGGGTCATACACCTTTGCCAATAAGTCGAGTAAGGTTAATTTATTATTGGGCAATCGCTTGCCTTCAATGATGTTAGGCTTAGCAAAAAAGTAACCTTGAAAATAATCAAACCCTAACGACTGGCAATATTCATATTGTGCTTGGGTTTCTACTTTTTCAGCTAACAGGCGAATGCCTTGACTTTTAATACGCTCGATATGCGCTTCCAACTTAGACAATTCAACATCGAGCAGATCAACCTTAATAATCTCTGAAAATTGCTCTAATGCCTCTAGCTCAGGCGAAAAAATATAGTCATCCAATGCGATAACATAGCCTTTTGTCTTCAGCAGGGTTAACGATTTCATCAATCGAGAAGTAACCTCAACGTCTTCCAACACCTCGATCACAATTTTATTGCGCGGATAAAAGTCTTGATACTCTTCTAACAACAAGCCTTCCGTAAAGTTAATAAATGCTTTTTGATGCTCGCCTAAAATTTCAGACAATCCAATATCACCAAAGGCATTCATCATCACTTGCGCTGAGGCCACATCGCCCCCCAGAATCATCGCATGATTGCTTTCGCTGTTTGAACGAAACAGTAACTCATAGGCAATCACCTTCATTTGATTATTAAAAATCGGTTGCCGTCCAATATAAATATCAATCGCTTTTTGCATACCGTACCTTTAAGATTATCTTAATGATGATAAAAGGGGGGGGAGAAATTTAAACCGCCTTAAACTCATCTGGCATATCAAGGTCTTGATCTTCAAACAGAAATTTTTGCATCTCTTCATGCAAAAAAGTACGTGCTTTTGCATCCAAACTCGATAAACGGTATTCGTTAATCAAAATCGTTTGCTGACTTAACCACTGTTTCCACGCCTCTTTAGAAACATTGTCATACACTCGTTGACCCAATTCACCAGGGAAAGGTAAAAAGTCCAACCCCTCTAACTCTTCACCCATTTTGACACACTGTACTTTTCTAGACATTTTCACTCTCTCTCATCAATCGAACTAATTTTTTAACAGGAGCTGGTACACCTAATACCGTAGATTCACGACTTAAACCAGACTTACACGCCCACTCTCCGTTACCTAACACTTGATTTTCGTTCACTCCTCGCACAATAACAGGAAAAATATCCACGTGATAATGACTAAAGGTATGACGAAAAGAATTCCATTCTACCAAACTCTGCCAACCCAACGATTGACTTTCATATTTTTTAATTTGTGCCAAACAAGCGGAGCGACTCTCATATTCAGGAAAACTCCACAAGCCGCCCCAAATTCCTTGCTGAGGACGCTGTTTTAAAAACAACTGCCCTTCGCTATTTTCCAATACCAAAAAATAAGCCTGTTTAATCGGCTTCTCTTTTTTGGGTTTTGCAACGGGAAACTGCACTCGCTCTTGTTGTTTTGCTAAACAGTCCGCATTAACAGGGCACGATTCACAACTCGGCTTACTCCGTGTACAAACGGTTGCCCCTAAATCCATAATCGCTTGCGTGTAATCCGCAAACCGATCCTGTGGTGTAAAGGCGTCTGCCTTTTGCCATAAAAACTGCTCGTTCTCTTTGGTTC
>JAKISK010000044.1 GCA_021648625.1 Thiomicrorhabdus sp. | reverse complement strand
TGTATGCGCTGGCGGCCAAGGTAGTTAAGAGCGGACGACAATTATTTGTAAAACTAAAGGAAAAACATCGAACCCTACTGGAGCAAGTGCTGATGGCATTGAGAGAGTTTAAATCGCCTCCAATTTAAAAAGGTTAACAAGATAAAGACGGCTTATTACAGGATAGATCCGTCCAAAATGGCTAATTGAGTGCTGAATAAGCACCGAAGGGCTATTTTTGACTAAATTCTTCAGTCATACACGCGATGAGGTGCAAGAAATGACTCTCAATAATCATTGAAAGAAGGAATTAACGGATTTTGGCGCTCGGGTGAAATCCTATCTGGGGATTTGGGTTTATATCTTACTGAGTTTAAGCTTGACAGACAGCGCATAACAAGTAAAGTATATCCCTAAGGCTTGAGGGCTTTTATGTACTATATGAGTATTTTTAATGCTGAATTGAACCGTATTAAAGATAATATATAAACCACTCTAAAAACCCTAAATTTCCATATTATTTTTCTACTTGGAAATTTTAGGGTAAAAGAGCGTTTAAATTCAATGAGGGTGCCATGTCAAAAAAAATAATTATTATCTTAGGGCTTTTAGCGATTATTTTATTAGCTTACTTTTGTATCAAAGCAAAATCTCCTACAATCGAAAGTGATTTGGTAACACGATCTAATACGGCCTTGGTCTCTGAAAATATTCGTTGGGCGAATGTCTCTACCGATGGCCGAGAGTTACGTTTGACGGGTGTCGCACCAACCGAAGCATTACGATTACAGGCTGGAAAAGTTGCCCAAAATATTAGGGGTGTTAATACCGTCGATAATCAACTGACTGTTGAATCGAACGTAGCCACCGAACCAAAAGATTATAATTTGGTTGTTAATTACGATGGTGTCAATGTTGTGCTTGAAGGTTATGTGCCTGATGAATCAGTACGTAATGATGTTGTTGAGGCGGCAAAAGCACGAGTAGGCCGCTCAAATGTAATGGATAAATTAACAATTGAATCTGGCGCACCTTCTGGCTGGAGTGATTCCATTAAACAAGCGGTCATTGATCAACTAAAAAATTATACAAGCTTGACAGCAAGCTTTAATAATACAGACCTCTCTATTTCAGGCAATGTCGCTTCGGTCAAATTACGTGACCAACTGCAACAGCGCTCTGCTCAAGTATTACAGAGTTCATATTCTTTGATTGAGTTTAATGTAGAAGTCAATGTGATTGAAGAGGCAGCAACGGTTCTTGTCGATGCCATCAGTTGTCAAAAACGATTTAATGACCTCCTTTCAACTCAAATAATTTATTTTGAAACATCCAAAGCCGTCATTCAGAAAAAGAGCGATGCTTTAATTGATGAGTTGGCCACCGTTGCCTTGAAATGTCCGGACACTAACATTGAAATAGCAGGACACACTGACTCGAGTGGCTCTCATGCGATGAATCAAAAATTAAGTGAAATGCGTGCAAAAGCGATCGTAAAACGACTGAAAGAAAAAAACATTAATGAAGATCGTTTAACAGCGATTGGATATGGTGAAACAAAACCTATTGCTGATAACAAAACAGAAATAGGTAAAGCGAAAAATCGTCGTATTGAATTTAAAATTATTGGAGATTAAGTTATGAGTTATTTGATTGGACAAATATTGTTTTGTTTATTAATTGCAGCCATCATTGGTGGCATTGTTGGGTGGCTTTTAAAATCACTTTATTGTAATAAAGGTGACGACACCAAATACTTGTCAGAGGTAGAGGCTTATAAAGCCCGCATTAGCAAGATGGAACATGAAAATCAAAACTTTAAAGCATCATTTCAACGCTTTGAAGGTAATGCTAAGGATATGAGCTTTCAGATAGCAAATTTAACAAAAGAGCGTGACCAGTTTAAAGAAAGAGCCTACGATATTGAAGCTTCTGCATCTTCTAAGGGGGTTGGTGAAAGTGATGTAATTAAAGATACGTATGACATTGAAGAAATTGAAGGCATTGGTCAAGGTTTCGGAAAGCGCTTACGTAGCATTGAGATTGAAACCACCGCCGATCTACTTGCATGCAGTGAAACGCTAGAAAAGCGAGAATTAATTTCTAAGGCTGCCAAAGTTGAAACCCTTGTTGTTAACAAGTGGGTGAGCATGGCCGATTTAATTAGAATACCAGGCATTCGTGGTCAATTTTCAGAACTTTTAGAAGCCTCTGGCATTGAATCTGTTAAGCACCTTGCACAGCAAAATGCTAAAGTATTGACTGAAAAGATGATCGAGGTGAATGCCAGAGAACATCGTACACGAGTTAATCCAAAAGAAAATATGGTTTCTGAATGGATCGAAAGCGCTAAGAAATTAGCTTAAATTTTATATTAATGATGATGATGGAGAAGAAACGATGTTAAAAGACAGTGAAATGATCTCAAAGCAAACACATGAACTTAATTATGTGCTTAAAAAGTATAATAAAAAACAGAGTGAAGGTAATCGAGAAAAAATGATCGGTTTACTTGATGGTTTTAGAAAGTTTGACGAATACAAGCCACATCTTCGTAAAGAGTTTTATCAGTATATTGAAGATAAAAGTGCATTTGATTGCATGGAAGCTTAATTATAATATGCTCGCCACCGACTACGGGTAATTATTCGTAGTCGGTGATTTATGCCTAAATTCAGCCTTAAATTATACGGCTTTCTCTTCAGATAGCTTCTCTTTGTAATCTCAATACCCAGCTCCCTATATAAAAACGTGAAAAATAAAGCGCTTTTCAATAAGCCGTGCATCCTTTCGTGCAAAAGTCTCTAAAGGGCATGAAATACTAGGGAGGGCTTGTCCGAGAACTAGAATCGTAACGAAAATCACAGAAATGTTATAAGGTGAGTTTATTAAAGAAGGCGAATAGCCACGGCTATTTAACGACTTTGATAAGCTCGCCTTATGATGTTTATGGGGTTTGCAGTCGATTTTTAGTTTTCGGACAGCCTTCTCGGAGCTTGTTTTTCTGTAAAGGCTTGGGTTTTATACTTTTGGTATTTTTTTATGAAACACTTATTTCCAGCGATCATCATCTCTTTTTTGATTACTATTGTCTTGTTAGCTCTTTGGATTTATTTTGATAATACAAAGATACAAAAAGTACAAATTGCTGCTGGCGTTAAAGGGTCTGAGTCTTATACCATTGCAAGGTCAATTGCTCAGATTGCTCAGCGCTCGAATCCCAATCTTGTTGTTGAAGTATTAGAAACTCAGGGTTCAAGTCAGAATATGCAACTTCTTGAATCGCAAGAAGTGCAGTTTGCAACCATTCAAGCAGACACTCAAATTCTTCCTGCGGCTCGCTTGGTCGCACAGCTTTATCCTGATGTATTTCAATTAGTCGTTCGCGATGAATCAGGCATTCAAAATATTTCTGACCTTAGAGGCAAAAAAATTGCTATTGCATCTAAAGGCAGTGGTCAATACAATAGTTTTTGGGTGTTAGCCAATCATTATGGCCTTTATAAGGAAGATCTTGACGCTATATCTATGTCAACTTCTGCAGCAAATAAGGCATTTATATCTAATACGGTTGATGCTGTATTTAGAGTACGTGGGGCTGGTAACGCCTCTATTTTGGAATTAATTAAGAAAGTCCCTTCGCGTATTATTAAAACCGACCAAGCATTAGCGATTAAATTAAAAGCACCCACATTAGATATGGGCATCATTCCAAAAGGCTCTTATCAAGGACATCCTCCTTTGCCAGAAATAGACCTTGAAACAGTCGCCGTGCAACGCTTATTGGTCGTTAATAAAAATGTTTCAAATACCGTGGTGCATCAAATAACAGAAGTATTATTTGAGCAGCGTAAAGAATTACTAACATCGGCACCCTTAGCTGGTTTTATCCGCCCTCCTGATCGCTCTCAAGGTACATTCATGCCCATTCATGAAGGGGCTCAAAATTATTATGATCGAGATGAGCCTTCTTTTTTACAAGAGCAGGCTGAGCCGATTGCTTTAATGATTACTTTAGCTGTATTGATCATTTCAGGGTTAATGCAATTACAACAACGCCGTCAAAAAACGCGTATTGACCAATATACAGATGAAGTGTTGACTCTGTTTGAAGATATACAGGCTATGCACAATCCACAGCTTATTGCCGCAGCTCGAACAAAATTGATTCATGTGTTAAAAAAAGTCACACTGGATGTTCGTAACGGTAAAGTAAGTACAGATGGTTTTAATTATTTTTCGGTCACTTGGCAAGCAGTGAATGATGTTATTGGTGATGAAGAAATGCAAAAGGCATTTCATCAAGCAACCGAGAAGAAAGAGGCATCTTGATGGAATATTGAATAATTTTATCCTCCTCGTTCTCGGACAGCGCTGAGTTTCTGAGGTCTTTACCCCTAATCCCCAGATAGAAATACGAATTAGAGTACACCAACAGTAGGCGCTTTTAGGCGAGTAATTGATGTGCATAGTGAATTCAAAAAAGGTAAATTCACCTTATTGGTGATGCGCTCTTTTTTGGATTTGCTAGGTACGTCAAGGGCTTGTGCTATTAAACGTATTTCTATCTGGGGATTAGGGTTTACGATTTAAATCGCTTTTTAACGGCCCCTAAGGTAGACTATGCGCCATAAAAGTGGGTTGGACAACCGCGGGAGCGCTTGACGCTTCGGAGGAAAGTCCGGGCACCATAGAGCAGAATGCCAGCTAACGGCTGGGCGGCGTGAGCCGACGGACAGTGCAGCAGAAAATATACCGCCGATGGCTTGCTTGCAAGCACAGGTAAGGTTGAAATGGTGCGGTAAGAGCGCACCGCGCATTTGGCAACAAATGTGGCAGTGAAAACCCCATTCGGTGCAAGACCAAATAGGGAAACAATGTGTTAAGTTCGCTTAAAACACCTTGCTGCTCGCAGGGGTTTCCGGGTAGGTTGCTTGAGATTGGCAGTGATGTTTAATCCAGATGAATGGTTGTCACGTTTAGAGATGCAAATTTTTAAACGAACAGAACCCGGCTTACAGACCCACTTTTTTTATTTTTCTTGATTTTTTCTTTCTTTTTTTTAATTTCGTTAAAAAAATTCCACTTGAGTTTTATTCATCTTTTTTGAAGGGATTAGCCCCTTTATATTGTATCTTTTTTTTAAACATTCCTATATGTAGTGCTTTTCTCGTTTCCTGTTGTGTATTGGATATTCTTTTGCTCTTTTGCTAGCCTTAAGCTACTAATTTAAAAAAGTACTTTCCTTTGTTTCTGTAAGTGCTTGAATTTATTGACCGTGAGTATTTATACCACCCCCTTATTTTTTATGATGGCAGAGTGTAAGTTGTTGTCTTGTAATGAAAATATTCTGTTTTGTCGGTTGACAGGGGCGTTTAATATTCATATAGTGGCGTTAAGTGGAGTCAAGTGGTAAAAAGTGGAGTAGGATGCTTTTTTTTAGAGGAATCAATTCAGTCAATTTAGATGTTAAGGGGCGCATGGCGATCCCTAAAAAATATCGTGAAGCGATTTCTGAAGCCAGTGACAGTCAGTTGATTGCTACGATTGATTTGCACAGCCCTTGTTTATTGATTTATACGTTAGATGAATGGAAGGTGATTGAGCGAAAGTTAATGGCGTTGCCCAATGTTGACCCGCAAGCGCGTTTGTATCAAAGGTTGTTGTTGGGGCACGCTTCGGAAGTGGATTTGGATGGGCAGGGTCGTATTTTGATTCCGAGCTTGTTGAGAGAGCACGCTAAGATTGAAAAACCTGCAATTTTGTTGGGGCAGGGTAATAAATTTGAACTTTGGTCGCAAGAGGCATGGGATGCCAGTCGTCCAGAGATGTTGGAGTCGGTTGTTTCGGGTAATGTATCTGAATCGTTGGCGAGCTTAAGTTTTTAGAGGTGACGATATTGGACTCGGAGTTTAATCATTTTTCGGTGTTGTTAAGCGAATCTATTGATGGATTGAGTGTTAAGCCAGGTGGTGTGTACATCGACTGTACATTTGGCCGAGGTGGGCATTCAAGAGCCATTTTAGAGAGGCTAGGCTCTCAAGGTCGTTTATTGGCGATTGATCAAGACCCAGAAGCGATTGCTTATGCAAAAGAACATTTTCAAGACGAACGCTTTGAAATTCAATACGGCAGTTTTGAAGACATTAAATTGTATTGTGAAGCGCGTGGTTTAGTTGGAAAGATTGATGGAATTTTATTGGATTTAGGGGTGTCGTCTCCCCAGTTGGATGATGCAGAGCGAGGCTTTAGCTTTATGCGAGAAGGGCCTCTGGATATGCGGATGAACCCTGAAGTGGGGCTAAGCGCCAAGGATTGGTTGGCTCAAGTGGATGAGAAAACTCTTAAGTTGGTGCTGCAAAATTATGGTGAGGAGCGTTTTTCAGGACGCATTGCACGCGTTATTAAAGAAGAAACGGTGAAAGGCACGTTAAACACCACGTTGGATTTGGCCGAGTTGGTTAAGAGAGCCTCGCCAAAAGTAGATAAAAACAAACACCCTGCAACCCGAACGTTTCAGGCCATTCGCATTGCGGTAAATCGTGAGTTGGATGTGCTTAAAAATGTACTGGTTGCAGCAATGGAAGTCTTATCGTTAGGGGGACGTTTGTCAGCGATAAGTTTTCATTCGTTAGAGGATCGCATTGTAAAGGTATACATACGCGATCAATCTAAAATAAAAGATCTGTTTCCAGACTCGCCGATCTTAATTGAGGTGGTTGAGCCGATTCTTAAAAAAGTAGGCAAGCCTATTTTTCCAAGTAAGGCTGAATGTCAGGAAAATTCAAGATCGCGCAGTGCGGTGTTAAGAGTAGCAGAAAAAATTTAAGTTAAATTGTAACGATTCAGGCGTCATTTGAACCGTTACGTTAAGTGTTGAGTAAGGCAGTAGGCAGGGGACTGCTGTTTTTTAAATTATTATTTTTATTATTTATTACGTTGTTCAAGGGAGTTGTTGCCATGAAATTTGTAGGAAAAGAAACCACGCCAGTTAGAGTACCTGGAATGCCCGTTATTAAAGTCATTGGCTTAGGTGGCGGTGGCGGTAATGCCGTTGATTATATGGTTCGTTCAGAAGTAAAAGATGTTGAGTTTGTGTGTGCGAATACCGATGCGCAAGCGTTGGATAATTCAGTGGCAAGAGTTTGCATTCAATTGGGTGCGGGCGGTTTAGGCGCGGGTGCGGATCCTGAGCGTGGCAAACAAGCCGCAAAAGAGAACCTTGAGCAGGTTAAAGAACAGTTGAAAGATACCGATATGGTGTTTATTACCGCAGGCATGGGCGGAGGAACGGGCACGGGTTCTGCACCGGTTGTGGCACAAGCCGCACGTGAAATGGGAATTTTAACCGTTGGTGTGGTGAGTAAGCCGTTTAGTTTTGAGCGTCGTAATAAAATTGCTGACCAAGGTATTTTAGACCTCCAAGAGCACGTAGATTCGTTGATTGTGGTGCCAAATGATAAGTTATTGAAAGTACTTGGAAAAGATTTTGTATTAGCCAAAGCGTTTGATTATGCCAATGAAGTGCTTCACGGAGGGGTTCAAGGAATCTCTGAACTGGTAACGCGTCCAGGTATTATTAATGTGGATTTTGAAGATTTGCGTACTGTCATGGGTGAGCGCGGAATGGCGATGATGGGCGTGGGTTATGCAACGGGTGATGAGCGTGCGTTAAAAGCGACGCAAAAAGCCATCGCAAACCCACTTCTTGAAGATATTTCGATCTCTGGTGCAAGAGGATTGCTGGTGAATATCACCAGTGGTTTGGACTTTACCTTAGGTGAGTTTAACGAGGTGGGGGATGCGATTGATTTGGTGGCCGCGCCTGATGCTCGAGTTATCATTGGAACGTCGATTGATGAAAGTATGAACGATGAAATTCGTGTGACGGTGGTGGCGACAGGGTTAAATCAAATTGAGAAACCTGAGTTGGTTGTTCCAAATTTACAAGGTGTTCAAGCGAATAAAATTGAGCAAGTTGCTGCGGCAGAGCCAAAGCTGACGACTGCGCCCGAGCCTGCAATAGCCGCTCAAGCCCCTGTGCAAAGTAAAATCGTTGAAATGCAACAACCCGAACTAAGTTTGGCTGAGCCAGAAGTGGCTCGTAAGGCAACGGTTAACGGTGCGGACAGTGTTGCAAGCATGTCTAATTCAAGTTATTTAGACATTCCTGCGTTTTTACGCCGTCAAGCGGATTAATTTTTAACATCGAGTTGGTCTTTTTTAGAGGCTGACTGAGTTGAACTGTTTATAAAGGTTTCAATGGCCAGAGAGTTAAAGGAATCCCCTAAGCCCACCCATTTAAAGGTAAATAAATGGCGTGGGCTTTTTCTGTTTATTTTAGTGCTACTTGTTGTCGGGAGCTTGGTGGCGATTTCGAACGTTGAACACCAAGTTAGAGCATTAGAGTCCCAGTATTATCAGTCATTAAAGCAAGCCTTAAAAGCCAATGAAGAGTGGGGAAAGTTGCGGTTGGAAAAGGAGCATTTAACCGCGCCAGCACGTGTGGAGCATATTGCAAAAACTGAGTTGAATATGACACTGGATAAATCAAACTATCAAACCATTTATTTGATGCCTGTTTCTCGTGAATCAAGCCGAGCTCAGGAGCGCAAAGGTGAGTGATGAGAAAGGGGGGGCTGGTAAGGTAGGTCGTAAATGGCTTAAGCGAGACAGCATTGTCTTTTTTTTGATTGTGCTTGGCTTTGTGGGCATCATTGTGCAGGCCTTTACCGTTCAGGTATTGAAAACCGAATTTTTACAAAATGAAGCCGATAAACGTCAAAGCAGAACCATTGAAATTCCTGCGTATCGCGGAGATGTGTACGATCGTCATGGTACGTTATTGGCACTAAGTACCCCTATGGCTTCGGTGTGGATAGACCCCAAAGTGGTGGTTTCGCACGAGAAAAAATATTTAGAATTTTTACAGTTACTTAAGCTTTCCGATCGTCAGTTAAACCAGTTGATTGAGGCAAATCGTCATAAACGATTAAGTTTTATTCAGCAGGTGGTTGATGAACACTTAGTTGACCAAATAGCGGCATTGGATCTGCCTGGTATTTATGTAAAGTATGTTGATTTGTCCTTTGAAAATAGTGGCAAGACCATTCAGGTGAGTAAATTGTATCCCTCTATTTGGGTGGATAAACGGCTGATTAATCGTTATCGCTATACGTATGCAAAGTTAGCGAAAGTGCTCGATAAAAACACCCGAAGTATTGCTAAAAAAGTGCAATCACAATCGAAACGCCGCTTTATGTATTTGCAGCGTTCAATGGTGCCTGATGTGGCCGAAAAAATTGAGAAATTGAAGTTAACTGGCGTCTACACTCAGGATGAATACAAACGTTATTACCCAGCGGGCGAAAGCAGTGCGCAAATCATTGGTTTTACCAATATTGATGATGAAGGTCAGGAAGGGTTGGAGCTGGCTTATGATGAATGGTTGACGGGAACCTCGGGCAAGAAACAGGTCACCAAAGATCGCTCGGGGCGAGTGATTGATTTTGTTAAAGACATTCGTGCCTCAGAGCCGGGTAAACCGATTACGTTAAGCATTGATCAAAATATTCAATACGTGGCATATCGTGCGCTTAAAAAAGTGATGATTGAACATGCGGCCTTATCCGCCAGTTCGGTGATATTGGATGCCAAAACGGGTGAGATTTTGTCCTTGGTTAGCTTGCCTGGCTACAATCCAAATGATTTAAAACAGCGTACAGGCAAAGCGGTTCGTAATCGCGTGGTCACCGATTTAATTGAACCCGGTTCAACGATTAAGCCATTTGTGGTGGCGAAGGCGTTGGATGAAGGATTGATTACCGAAGAAAGTGAAATTGATACCCACCCCGGTTCAATTCGTATACAGGGCAACCGAATTACCGACAGTCGTAATCACGGAGTTTTAACCCCGTTAGAGGTGGTGAAAAAATCGAGTAATGTGGGCGCCTCAAAAATTGCACTGATGTTGACGCCACAGCAACAACACGACTTTTGGTATGACATTGGATTTGGTCGAGACAGTGGTGTTTTTTTACCGGGAGAAAACAGCGGGTACTTAAAGCTCGCGTCTCGTTGGCGTGATATTGATCAGGCCTCGGCCTCGTTTGGGTATGGCTTTAGCACCAATGTATTGAACTTGGCGCACTCGTACTTACTGTTTTCAAACCAAGGAAAAATGGTGCCGTTGAGCATTCTTAAATTGGATGAAGCCCCAGTGGGGGAAGCCTTAATTAAGCCAGGGGTCGCTGAGTCAGTACTTCACATGATGGAAACCGTTGTTTCACGAGAGGGCACCGCCGTTCAAGCCGCCATTCCGGGGTATCGTGTGGCAGGTAAAACGGGTACGGTGCATAAAACCAAGCGAGGCGGTTATGAAGAGAATACCTATTTAGCGTTGTTTGCGGGCATTGTTCCCGTTTCCAACCCCGATTTAATTATGGTGGTGGTGGTGAATGAACCCAGTCGAGGGGTTTATTACGGCGGAAAGGTCGCCGCGCCCGTATTTAAAGAGGTGATGGAGGAGGCGTTGCGTTTGCGTCACATTCCGCCAGATCAACTTGTTGACCTCCCTAACGGTGAGGGTTTATGAAAACGATTGCACAATTAATGACGTTTTTAGCACTTGAGCAAGAGGGGGGGGGTAAAAATCATCAACACTCGATACGATCGTTAAGCATTGATTCACGTCAGATTCAGACGGGCGATTGTTTTATTGCGTTACAGGGCGAACGTTCACATGGTTTGGATTTTTTAGAGCGTGTGCTGGTTAAATTTGCAGAACAGCCTGCATTGATCTTGATGGATCAACCCCCAACAGTTGCCCAGCAAATGCAATTAGCTCAAAACCCAAAAATTGTATGGCGGGTAGTTGAGGGGCTGGCAAAACGTTTAGCGGAGCTGGCAAGCTGGTTTTATGATCAGCCCAGTCACCATATTAAGGTGATCGGAATTACGGGTACAAACGGAAAAACGTCAACCGCATTTTATACGGCACAATTGTTAAATGGTTTGGGTTTTTCTACCGCCCTAATGGGAACCTTAGGGAATGGACTTTTTAAGCAAGGGCAGATTGATGCGCTTGCGAGTACTTTAAACACCACCCCAGATGTGGTAACGGTACAGCGACTGTTGGCGACCTTTGTTGCAAAAGGTGTCGATTATGTGGTGATGGAGGTCTCCTCCCATGCGTTAGTTTTGGGGCGCGTGTTAGGGGTGGCATTTGATGCGGTGGCTTTAACGCAAGTGACACGAGATCACCTTGATTTTCATGGCTCTATTGAGTCGTACCATCAAGCGAAACAAACACTTTTTACGGATTATCCCGCTCGAATTCGGATTATTAATGCCAATGATTCGGTGGGTAAAGCAGTGATTACGCAATTAACGGTGAAAGAAAAACTCGATTCTCTTTGGTGTTACGAAATTAAAAACGGGGCAACTAAAGACCGTAAGTTAACGTTTGATTTGCGATGCGATTCTTTGATGTTAATGCCAAAAGGGATGACGTTGTCATTGACTTTTTTGGGATTAAAAGAGGGGGGGGGAGAAAATCAAGACTCGGTATTTGTACCGTTATTGGGGGTATTTAATGCTGAAAATATTGTGTGCGCCTTGTCGATTATTCTTGCCAGTCACTCAAAGCGTAACAGAGGTACATGCTGGAAAAAACTTAAATTACAACTTCCGAAGCTGCAAGCCGTTAAAGGTCGAATGCAACCGATTGCTCTGCCATCAAATTGCCCTACAGTGATTGTCGATTTTGCACACAGTCCTGATGCCTTGCAACAGGTGTTGCTGGCCGCAAAGCAACATATAGTGCCCTCAACGGGTGGTAAGTTATGGGTCATTTTTGGTTGTGGGGGGGATAGAGACCAAGGCAAGCGTCCGTTAATGGCAGAGGTTGCGGAGTCATTTTCTGATCACGTTATGGTGACCAGCGATAACCCAAGGTTTGAAGCCATTGAGCAAATAATGGCACAGATAATGACAGGATTTAAAGCGCCAAATGATATTTTGGTTGAACCAGAACGTGCGAAAGCTATTCAGCAAGTGCTTGCATTATCAGGTGCAGAGGACGTGGTATTGATTGCAGGAAAAGGGCATGAAAATTACCAAGAAATTAAAGGCATTAAAAACCCCTTTCAAGATGAAAAGGTTGTTTTACATTGGATGCATTAAGCGCGTTTTTAGGAGAAAAGTAGTATGGAAAATAAGCTTGAATTTCCTGAGCAGTGGTTGAGTCATCTTCAGACTAAAATAGATGATTCAGACAACGGTTTGAATGATGAAGTAAAAGATAATAGGGGATTAAATACTCAAAAATCAACCTGTTTTTCATGGGTTTTACAGGATGTACAGCAGGCGGTAGAAGGTGAGTTTATTGGTGCGTTGGATCATGACCAACGTGTCTGTTTTGACAGTGTGAGTACTGATACCCGAACCTTAAAACCCGGTGCGCTTTACATTGCCATTAAAGGCGACCAGTTTGATGGGCACGACTTTATTGCACAAGCCATTCAGCAAGGCGCGGTGGCAGTGTTGGTTTCGGAGGTGGTAAAGTCCGTTGTGCCAGCTATTTTAGTAGACAACACAACCTTGGCTTTGGGCTTGTTTGCCAAATGGCATCGTCAACAAATGCCTGTTAAAAAACTCATTGCGGTAACGGGCAGTAATGGCAAAACCACCACCAAAAGCTTGTTGCTTAATATTTTTCAAAACGTGGGTAAGACCTTAGCAACCGAGGGCAACCTAAATAATAATTTAGGCGTGCCACGAACCTTATTGAACTTAAGACCTGAGCATGAATTTGCCATTATTGAGATGGGTGCAAATCACCGTCATGAAATTTCGTATTTAACCCAACTGGCCGCGCCAGACATTGCATTGATTACCAATGCGGGCGATGCCCATTTAGAGGGTTTTGGCTCGTTGCAAGGGGTGGTGGAAGCCAAAGGTGAAATTTTTCAGGGGCTTAATCACAGTGGCATCAAAAAAGAGGGCGTTGCAGTCATTAATGTTGACTCGAATGGCTATCTGGATTGGGTGCAGATGATTAAAGCATTAGGGGTGGTTAAAGTTGTGCGTTTTGGAGCAAGTGATAAGGCCGACATTATTATTTCAAACCTCAATACCACCGATCATGGCATTGCGTTTCATTTAACCATTTATGGGGTTTCGCATAAGGTGACCATGCCTGTCTTAGGTGCGCACAATGCGCACAATGCCGCCGCCTGTGTTGCCATTTCATTAAGTGCAGGTTTAAGTTGGTGTGAAATTTTTCCAGGTTTAAATACCTTTACGGGCGTGGCAGGTCGGTTACAGCCACAGGCCATTTCCACAGGGCGGCTTATTGACGACAGCTACAACGCCAACCCCAGTTCTGTTAAAGCGGGCATTGATACTTTGGTGAACTTAGCGGGGCAGTCCATTTTATGTTTGGGTGCGATGGCTGAACTGGGTGAAGGCTGTGAACAGGCACATCAAGAAGTGGCTCGTTATGCCAAGCAGCAGGGGGTGGATTATCTGTTTGTTTATGGCAAAGCCACCCAGAATATGCCCGATGAATTTGGTACTCAGGCGTTTTATTTTGACTCCCATAGCCAGTTAACCGCACAAGTTGCACAGATATTAGAGGCTAAGTTGCAAAAAAATATGACGGCTAATCTCTTGGTAAAAGGCTCGCGCAGTGCCAATATGGAAAAGGTCTCTCAGCTGCTTTTAAGCCAGTTTGCTACAACAGCGCAAGGCACTCCTAACTAAAAGGACGTTTATCATTATGCTCGTTTATTTAACAGAGTATCTACAACAATATATTTCAGGTTTTGGGGTGTTTAGTTACATTACCATGCGCGCGATTATGAGTGTTTTAACGGCTCTGATTCTATCGTTTGTAATTGGTCCAGCCATGATTCGCTGGCTCACTCGTTTAAAAGTAGGACAAACTATTCGTCAAGATGGCCCTCAAACGCACTTAATTAAAACGGGTACCCCCACCATGGGCGGTACGATGATTCTGTTTTCCGTTGCAATGGCGGTGATATTGTGGGGCGATTTAACCAATCACTACCTGCTAATTATTACCTTAACAATGCTGGGATTTGGTGCCATTGGTTTTGTGGACGACTACCAAAAAGTGGTGAACAAAGACCCAGAAGGCATGCGTTCTCGCACCAAATTTTTGTTGCAATCC
This sequence comes from Thiomicrorhabdus sp., assembly GCA_021648625.1. GTDB lineage: Bacteria > Pseudomonadota > Gammaproteobacteria > Thiomicrospirales > Thiomicrospiraceae > Thiomicrorhabdus. The sequence continues at coordinate 3,517 of JAKISK010000044.1, read as the reverse complement.
ATTGTTGGCCTTGTGACCGCCTATGCGCTGTTTTCTTTGGCAACCGTACCAGAAGAGACTCAGCTATTAATTCCTTACATGAAAGACACGGTTATTTATTTAGGTGCGTGGAGCATTGTATTGAGTTATTTTGTGATTGTTGGCACTTCCAATGCGGTCAATTTAACCGATGGACTGGACGGTTTGGCAATTATGCCAACGGTGATGATTGCTGGCGCATTAGGCGTGTTTGCTTATCTCTCAGGACATATTTATTTTTCAGAATACTTAAACATCCCCTATATACCGGGCGTAGGTGAGGTAACCATTGTTGCCGGCGCATTGGTGGGTGCGGGCTTAGGGTTCCTGTGGTTTAACGCGCACCCTGCACAAGTTTTTATGGGCGATGTTGGCTCGTTGGCCATTGGTGCTACCTTAGGCACAATGGCCATTGCAGTCAAACAAGAGTTGGTATTGGTGATTATGGGTGGAATTTTTGTCGCAGAAACCGTGTCGGTTATTTTGCAGGTCGGCTCTTATAAATTACGCAAAAAACGCATCTTTTTAATGGCGCCCTTACACCATCATTTTGAGCAAAAAGGGTGGCATGAGTCACAAGTCATTGTACGTTTTTGGGTCATTACCATTATTTTAGTGTTGATTGGTTTGGCAAGTTTAAAACTTCGATAGCGAGAAATAAACGATGTATCTAGTAGCTGGACTAGGGGTAACAGGGCAATCGGTGTTGCGTTATTTTGAAGCACAAGGCGAGCCTTGTTTCGCATTTGATACCCGACAAAATTTAGATATTACTGCGCTTAAAGCCACTTTTACACAGACGCCCTTCGCCTTAGGTGAGTTGCCTAAAGCGTGGGTTAAACAGATCGATACTCTGGTGTTAAGCCCTGGTATTGCTCAATCCGAACCTTGGGTGGTGGCGTTAAAAGAGCAGGGTAAGCAAGTTATTGGCGACATTGAACTGTTTGCGCGTACCGTTAGTGCGCCCGTCATTGCCATTACAGGCTCTAACGGTAAAAGTACCGTTACCACCATGACTGGTATGGCACTGCAAGCCGCAGGCTATCAAGTGGGGGTGGGGGGGAATATTGGTGAGACGGTATTGGACTTATTGCTCGATGAACATGCATACGACGTGTACGTACTGGAACTCTCTAGCTTTCAGCTTGAAACCACCTACTCGCTCACCAGCCAAGCTTCAACTGTTTTGAATATTTCAGAAGATCACATGGATCGCTACCCCTCCATGGCAGAGTACATTCAAGCCAAAATGAATGTATTTTCTAATACCGAGCTTGCGGTATTGCCCGAAGGATTGAGCGAACAAGGTATTTTTCACCCTGTTTGCATCAGTCGTTTTGGGCTGAGTGAAAGCGTGATTCAATCGGAACGCGACTTTGGCATTCTAACCAAAGAGGGGGGGGGTAAATTTTTAAGTGCGGGAAAACAGCCTATTCTCGCTGTGTCAGAGATGTTGCTGCAAGGCAAGCACCATCAATTAAATGCGTTGGCAATGATGGCGCTGTGTCAACCCTTTCAAGTCAATGCCAAACATTTTAAACAGGTGGTTCGTACGTTTGGTGGTTTGGCGCACCGTACTCAGTTACTCGGAACGTTCCAAGGCGTAACCTGGGTGAACGACTCCAAAGGCACCAATGTGGGGGCGACGCTCACCGCCATTGAAACACTTGGAGAACACGTGGAAGGTAAACTCATTTTACTGTTGGGGGGTGTAAGCAAAGACGCCGATTTTTCAGACCTAACGCCTGCGATTCAGTGCTTTTGCCGTCATACGATTATTTTTGGTCGAGATAAACATGCCATTTCAGATGCTTTAACGGAGGTTGAGCAAATCATGGTGGATACGTTAGATGAGGCCGTTACCTTAGCAAATTCCTTGGCACAGCTTGGAGACTGCGTACTGTTTTCTCCCGCTTGTGCCAGTTTTGATCAGTTTTCAAATTATCAACAACGTGGCGATGCCTTTATGAAATTGGTTCATGCATTACAAATTACCGAGCTTGAAAGCGCATGTTAGCACGCTGGCGAGAACAGAGCCGACACTGGCCGATGGATTACTGGTTACTTGGGTTAATCATTACGCTGGTTGTGATAGGGCTAATGATGGTGGCTTCCAGTTCCGTTGCAATTAGTGAACAGCGTTTTGGTCATCCCAATCACTATACGATTCGTCAATTTATCTCAGTAGGCTTGGGATTGTTTGCCGCGTATCTGTTTTTTCATGTGCCGCTTTCCATGTGGGAAAATCATCGCGGTAAACTGTTTTTATTCGCCATCCTGTTATTAATTGCCGTCTTAATTTTTGGACGAGAGATCAACGGCAGTAAACGCTGGCTCTCCCTAGGCATCATGAACTTTCAACCCTCAGAATTTATGAAATTGGCGATTGTATTTTTTATGGCAGGGTATTTAGATCGCCACGCCTCTGCTGTTAAAGAAGATTTTGGCGCGGTTCTTCGCTTAGCACTGCCATTTGGTTTAATGGCAGTTCTACTTTTACTTGAACCCGATTATGGCAGTACGCTGGTCATTGCGATTATGATTACCTGCATGTTGGTCATTGCAGGTGCACCTTGGCGTTATTTTGTCTTAACCGTCTTTCCAATGGTTGCAATTTTAGTTGCCTTAGTCGTTACTTCTGAATATCGAATGGCGCGGGTGACTAGCTTCTTAGACCCATGGCAAGACCCCTTTGGTGCGGGTTATCAGTTAACGCAAGCCTTGATCGCCTCGGGCAGTGGCGGCTGGTTTGGTGCAGGATTAGGCGAAAGTGTGCAAAAAATGCTCTATTTACCCGATGCTCATACCGATTTTTTATTATCCATTTACGGTGAAGAGTTTGGATTTATTGGGGTGGTTTTTCTCGTGTTATTGTATTTAGCTATTTTGCACCGTTTGTTTCGAATTGGCCGAAAAGCACTGGACAACCATCACTTTTTTGGGGGCATGGTCTGTTTTGGCATTGGAATTTGGATCATTTTACAAGCGGGCATTAACATGGGGGTTAATTTGGGTGCCTTTCCAACCAAAGGATTAACATTGCCCTTTATGAGCTATGGCGGCAGCAGTATTTTGATGATGAGCATTGCGTTTGCAGTCGTGTTTCGTGTCGATCACGAAACACGGTTTTACCCTCGTTCAAAGCCAAAAAAAGCCTCTAAATCGTCTAAAAAACCGAAGGATTCTGAAGAAAGCGAATCCAATAAAAAAAAATCCCCCCCCCCTAAACACAAAAGGGCGGCGCAATGAAAAGTACAGTGAAAAAAGTATTGATTATGGCAGGCGGCACAGGGGGGCATGTTTTTCCCGGCATTGCACTGGCAGAGGAACTTAAGGCACAAGGCGTTGACGTTATTTGGCTGGGTACTCAAGGTGGAATGGAAGCCACATGGGTCACAAAATCCAACATTCCTTTGCATGAAATCACCATTAAAGGCTTAAGAGGTAACGGGCTGTTAGGCTGGCTTAAATCCCCCTTTAATGTCACCAAAGCGTGGCT
>JAKISK010000043.1 GCA_021648625.1 Thiomicrorhabdus sp. | reverse complement strand
GTGAATTTACAAACGGAATTCAAGTATGGCAAGCCTCCTGTCTTAACTGTCACGACACCCATACAGTACAAGGGGCAAGAATGCTCTTGCGAGAAGGCACCGACAGCATGACCACACCTAAAACAGGTGGAAACGCTGCGCAAGAAGAGACCTGTTACCAGTGTCATACCATTGATGGTGGGCTAGACAACATACTGGTGGGAGGCGTTGGTAACGAAGTGCCCGATATCGAAACTCAGTTTAACCTCCCTTTTTCCAAACCCATCACTAACCTAGATCAAGGCGTTACCAGTGAGCAGCACAGCATTACCGACAAAGACTTTATGGAAAGTGCCAGTAATTTAGGCAATAACCGACACGCAGAATGTACGGACTGTCACAATCCACATCGTATTATTAAAAATCAATTGTTCAATGCCGATCCCAACATTCCTGATGCCAAGGCGCATCATGATCATGCGGCAGTCACGGAGCGGCACAGCAATATTATCTCGGGTGCCTTGGCAGGTACGTGGGGGGTAGAGCCTAATTATGGAGGTAATCTTCCGTTTGGTACGAATCCTCTAACGTTTACGGTTAAAAAAGGTTACGCAGGCAGCGGTGCCAGTGACGATGTGAGCAGTCCGTATGTAACGCGAGAGTATCAAATATGTTTAAAATGTCACTCTAATTATGCTTATGGGAGTAACCCCCCAATGAATACAGGGGATTCAATGGGAGAAAATAATGTCATACAATACACCAATCAAGCGATGGAGTTCCAAGCGCACGATGATGAAATGGGGGAAGCGCCACCAGGCACCAATAGTGATCCGCTTGTTGATGAAAGCGCCATAGTGAACCACCGCTCTTGGCATCCCGTAATGAAACCAACGGGAAGAACGATTGCGATTCGAAAAGCCGGTGCTGAAATTTTTTATCCTCCTTGGCAAAATGATGGCGTGGAGCGTACGGGAATGCAAACCATGTACTGCTCCGATTGTCACGGTAGCTCATCGCCCTATGTAGAGGGTGATACAAATACGCATAATGTCGAGCCTGCTCCTAATGGTGCATGGGGGCCACATGGTTCGGATAATTCATTTATATTGAAAGGAAATTGGGATACCGAAGATTTGAATTTAGTTACCGCGAATGAGTTGTGCATAAGGTGTCATGCGCTACACAGTTATTCAGACGTAACGGGTCCAGGAACTACGAAGAGAAGTGGTTTTTCAAATTCGGGTTGGACTAATTTACACTGGGTACACTCGTATCTTATCTCGGGTGGTAATGGTAATCGATTGCGCTGTACATGGTGTCATGTGGCGATTCCCCATGGTTGGCGTAACAAAGCATTCTTAGTTGATATATCCAGTGATCCAGAATCAACCTGTGTAGATGGCCCCGACATTGATAGTTTTATTGATACACCATGTGATTCACCTCCTTATATTCAAAAAGCCTATTTGGGAGGGGCAGGGCCTGTTAATTGGCGAGTCAGTGGCGAGTGGCAGGCGCGAGATTGTAACAGTACTACGGGTTCTGGTTGTAGTGGATGGATGGCAACGGATTCTAATTTTTCGATGGGGTGTCGTAGCCCTTTATGATCCATAAAGCCACAAAACGAGTGTGATATGACACTATTTTCTAATCGTTTAGCTATTTATAGTTCATCTTTAAAGCTAACACTCGTTCTGTTTTTTATTTTTGGAACAGGGGCTGTGGCATGGCATTTTACCGAACATGCACTTAAAGATTGGTTGATTACTGTTCCTTTATTGTTGCTTGCCTTTAATTTAATGACGGCCTTGTTAACCAATAAAGTTTTTCGTACGCATGGTTGGTTATTACTGTTTCATGTTGGATTACTTTTATTACTTCTTGTAATAGGAATCAGTCAAGTCACAAAATTAATTGGCAGTGTTGAGGTAACGAATGGGTCTGTGTATGACCAATCCTCCGCACAATGGCAACAAGGTTTGTTTCACCCCAATCGCCTAGATAAACTGCAATTTAAACTTGAAAAATTTAATATTAATTATGCGCCCTCTCATGGCGAGACGGTTAGGCTAGATACGCAAGCCTATCTTACTTGGCTGGACGAAGAGGGGGGGGTAAAAAAAGGCATTGTGGGCGATAAAGTTCCGCTTAAAGTTTATGGTTATAAGCTGTATACCACACATAATAAAGGCTTTGCACCAATGTTTAGGTGGCAACCTAAGCAAGGGTTTTCAAATGAAGGTTCGCTGCATTTTCCCGCATGGCCAGAGCATGAATTTAATCAATCCAATGATTTACAAATCCCTGGTACGTCTTATAAAGTTTGGTTAAGCTTAAAGTTTTTTGATCCTATTTTATCCACAATGGAACCCTCTGTTTTTCGCACACCTAACGATTTTGTATTGGTCGTACGAGTGGGAGAGCAGCGCCATGAGTTACAGCCTGGCGATTTTATTGAGTTTGAAACAGGGCGTTTGGAGTTTTTAGGGTTAAACACCTGGATGGGGTTCCAAATATTTTACGATTGGTCACTGCCTTGGATGCTGGGCGCGGCACTGTTGGCGCTATTTGGAATGGCAGGCCATTTTTGGAAAAAATTTGCCCCCACCCCTTGGGAAGAGACTTTAAAAGAGGACAAAAAATAGATGGAACAAGAACAACTTAGTTTATGGTTGGCGGTAGTGGCGTATGTAGTCGCAGGTATGCTGGCTATTTTTGGCGTGGTGTTTGCCAAGAAATATGACAAAAGTATTCTGTTTTTTATGAGTTTGGGCTTGGCGTTACATGCCGTTGCACTTGGATTGCGATGGATACGTTTAGAGCATGGCCCTTACTTAACTATGTTTGAAATACTCTCCAGTAACCTTTTTACCTTAATGCTATTTTTTATCATTTTCTACTGGCGTTACAAACCCGTTAGACCCAGTGCTGCGGTTGTATTGCCGATTTTGTTTATTATGATGGCATGGATGATGTTTACACCGCATGATGCTGGGATGGTTCCCGCCTCGTTTGACACCATTTGGTTGTGGATTCACATTGGATTTGGCAAGGTCTTTATGGGATCCGTATTGGTTGCCGTGGGCATGGGGGGGGTAATTGTCTTACGAAAATACCATTGGACAGAAAAAAAGTTTGCTAATTTACCCAGTAATGAACGGTTGGATGATTTAGCATTTCGTTTTATGGCGGTTGCCTTAATTTTTGATTCGTTGATGCTCATAGCAGGTGCGCTATGGGCGCACGATGCTTGGGGACGTTACTGGGGTTGGGATCCGCTTGAAACGTGGGCGTTTATCACTTGGTTGGTGTTGGTGATTACATTGCATTTACGTGCTACGCTTAAGTTGAATCATGTGCAAGGTGCATACCTTATTTTTGCCGTCTTTGCGCTAGGTTTTTTAACGTTTTACGGGGTTCCCTTTATAAGCGATGCGCCACATCAAGGCACCTTTGGCTGACTCTAAATGACTTTTAATTTTTTAGCCGCGCGTCCTTGGTTATTACTGGCCTCGTTTGCACTGGGTATTTCTGCATTATTAGCGATTTTGTTAGTGCTTTCGAGAGCACCCCATGTTCAAGAGCTATTTGGGCTACAATCACTGTTTCATACCATTTTAGTCTTGCATGTTAACTTTGCCGTATTGGTTTGGCTCCTCTCCTTTATTGGGTTTATCTGGGTTGGTTGTACCCAAAACATTCATCGCTATTTTCATGGTTTAGTATTTGTTTTGTGTGTTGTAGGTGCTTTTCTCATGCTGTCTTCGCCTTTGATAGGGGACGCAAAACCCATAATGAGCAACTATGTGCCAGTTATGGATTCCACAGTGTTTTTTGTAGGGCTTTGTGTGTTTGCATTGGGCATTTCCATGTTAGCTTGGGCCGTTATTCGGGAGCATCCTTGGGGGGTTATTAAAGCTTCTGCGCTTATGTGGTTTGTTGCTTTATGTGTGTTTGTTTATCATTTTATAGGGTTAGAAAAGTCAGGCTCTACCATTTTTTTTGAGCACCTTTTTTGGGGTGGTGGGCACGTTTTACAATTTATTTATATTCTGGTTTTATGGCTAGTTTGGCGTTGGCCAAATACAGAGCCTTTAAAAGGACAGTTAGTGATTGCGGTCATCATTATGTTGTTAGCACTTAGTTTTATGTTTTTTTTAGATCCCAGTGGATTTAACTCCCGTAAAGCCTACACACTTTTAATGCAGGTCGGTATGTTAGCGTTATTGTTACCGATGTTATGGTGGTGGTATAGGGGGGGGGATTCAATAAAAAGTTTGAGGCTAAGTCTTTTTTCATCCGCATTGTTGATATTGTTAGGGGTGATAATCGGTCTATTAATTCGAGATGATTCTGTTATTGTTACAGCACACTACCACGCAACCAATGCCGCGATTACCGTTGCTTTTATGGGGTTATCGTATTTTTTTGTGGAGAAATTTAGTACAAAAAATCTCACTTTAGGATGGATAAAGTTTCAAATTATGCTTTATACATCGGGAATGATATTGTATGTTTTAGGTATGGCAGGGTCTGGCTGGTTAGGTGTGCCGAGAAAAACCGCGATGATTTTAGAAGACAACAGTTTAGAGCGTATTTCAATGGGGGTTATGGGATTAGGGGGCGCATTGTCCATTATTGCAACCTTAGTGTTTGTTGGTTTTATGTTTTACGCTTTTTTACAAAAAAATAAGATTGAGGAGTCAAAATGAGTCAACAAAAACAGTTTATCGTTACAGCGAGTGCCACATTGGTATTGGTTGTTATTTTTATTTTTTTGATAAATTTAATTACAGAAAAAACACAATCCATTGTGTCACCGACCCTCGTGCCGCCGATTAAAAAAACCGCATTAGTTGACCCAAAACTACAGCCAAACCAACACGCAAAACAAGCCAAAGCCTCCGAGATTGATCTGCGCTTTAGTCAAGCCGTTGTTATGCTGCACGCAAAACAATACGACAGCGCCATTAAAGCCTTGCACCGCGTGCTGGAGCTTGCCCCAAAAATGCCAGAAGCCCACGTTAACATGGGCTATGCCTTTTTAGGTGGGGGCGACGCCAAAACCGCTCGTGATTTTTTTGCCAGTGCGATTGAGCTGAATTTGAACCAACTCAATGCCTATTACGGTTTGGCCGTTGCGTCTGAAGTGCTGGGTGATATGGAATCTGCATTAGGTGCAATGCGAACCTATGTGCATTTAAGCCCAAAAGATGACCCGCATCTTGCAAAAGCCAGAGCGGCACTGTGGGAGTGGCAAGCCGCACGAGAAAAACGAGATGCTGAGCGTAAAAGTCAATAAGAAGCATTGCCCTAATCCCCAGATAGAAAATACGTTTATAGCGCAAGCCCTTGACGCACCTAGCAAATGTAAAAAAGGACGCATCACCAATAAGGTGACATTGTCTTTTTTACATTCACTATGCACATCAATTACTTACACTCTAATTCGCATTTCTATCTGGGGATTAGGGTAAGATGTTTTTAAAGGGGGTAACTGGTTGAATCAAGTCACCATTTAATAAGGTTTGATTGTTCGAAATCACAATCTGCTCACCCACCGATAAGCCTGACTGAATTTCAATCATGCCCAATCGTTTAAGCCCTGTACGAACCATATGAAAAAATGCTTTACCTTCCTTAACCACAAACACCCCTTCAATACCTGCACGATTCACCACAGCACTCTCAGGAATCATCATGGTTTGACGTGCGCCACGCTTAAAACTCACTCGAGCAAAGGTTCCACTATTAATATTCAGCCCCTCTGGCAAGCTCAACTTAACCGTGTGAGTACGCGTTTTAGGGTTGGCCGCCCCCACCAAGGTGTAAACCGTACCAATAATGGGTTCTGGTTGACCATCCAACACCATTTGCACCTCATCCCCCAAATGCAATACCGCAAATAAGTCACCCGCCACTTCGGTTTGTACACTTAACGACGTTGCATTTTCAATGACCAAAATAGGCTTTCCAGGCGCGGCTAAGTCACCCGCTACCGCTAATTTTTCAACCACTACCCCATCAAACGGCGCTTTAACATTGGCATAATGCAACTGCTCTTTGGCTTGATTTAAACTCGATTTAACGGCCGCGACATTCTGCTGTGCCACACTGTATTGCAAACGCATTTTGTCAAACTGCTGTTTTGACACCGACTCTTCTTGATACAATTTACGAAAACGTTGATGATCCAATTTGGCATTTTTTAACCCCGCCAATGCCTGTTGATAAGCGGCATTGGCTTGGGTAATTTGACTTTTGATGTCCGCCGAATCAATGCTAAATAGCAAATCACCTTGTTTAACTTTTTGACCCACTCGCAAATCCAGCTTTTGAATGTATCCTGTTAAACGAGATGCAATACTCGCCTTTTGCTCTGGCACCACCGCGCCAGGAACCACCGCCATTAACGGAATCGTACGCTGCTTAACCGTATCGACTTGCACCTCAATCGTTTGCGATTGCTCCGCCAAATTAGGCGCCTCGCTCTCTTCAGAGCACCCCATTAACCCCAACACAACCAGCCCCCCTAAAACAGCCAAACTACTTACCGCGTATTTCATAAATCTTCCTTAATTCTCTTTCCCTAATCCCCAGATAGAAATGCGAATTAGAGTGCAAGCAATTGGTGTGCCTAGTGAATTCAAAAAAAAACAAAGTCACCTTATTGGTGATGCGTTCTTTTTTTAATTTACTAGGCGCGGCAAGGGCTTGTGCTATAAACGTATTTTCTATCTGGGGATTAGGGTCTTTGTTTGGACTAAACAATAACGGCTCATAATTGATCAACGGTCATCGTACCCGTTGCCAATCGTAATTTTGCCTTATAAATATTTACGTCAAACTCCGTTGCAACCAAATCGGCCTTGGCTTTATCCAACTGCGTTTTATTGGCAAGTACTTCAGTGATGGTTGCCACGCCACCCTCGTAGCGTTTAATAATGAGTGCTTGCGCTTGCGTTGCATGCGCCACCGACAAACGGTCGGCTTGCACCTGTTTTTGTGCCACTTGCATTTTTTGCCAATTCAACAGCACATCCAATCGAATACGATTCTCTTGCGCCAAAACAGCTGCTTTCTCTTGCATGGTTTTAGCATTCGCCATATCCACAACGCTTTTGGTTGCACCAAAGTCCAACGCGTTCCAAGAAACCACGCCCGCCACGGTATATGACCCATTATCCAAACTCAAAGCATCGTTATTCCACTCTTGGCGCACCATCACATTAAAATGTGGAAAATTATCCGCTTTCGCAATACGAGATTCATAATGCGATGCATCCACTTCCTTACGCTTTGCCGCCAACTCAGGGTTTGCCTCAAGTGCCAACGCCAACAACGACTCCGCCGAGTTTACAGGCAGTTTTAAATTAACACGCTCCGCCACATCCAACGGCGCACTTACATCCTTATTCATTAAAATTTTTAAACGATCCAGAGCAATGACTTCTTGTCCTTTCGCCTCCAGCAAGTCCGCCTCAGCCATCGACAAATGCGTCTGCGCACTCAACAGCTCCGAACGCACCACCACCCCCTCATTCACCAAGTTTTGAGTGGTTTTTACAAAGGACTCTGCTGTGCGCTTAGCTTGCTCCGCCACACGAATATACGCACGTGCGGCATGAATCGCCTCGTACGCATGGTAAACCTGAAAAACCAAATATTGCTGAACCGCTAAATCGCCCTGTTTTACCGCCTGAATCATCGCCTTTGCCTGGCCTTCATAAAAACCAACTTTGCCGCCATTCCAAACAGGCAGCTTTACATCAACACGGGTATTAAAATCGGTATAAGCACTAGGATTGTTTAACGATGAAGGCAAAAAATCACTCGAAACCACGCTCTGCTGTTGCAACTTCATGCCAAACGCCGTAAGCGCATTGTTGCTGTTTGCCATCGTTAACGAAAGGTTAACTTGCGGTAAACGCCCCGACCGAGCCTTGATTAAGGCCGATTTTGCATACGCAATGCGAGCAGAACTCACCGCCATATTAGGATTTTGACTCAATGCCTGATTCACACACATTTTAAAACTCAACGGTTCAGCAGATGCAGTAGCCCCCGATAAAATCAAGCCTGCCAGCCATGCCAACCTAAATTGCTTTAAACAAGAAATTTTTAATACGTTCATTCTCAACCCCATCCAAAAGAACCACTATTTTAGTTCGCTTATTATAACGCCCGTCTAAATATTAGCAAATACTTATATGAATTCATAGATAGAAACCGTTGCAACACAAAAAAAACAAGAAGATAAACAAAAGAGGGGGGGAGATTTTTATTTAAAAATTAATTCAATCGTTTTCTTTAACCAAATTAATTCACCATGAAAAAAATGCCCCGCTTGTGTACGCCAATAAATATCGGGAGAACGCTCTAATGATAACGCCCAATCCATAATACCCTGTGCCGATACCACTTCATCTTGCCCGCCTTGAATTAACGACCAAGAATTCCCCCCCCCTATCTCAGTAAAATCATACAACCCGACTGGCGGGGCAACGGTGCATAATGCCTCAATGGTTAAACGATCTTGCGCCTTTAATGCGACATAACTGCCAAAAGAGAACCCCGCCAATGTCACCTGCTCCGTTACAAACGTTGCTTTTGCCCACGCCACCACGGCCAATAAATCCTCTTGCTCACCCACGCCTTCATCATAAACGCCCTCACTCTGCCCCACGCCTCTAAAGTTATAGGCCACCGTCACATAGCCTAATCCTTTAAACGCGCGCTCCATCGTGGTCACTACCTTATTGTTCATTGTTCCCCCATGCAACGGGTGCGGATGACTCAATACAACCAGTTTAACTGGGATTTTTTCAACGTCTTCGGGCACAAAACAACGTACCTCTAACGCGCCTACCCCGCCATCAATTAAGGTCTCTTTACGTACAGTTTTCAAAATTTTCTCCCCCCCCTATCTAATACCCTAAGTAAAATCGACTTTAACAGGCTTTGTGAGTTTACTCCATGACTCTGCCCCGTTTTCATACAGTGAAAGCATGGATGGAATCACGAGTAGTATCAACAACGTTGAAAACATTAAACCAAATGCTATTGCGGTTGCCATTGGAATTAAAAACTGTGCTTGCAGTGAGGTTTCAAACAGTAGCGGAGTTAACCCTGCAACAGTGGTCAACGAAGTTAATAACACCGCTCTCACCCGCTGAACCGCGGCCTCTTCCAGTGCCTCATTTATCCCCATTCCGGACTCGCGCAATCGTTTATAAAAACTGACTAAAATAATCGAGTCATTGATCACAATGCCCGACAAACCAAAAAAACCAAACAGGGATAAGATGGTCATGTCCAAGCCCATCCACCAGTGTCCTAAAATTGCGCCAATTAAACCAAACGGAATTGCCATCATAACCACCAATGGCCAGCCATAGGAGCTAAACACCCATGCCAGTACGATATAAATTATGGCCAAGCCAATCAGTAGACCAAGCTTCATGTCCGCCATAGTCTCTGCTTGTTGCGCCCCCTGCCCTTCAATGGAAACGTTTAAACCGTACTTTAATTCCAGCTCTGGCAAGGTCGTTTCTTGCAACTGCGCTAAAATACGGTTGGCGTTGTTTACGTTATTGTCGATGGTTGCAATCACGCTCACCGCCAAGGCTCCGTCTACATGCCGCATGACATCAAACCCACGCTGGGTAGACCAAGACGCGACGGAACTTAAGGCAACTCGCTCACCACTGGGAGTCACAATTTGCATTCTATTAATGGTGGCTAGGGTATTTTGCTCTGCCCGAGGAAACTGCACTCTCACCTCCACTTCATCCTCTGCATCGGTAAAAATTTGCACCAATCGACCTGAAAAAGCATCGGATAACTGTCTGCCCAAAGAGGCATAGGTTAACCCTAAGGCTTTTCCTTGGGGGGTGAGTTGATAAATCAACTGATCTCGACCGTAGGGCAGGTCGTCTCGAACGCCACTGATGCCTGAAATTTGCGTTAACACGCCCTGCAAATCCAACGAAGCCTGTTTTAGCAACAATGGTGCCACGCCCGATAAACGAATATCCACATCACTGCCAGGGGGCCCCGTTCTGGGGGATTCAATACTTAATGCATCCAGCCCTGGCGCCAAGCCAACATTTTTTTGCCACACTCTAACAAATTCGACATTGCGTGTGGCACGCTGATCGCCTTCAACCAGCTCCACATTCACCGAGCCAAAATTAGGCCCTGTTTGTCCATTTGTTTTATTGTAATTTACGGTTGCCACGCGAATAATTCCTGGCTCTAGCTCTGCTTCTGTTTTTAATAACGCAAGGTGCAATCGGTCTACATAACGCGCGGACACGTCGGCGGGTGTGCCTGCCACAAAGCGTGCTTCGGCAAACAGTTTGGTTGATTCGGGCGATGGAAAAAACACAAATCCCAAACGTCCGCCGGCAAATAAGCCGATGACAAAAATCATCAATGCCAGCGTTGTGGCAATGGTAATACCTCGGTGTGCCAAGACCCAGCGAATGACGTGACGAAATTGGTGATGACGTAGATGGTCAATACCCGAATCCAAACGATGTCGAAATGAATTAGGCTCAACGGGCTTTACCCCTTTTAGGGCATGGTGAAGATGGCCAGGCAAAATCATAAAACATTCAATTAAAGACGCAAAAATAACGGCAATAATCACCAGCGGAATCGCAAATAAAATATTGCCCATCTCGCCACCAATCATCATTAACGGTAAAAATGCGGCCACAGTGGTTAAAGAGGATGCCATCACGGGCGATAACATTCGATGCGCGCCCCCTTCTGCCGCTTGCAAAGCGGGTTCGCCACGTTCATGGTGCGCCAACGCATCCTCGCCCACCACGATCGCATCATCCACAATAATACCCAGCGCCATAATAAGACCAAACATACTGACCATATTGATACTGCTACCCGCCAGATACATAATCATTAGCGTTGCCGCAAACGAGACGGGAATACCCACGGCAACCCAAAACGCCACCCGACCATTCATGAATAAGTACAATATTAGTATCACTAAAATCAAGCCACCAATGCCGTTGTTCACTAACAGCATAATACGCTGTTTAACCAACGACCACTTCTCGTCATACACCACCAATCGCATGCCATCGGGCAAAGTGGGTTCAACGTCTTCTAGCCAGTCAAATAGTATTTTTGAGGATTTTAATGTATCGCCATTTTCAGCGCGTTGCAGTTGCATTTGCACCGCAGGAAACCCTTCTACTGTCAAATAAGGGGCATTTTTTCGGGCGCGACGTTCAATGGTTGCCACTTCGCCCAGCGCCACATTTTCAGAGTCGCTCATCACTAACGACATCTGGCTAAATTCCAACGCCGTTCTTTTTTGTTCTAACGCTCTTAAATCTCTAACACTGTCCACATCTCCAACGGACCCCGCAGGAACGTCCTGACTCATGCCTGAAACCAGATTACTTACCTCTTCTAAAGAAAGATTAAATTGCTCCAATTTATGTTGCGATAATTCAACGGACATTTCATCATCGGGCAACCCTGAAAATGTAATTTTATCAATGCCTCTGTTAAGCAGGTCTCGCTCAAAATCGCGAACCATCGGGCGCATTTCATCCACGTCACCATGCTCACTAATTAACAATACTTTGGCAATTGGTTCATAATTAACAATGCGTTTAATCACGGGTTTTCGTGCGTCTTGCGGTAAGTTTCGTAACTCACTCATTCGCTGATTGATTTGATCCACCGCCTCAATCATGTTGGTGCCTTCCTTAAATTTTAAGGTAATGGCCGATAAACCCAAAGAGGAGGTTGAACTCATCTCATCCAATCCATCTAAATTTCGCAACACTCGCTCCGATGGATTGGTAATGCTCACCTCAACATCCTGCGCATTTGCATTGGGCCACACCACCTGAACCGTTGCATAATCCAAGTCAAATTTGGGAAAAAACTGTACATTCAATTTAAACAGCGCCACCACTCCCGCCAGCAACATCACCAACATCAATAAATTAGGGGCGACCTTATGCCGCGCAAATAAGCCAATTACACCATTGGACTGAAATGGTTTCTCCTTCACCCTAAAATCTTGATCATCCGCCCGTTCTGATATTTCATTGCTAGGAGGAGGCGTAGACTGGCTCATTGCACCACCTCAGAGACTTTAAGCCCTGTCATGGCATTGGGTAAATGCGTTACACTAATTTTTGTATGCGCATCCACCGCGACATTTCCCACCGTTGGATCAATCAACGCCCAAAGTTTCCCGTCGCGCAAAACTTCGCCCAACACTTTAACCACTTGCGCCTGAAGTCGTCCCTCTTTCACCAAATAAACTCGATCTTGACCATACAATGCACGATACGGAATTGCCACAACGTTTTCCAGTGGCTCGCCTTGTAAATCCACCTCCATTAAATCCCCAGGACGCGTCTGTTTTAATCCCACTGGAATCGTAAAAAAAGCATCCAACCCACTGGTGGTTGCCTCGCCCGCCAATCGTGATAATGCCAACGAAACCCGTGCATTATTACCTTGCTGATAAAACGCCTCTAGCGCAACGCCATCATTTAATGCCGATTGCACTTGAGGTAAAATAGTAACGGGTAATTTCGCTCTAAGTTCTAAAGAGTCTATGCCATAAAATTGAACCAGTATTGACCCTTCATTTACTCTTGATCCTTCACTCACCTCCATTTTCATCACCCGAAGATCGTAAGGCGCCACCACCTGACCACGCTGTTTATTAAGCCTTGCTTGCGTCAATTTAGCTTGAGCTTTAAGCAGTCTCGCATTAATCTGTTTATTTTTTACCCCCCCCTCTTCAACCGCCAGCGTTGCACCCACCACCACGTATTCTTGACGTACCAACATTTCTTCTACTTCATCCAAACCTGATTGAGACACCAGCCCTTTTTGAATCAACTGTAACGAACGTTCGGCGTTGGTTTTTTTAAAAGCAAGCACTCTATTTTCATGCGCTAATTTTTTAGTATTCGCCTTATCCACTAACTTTTGCAATGCAATCTGCGCTTTTGCATCCGCCACATCGGCTTTTGCTTGTTGCAATGGAATATCTAAATCCGTTAAATCCATCGAAATCAAAGGCTCTCCTGCTTTAACATACGACCCCTCTTTCACCCAAACCTTATCAATCACACCAGAGACAGGCGCCGCCGCATTAACCGTCGAAAACGATTCTACCTTGCCATATAAGCGATGCACGGGCGACAAGTTTTCAAATACCACAGGCATCGTTTCCACCAACCAAACTTTCTCTTTCATCTCAACAGGTTCTTGAACGGGCTTAGTTGAGGAAAAATAAATAAACAGCACCACCCCCGCCAATATAATCAATACAGGCCATAAAATGACTTTTACTCGACTTTTGGACAACACAACCATTTAAAACTCCATTCACTTAAAAGTAAGGGGGGGGGGGGTAAAAATTTATTTGCACCCATCACGTTTATCACTATAATGGATTAAATAAGAAAACGCTAATATCAGTCCACTATCAAAAGGAAATCATAATGAAAAATTTATTGATCGCAACGGGATTACTCACTTGTTTAGCACTCCCTTTTACCGCGTTTGCCCAAACAAGCACACCACAATTCGATAAAGAAGCACGTGACATTGCCAAACAGTTTTTAGAGCAACTCAAACCTGAACTGCAAAAAAGCATGAAAAGCGATGGCCCTGCTAAAACCGTTGCTTTTTGCCACACCAAAGCCCCTGAAATTGCCAAACAACTCGCTCAAAAAACAGGGTGGGATATCAACCGTGTGAGCTTAAAGCCCCGCGGTGAGAACGCCACGCCCGACCAGTGGGAGAGCACGGTTCTCAAGCGCTTTAACACACAACTGGCAAATGGTGCATCGCCTAAAACCTTGGAATTTTCGGCCATTGTTGAGGTAAACAATCAAACCGAATACCGCTACATGAAAGCCATTCCAACGGGTAATGTCTGCCTAACCTGTCACGGCAGTAAAATTGCCACGCCTATTCAAGAGACACTGCAACAACTGTACCCTAACGATACAGCAACGGGTTATTCTAAAGGGGAACTTAGAGGCGCGTTTAGTTTCTCTAAAACGCTTTAAAATCCCTCCCCCTACCCAGATTTATCTGGGTAGGGGTTCAAAAACACCTTAATCAATCTTAAACGCTCCCTTTCAATCGCCTGCGAAATCTCTGCGCCTTGAAATCCTTGCTGAATAATCGCCTGATTATCCACCTTACTTGCCGCTTGCGCTAAATCGAGCCAAAAGCTTAACTGAGGATATTCGGTAGACTCAAACCCTAAGCGTCCTTTTGCGTCCGCTTCGCACGCTAATAAAATGCCCTTAAACCCAGAAACGTCTTTTAATGCACCGCACGCTTTTAATACTTTCAGATAAGTTTTCGGCTTTAAAAAAGGTTTGCCTTCCGAGGTAAGTCCTTGATGAATTAAGCCATGCCATTCCGTCACTCGTTCGGCTTGCTGTTGCCACTTTTTAGGCACACGATACGCACGACACAACTCGGCCACCAAAGGCACGCCCGCTGCCTCATGACCGTAATGTTTTGGCCACAACGCAGGATCCGTTAGCCCCTTGCCTAAATCGTGCACCAGTGCCGCAAAGCGAACCGATGCATCCGCCGACAACCTAGTTGCCGCCGCCAGAGTCATCATGCTGTGAATCCACACATCGCCTTCAGGGTGGTGCTTTTCGGGTTGTTCAACGCCGTGTAACCCAAAAAGACAGGGAAACAATACCTCTATCGCCCCCACTGAATCCAACACCTCAAAAAACACCTGAGGCGATTCGGTGTTTAACGCTTTAACCAGCTCTTGCCAAACCCGTTCAGGGGTTAATGCACTCAACTCACCACTGTTGACCATTTGAGTCATTAAGTGTTGCGTTTCTGGTGCAATGTTAAAACCAAACGGCTTAAGCTTGGCCGCAAAACGCGCCACTCTTAATACCCGCAACGGATCTTCCGAAAACGCTTCCGACACATGTTTGAGCACACGTGCCTCAATGTCTTTTTTACCCCCATACGGATCAATCAACTGACCCGATTGGGTTTGTGCCATCGCATTAATGGTTAAATCTCGGCGAATCAAATCCTCCTCTAACGTAACGCTTGGATCCGCAAACACATCAAAGCCATGATAGCCCTCACCTGCCTTTCGCTCTGTTCTGGCAAGCGCATACTCCTCTTTGGTGGTTGGGTGTAAAAACACAGGAAAATCCTTGCCCACCTGCTGAAAATTTTGCGCCAGCATTTGCTCTGCGGTTGCGCCCGTCACCACCCAGTCTTGATCGTACACCTCAACGCCAAGCAACCCATCACGAACCGCACCCCCCACTAAATACACATTTAACGTCACAACAATAACCTACAACCAATAATTCAATAAAAGAGACCTTTACACACACAAAAAAAGGAGGGGGGGGGTAAAAATTAAAAAACCGTCAAAAGACGGTCTTTTAAAACAACATAATCAACTCAATAAATTAATATTTTACACCAACTCTTCGGCATCACGTCCCGCTTCTTTGCGATAAAAATTATAACGCTCTCTCATATTATGCGGAACCGCATACACCGAGATCACGCGCTCCAAACTGCTGGGCATAAAGCCAAATGTGGTTTCAAAATCCACATCCGTTACCATATCATGACGCAACATTTGCAACTGTGTTTTAGACACTGAAACCACAGGTGCCAATCCACCCAGTTTTGACATAATCGTTGCATTTAAACGGCACATGGGAAACACCACCGCTTCTTTTTGCATAATTTCCATCACCAGTTCTGCCAACGATTTTAACGTCATTCGCTCTTCGCCCGCAACGTCTATCTTTTGACCAAACGTACTTGGATTTTTAATGGCGCTCACAAATGCGGTTGCAAAATCATTCACCCAAATAGGCTGCACCAACGTTTCCGATTGCGCCACCATCAATACCGACATTCTGTTCAACTGCTTAATAAAACGTGACGTGGTGTCGTCTTTTTCGCCAATCAATACGCTCGGTTTAAAAATGGTCACATCGGCATTAATCACACCGTGCATCAAACCATCCACCTCTGCAACCAATCCCGTCCAATCACACGCAGGCTGATCCGATGACGCACCCAACTGCGATAAACTTAATACACGCGTTACCCCCGCAGTTTCCATGGCCGATTTCAGTTTTTGGTTAACCAAAATCAAATCATCCTCTTCAATCGTTTCAGGTCCGGCCAGTCGATCGGTGGTTAAATTCACCACAATGTCCACGCCTGAGACAGCAGCACTCAACTGTTCCGCATCCTCAAATGAGGATAATTTTGCAACCTTGGTATTGGAAAACAATAAAAAATCACGGTAACGTTCAGGGCGACGCACCCATAAAGTAACCTCGTAGCCCGCTTTAGACAATTCTTTGACAACTTCGTGCCCCACAAATCCAGAGCCGCCAAAAACGCTTACTTTATTTCCCATCTTTTTCACTAATGTGCTTTCCAACATCACGTTTATATCCAGTTTTTTATTTTAATCTGAAAAGAATAAAGAAATGCCCCCAATCGGTCAAGTATTTACTCTTTTAATTCTATTTGCAAATGCCCTTCTTTTATCTGAATATTTTGCACCCCTTCGGAAAAACTTTTCCAAAAGCCTTCATCTGCACCAAATTCACTGACCAAGTCAACATTTTTCATGTCGCCCAGCCAAGCATTGGGTATGGGAACCCCCATAATGGTGACCCCCTTTAAGATGACAACTGGGCGTGCATTTTTGTAAGAAAATTCAGCACCCGCCTTCAACCTTAGAGTTTTCCCACCCAAAACAGGAAAGTCTTCATCCATGGGCATTAATAACTTTATACTGACAAGATCATCCGCTAGATCAACGGCAAGTTTGCGTGCTAAATCTGTATTTTTTGCCAGTAAAGCATTTAACTCTTTTTCAGTGAAGTTAATCTCACGCTTTACTCCCACCTCACTGTACGCTTCGGGCTTCAATGTTTCAGGTTCATTGTTTGTGTTTTGTTGAGAGGTTTCTTTTGGGCTAACCTCCAACACGTTCAATTTGTTAAGCTTAGCCTCAAGCACCTGCTCTTCTTCTGCACTAAGGTTCACAGGCGTAAACTCCGATACAAACAAATAACTTTTCATCACCCATACGGTAACCAAAACAGAAACAATGATAACCAGTAATAATACGCCAGTAATCTTCAGACAACCCCATCGTTCTTTAGGGCTATGTTCTACGTTGTTCGCTTGAGTCATAATTGATCGCCTATTTTATTATTGCGCTATTTTACAATATACTGAAAAAAATACCTAAGATATGGTTACAACGTATAAGGGGGGGGGTAAAAACCAACAATTTTGAAGCAAAATCGGCTATATTTAAGTCTTCTAAAATCGTTAAGAACGATTTCACACACAAGAGGCGCGAAAAAAATGTATCTATGGCGGGTAAACAAACTATCTGAAGAGTTTAAGGCTGGCACGGTTTCTGATCGTAAGCAGCTGCCTTATCTTTTAGTATTTATAATCTTAATATCGGTAACAGCAGACCCCTACCTACACAGCTTGCTAGATTATCAAACAAACAGTCTTGATCTAGCTGTGCTGGTTATCTCTCTAATTATAACTGTGGCAGGCACTATTTGGTGCTACAAGTCCGTACCAAATAGAGAGACCGACAACGGATTTATATCAAGGTATATATGCTTGGGTCTTCCACTGTGCATTCGTCTGATTGTATTAATGTTTGCGATTATGGCTCTAATTACGCTTTTTCATGATTATATAATGCATACTGATATTATTAATGCGTTTCTTTACTCAGGTGAAACCAATATATTAGACTTTATACTTTTTATTTTCACTGGAATTATATATTTTGTATGGTTGCATAAAGCGATAAAATCATCGTATAACGACACTGAAATAGACTATGAGACTGTCTCAAACTTTAGGTAACCGTAACGATCGGGTGGGGAAAAACACATTTTCTTCCCCCCCCCCCTCTTTACACCTTATTCCTTACATTATATTTCCTGTATTTTTAAAAAACACAAACAAAATCCCCACGTTATTGTAAGCTATACGCACTATTTTCAACATAAAAACAGAGACCCCGCAAAATGCGCAATAAACACGATTTAGAGTTCTCCATAAAACTGGCAGGTCAAGCGCCCAACAGCCTAAGACTCACCTTTTTTGAATGGACAGAAACCCTATCTACGTGCGATCAAGCCACCGCCACCATTGCCAGTCGTGACCCCAACATTGAGCCTAATGACTGCATAGACCAAGCCGTAACCATCGAAATAAAACACAAATACGACCCCCAAATCCGCTACCTCCACGGCATCGTCGAAAGCCT
>JAKISK010000042.1 GCA_021648625.1 Thiomicrorhabdus sp. | reverse complement strand
ATAAAACCAGCTCCAGATCAAACCCTACGGTTTTTAGACGGGGGAGGGATTTGGGAATTTCGTATAGGGGTAGAAAATTTAGATTTTTTAGATACTGGGGGTAGAAACATTTCTTTAATGTCCAATATGTATGTAGAGAGTACTGGGTTTTTAGAGTGTAACAATTGTGACACCGCTCGATTTGGGGATACAGGTGCCTATTTAAGTAGTCGAGTAAGTCCAGTACCTGAACCCAGTGCTATTGCGTTAATGTTAGGGGGGTTAGGGTTGGTTGGTTTTATGGCGGCGCGTCGTCGTAAGGCTTGTTAAAAATTACTTGATCAGTTATTAATGGCTTTCTTCCTGAAAGCCATTAAAACATCGTACAACCTATAACCCTAATCCCCAGATAGAAAATACGCTTATAGCGCACCAACAGTAGGCGCTTTTAGGCGAGCCCTTGCCGCACCTAGCAAATGTAAAAAAGGACGCATCACCAATAAGGTGATATTGTCTTTTTTACATTCACTGTGCACATCAACTACTTACACTCTAATTCGCATTTCTATCTGGGGATTAGGGTATAATAAAAGATCACTGCATCACAGTCTTCCATTTAATTACTACCCGACCAGCCGTTCATAAAATTAATTTTACTGGATTAGGCAAACGGCAAATCAACCCCCCCTAAACGCCATCAATAATTGCATTTAACGTTGTACTCGGTCGCATAATGTCTGCAACAAGTTGTGCGTTAAGCTGGTAGTAACCGCCTAACTCCACAGAGTGCCCTTGTTCGCCATTTAGCTCCGAAATAATTTTACTCTCTTGTGTAGCCAGTGCTTTGGCTACGGGGGCAAAGCGTGCTTTTAGGTCGGCATCGTCATTTTGATTTGCCAGCGCTTGCGCCCAGTACATAGCTAAATAGAAGTGACTGCCACGATTATCCAGCTCGCCCACTTTACGTGAAGGGGATTTATCTTCTTCTAAGAACTTGGCGGTTCCTGCATCCAGTGTTGTTGCCAGTACTTGTGCTTTGGGCATGTGGAAGGTGTTTGCTAGATGTTCTAACGAGACGGCTAGGGCTAAAAATTCGCCTAACGAATCCCAGCGCAGATGATTTTCTGTTTGCAGTTGTTGTACGTGTTTTGGGGCGGAACCACCTGCACCTGTTTCAAACAGCCCGCCGCCGTTCATAAGGGGCACAATGGAGAGCATTTTGGCGGAGGTTCCCAGCTCTAAAATGGGGAACAAGTCGGTTAAATAATCACGCAGTACGTTGCCAGTAACCGAAATTACGTCTTTGCCGTCTTTAATGTGGCGCAGGGTAAAGCGGGTGGCTTCTTCGGGAGACATGATGTGAATTTCAAGCCCTGTGGTGTCATGGTCTAACAGGTAGTGATTGACCTTTTCAATCATTTGGTGGTCGTGCGCACGGTGCGTGTCTAACCAAAAAATGGCAGGATTTAGGGTTGCACGTGCGCGGTTTACGGCGAGTTTAACCCAGTCTTGAATGGGGGCATCTTTTACTTGGCACATGCGAAAGATGTCGCCTTGCTCAACGTGTTGTTGCAACAACACGTCTCCGTTTTTAGCTACAACCTTAACGGTACCAGCCGTGTGCATTTGGAAGGTTTTATCGTGGGAGCCGTACTCTTCGGATTTTTGTGCCATTAGCCCTACGTTGGGAACCGATCCCATGGTGGTTGGATCAAATGCACCGTAATGTTTGCAAAAACGAATGGTTTCCTGAAACACGCCTGCGTAACTGCGATCGGGAATGACTGCAAGTGTGTCTTGTTGCTTACCCTCTTTGTTCCACATTTGGCCGGATGCACGAATCATCGCGGGCATGGACGCATCAATAATGACATCGCTGGGAACATGTAAGTTGGTAATGCCTTTATCAGAATCAACCATTGCCACATCGGGTTGTTGCTTAAATACTGTTTGTAGATCGGCTTCGATTTCGGCTTTTTTATCTCCGTCTAAGGTGGCAATTTTAGCAAACACATCGCCTAGCCCGTTTTTAACATTTACACCCAACTTTTGAAAGGTCTTGGCGTGTTTTTCAAAAACGTCTTTAAAAAAGACTTCAACCGCTTGACCAAAAATGATGGGGTCTGAGACTTTCATCATGGTGGCTTTCATGTGAATTGAGAACAGAATGTCTTGTTCTTTTGCCTCGGCAATAGCCTGCTCTAAAAAGTTTCTTAACGCGGCTTGACTCATTACGGCTACGTCAATAATTTCACCTTTTTGCAACGGCGCGGATGTTTTTAATATCTGAACGTCACCGTCTTTTCCAACAAATTCAATGGTAAATTCTGTGGCTTCTGGCTGGGTTAAGGATTTTTCAGAACCATAAAAATCGCCTTCGGACATACTGGCAACGTGCGTTTTAGAGTCGGAAGACCACGCGCCCATGCTGTGAGGGTTTTTCTTGGCGTAATTTTTAACCGAAGGTGGCGCACGGCGGTCAGAATTTCCCTCTCGCAATACTGGGTTTACGGCACTGCCCAATACTTTAGCGTAAGTCGCTTGAATGGCTTTTTCTTCGTCCGTTATTGGCTTGGCAGGGTAGTTTGGTATGGCGTACCCTTTGGCTTGAAGCTCGGCAATGGCGGCTTCTAACTGAGGAATCGAGGCGCTGATGTTGGGCAGTTTAACAATGTTTGCATCGGGATGTTTTGCCAGCTCGCCTAACTCGGTAAGTGCATCACTCTGTTGTTGCTCAGGGGGCAGCACATCCGAAAAGTTGGCGATAATACGCCCAGCTAATGAAATATCACGGGTTTCAACCGCCACATCGGCCGCGGCGGTAAAGGCTTTAACAATTGGTAAGAGTGAGTAGGTGGCCAGTGCGGGGGCTTCGTCGGTTAGAGTATAGATGATTTTAGCTTGTTCAGACATGGGGTTTCCTTAAACGAACGAACTTCAGAGAGAAGCTGAGTGGTTGCAAAAAATGTTAAAATATCGGCTATTTTAACGCACTGCACTCAAAAAATATTTATAAAAGAGATAAATCTATGGGCAATCTGCTCTTATTTAATAAACCCTTTAATGTTCTCTGCCAGTTTACCGATAGTAGTTCACAAGCAAATACGCGAGAAACCTTGGCGGATTACATTGAGCATAAAGGCTTTTATGCGGCTGGACGGTTAGATCGTGACAGCGAGGGGCTTTTATTGCTAACCAATGATGGCAAGCTGCAACATAAAATTTCTGACCCTAAATACAAACTGCCCAAAACCTATTTAGCACAAGTGGAGGGGGAGATTACCGCTGAGGCAATCAAACAGTTACAAAAAGGAGTGCAACTTAAGGATGGCTTAACCCGCCCTGCGCGCGCCAAAAAAATATCCCCCCCCCTATGGCTGTGGGAGAGAGTTCCGCCCATTAGAGAACGCAAAAACATTACCACCCGTTGGGTTGAACTCACCATTACCGAAGGTAAAAATCGTCAAGTAAGACGCATGACTGCGGCGGTGGGGTTTCCAACCTTGAGGTTAGTGCGCATTAAAATAGGCGACTGGGGCTTACAAGAGTTAAAACCTGGACAATCATTGCTGTTAAAATAACGCCATAATTTTCCCCTATTTATTTGAGCAAGCCTTTTTATGAACCAAGAAAACAACGCAAACATTAAAGTCATTGTTGGCCTATCGGGCGGTGTAGACTCCTCTGTTGCCGCCTTACTTCTTAAGCAGCAAGGCTATGATGTGGAAGGGCTGTTTATGAAAAACTGGGAGGGCGATGATACCGACGATTTTTGCCCTGCAGCGGAAGATTTAAAAGATGTTTTTAAGGTGGCCGAAGCCTTGGACATTCCCGTACACATTGAAAATTTTTCGGGCGAATATTGGGACAATGTCTTTGCACATTTTTTAGAAGAGTACAAAGCAGGGCGTACACCCAATCCTGATATTTTATGCAATAAAGAGGTGAAATTTAAAGCCTTTTTGCAACACGCTTTAGAGCTGGGAGCAGACTATATTGCCACGGGGCATTACGCCCGTATTCAGCGAGACAGTGACGGAACCTGTCACCTCTTAAAAGGGGTGGACAACAACAAAGATCAGAGTTATTTTTTATATACCTTACAACAACATCAACTGCAAAAATCCATGTTTCCCGTGGGGGAGCTTGAAAAGCCGTTGGTGCGAAAAATGGCCGAACAAGCTGGGTTAATCACGCACAATAAAAAAGACAGTACAGGCATTTGTTTTATTGGCGAACGAAAATTTAAAGACTTTTTACAGCAATTTATTCCGGCACAACCAGGCAATATTATTGATCCCGACAAAAATGTGATAGGTAAACACGATGGTCTTATGTACCACACATTAGGTCAACGCAAAGGGTTAGGCGTAGGGGGAGGCCATGGATCAGGCAATGACCCATGGTATGCCGCAGATAAAAATTTAGCCACCAATGAACTCATTGCGGTGCAAGGAAAACAACACCCGTTGTTGCAACACCGCTACTTAGTGGCCGATACACTGGATTGGGTCTCAGGAAATTGCCCCCCCCTCAATACACCGTTAAAAGCGAAAGTACGCTACCGACAAGAAGAGCAATCTTGTCAAATTTTAAAAGAAGACAATGGCACGCTCTTGGTTCAGTTTAATGAAAACCAATGGGCAATCGCACCAGGACAGTCCATTGTTTTTTATAACGGCGACCACTGCCTAGGGGGGGGGGTTATTGACCAACGCCTTCACACTAAAAACAGTGCTGTAGAATTAGATGCATAATCGTTACAAATCACACTCCCACAAGGTTTTTTAGATATGACAGAATATACTCAAGAAGATCGTAGCTTAGCGTTAATCGGAATCTATCAAGCCGCGCAACTGGTTCACGATTTAGCCACCACAGGAAAAGCAGATGAATTGGCTTATCACACCTGCATTCAATCGTTATTTTGCGATAACCCCAAAAAAACACTTGATGTTTACGGTGGGGAACTCGCAAATATTCAAGTGGGCGTAAACAGTTTGCTGAATCAAATGAATTCAGAGGAAGCCACGCAAAGCCGAAACCTTGAAATGACACGTTATGTGTTAAGCCTAATGATTTTAGAAAAAAAGCTAATGAAACTCGGCGAACCTATGCAAAAAGTGTCGCAAGTATTAGACGTTGCCAAAAGCCAGCAAGAACATTTTGGTCAAGAGCACGACAATGTCATCGCCTCCATTGCACGCGCTTACTCTGAAAATATTAGCCAAGTGAATCCACGCATTATTGTTAATGGACAACATGGTCACCTGCAAAACAACCGTACCGCCAATAAAATTAGAGCATTACTGCTTGCTGGCATTCGCTCTGCCTTGCTGTGGGACCAGGTAGGCGGGTCTCGCTGGGGACTGATTTGGTCACGTAAAAAATATTTGGCTGATGCTCTGCGCTTTAAAATAGACAGTGATGATGGCAACAACAGCGATTCTGAAGAGAAAGAAAGCTCTAACAAGGTTACCAGTTTGTTTAAGCAAGACTAAATGTTGATTTTAATAGGCGATAGATCCCTACAGGTTTATTAGACCACCACAGAGTGTTGTTTTAAAAATCATAAATAAGCGTTACAGAGCTTTGAGTATTGGTTGTTTTAATATTGATAGCAGGCTTGTTGTTATACCGATATTTATAAGCGATTTTTACCCCCATATTATTAGCCACTTTAATTTTAAAGCCTGTATTGGTTTCAATTTTGGTATGGTCAATTCTTGTAAAATAAATAATGTTTTGGGTGAAATTAACGATATCATTTATTTTATGCGTAAAATCGAGCTTTAAACGCCCTGTTATTTGATTTTGATTCTTTGTACTTTTTTCCTCTGCTACGGTATACGAAATGGATTGATATCCTATACCCATTTCCCCAATTAAAAGCGTATTTTCTGTCTTATAGATGTTTTTGCCCAGCCCTAATAAAGCCGTGGCATCTAAATCAATTTCTTCTAAATGGTTTCTTTCAAACTGTCCGGAGACAAAGCTGTAATAATTTTGTTCTGAGTTATAAAACTGGTTTCTTTGAAGGTCTGCTTGATAACGTTCCTGAGTTTGAACCTTATTTGCTGTTTTATAATTAATCTCAAAAATAGATTTTAGCTCGTAGTCTTCTTCACGATAATTGAGTTTTACAGCACCATAAAAACTGGTGTTGTTGGTGCTTCCTGCATTGCTGTTGTATCCTGCTTCTCCATTGCCATAAAACCCATGAGGTTTTGAATCTTCTTTAGAGTGTACGTGTGAGGGGAAAAATGCTGTATTAACCATCATAGCAGCCGCTAATGAGCGTATTGAAAACATAATGTTAACCTTGTTTAAACGAAATAATGACTCTTTTCTTACACGAAAGGTAACGGCCTGCCTAAATAAAACTTTACTGCTAACGGTCAGGTTTCACCAAGTTACCGTATCTCTTGCTAGAGAAAAAGTGATCAGCCTGCAGGTAACGGGCTGTTTTTTCTATCCGTTCAAGTGATGCACTTATTCGTTGAATCCAAGAAGGAGAAAAGGGAGGAATAAATTTAAAAAGTGGCTTGTTGATTGCTTTAACTACCTTTATGATTGATGTGTTGATAATTATTTGACACAATGAAAGATGCTAGGGGGTTGAAAAAACATGAGTTTTTATCGTATTTTTATTGTTTTATTAAGTGTTGCTTTTTTGGCTGCGTGTTCCAGTTCGCCACGTTATACTGGAAAAGACAAGCCTGTTTCTTCTGTTTCAGTTACCTCTTCTTCAGAGGTTCGGCAGCAGCTATTGAGGCAGTTTAAACGCTGGAAAGGTACGCCATATCGTTATGGTGGTGTGAGCTTAAGTGGTGTTGATTGTTCAGCGTTTGTTCAGAATACGTACCGTGCTAAGTTTAATAAACACATTCCACGAGCAACCCGAACTCAAATAAAGATTGGTAAAAAGGTTAAAAAATCTCAGTTAAGAGAGGGGGATATTGTGTTTTTTAAAATAGGACGTAACGCGTTGCATAACGGAATTTATATGGGGGGAGGAAAGTTTATGCATGCCTCGTCAAGTAGAGGGGTAACGCTTTCGAGTTTAAAGAACCGTTATTGGCGCAAAAGATACTTAACCTCTCGGCGAGTTTTATAATCGTTCGCAGAGTCGGTTTTTAAGTTAAAAACAGCGGGAAATAAGCGGGTTGTTTGCTAGACAGAAAAGGGTTAATCAAGTAAAATTCTCCCAATGAATTATTATGATTGAAATTAAGCGGTTTTTTGCTTTTACGGAGTATTTAGCAGAGATGACTAAAGTCATTTAGCAAACTAAAAAACGGAGTGAGCCTTTCAATGGGGGCTGGCTCCGTTTTTTTGTATGTGCCGTTTAAAACTGATCAAACACTTGGATGGAAAAATCAATGACACAAGCTTTGCTGGCTTTAGAAGATGGCACTCTGTTTTGGGGTGTTTCATTAGGTGCGGAAGGGGAGACAACGGGTGAAATCGTTTTTAATACCTCATTAACGGGGTATCAAGAGATATTAACCGATCCTTCGTACTTTAAACAAATCGTCACTTTAACGTATCCCCACATTGGTAATGTCGGGGTAAATGCGGAAGATGAAGAGTCGCCTAAAATTATGGCTCAAGGGTTAATTGTTAAAGATTGCCCT
Organism: Thiomicrorhabdus sp.; assembly: GCA_021648625.1. Lineage (GTDB taxonomy): Bacteria > Pseudomonadota > Gammaproteobacteria > Thiomicrospirales > Thiomicrospiraceae > Thiomicrorhabdus. The sequence continues at coordinate 10,758 of JAKISK010000042.1, read as the reverse complement.
GTGTTGATGAGTAACTTTCGTGCTGAGAAATCGTTGCCGGAGTATTTGAAAGAGCAGGGAGTGGTGGCCATTGCAGACATTGATACACGTAAATTAACCCGCCTTCTTCGTAAAAATGGCGCGCAATCGGGCGTGATTGTAGCAGGCGATAATATTGATGCAGAGCGGCAATTGCCAAAGCAAAAGGTTTTAGTGGTCTTAAGGGCTTGGATTTAGCAAAAGAAGTCACCACCTCAGAAACGTATGAGTGGACAGAAGGCTCTTGGGAACTAGGCAAAGGTCATGCGGATAAGTCAGGCAATGAGGGTTATCACATTGTGGCGTTTGACTATGGTGTAAAGCGTAATATTTTACGAATGATTGTTGATCGTGGTTGTAAGTTAACCGTGGTGCCAGCAAAAACTTCAGCTGAAGACGTATTGGCAATGAATCCAGATGGCGTATTTTTATCGAATGGTCCTGGTGATCCAGAGCCTTGTGATTATGCGATTGAAGCCATTCAGAAAGTGTTGAAAGCCGATGTACCCGTATTTGGAATTTGTTTAGGGCATCAACTGCTGGCATTAGCCAGTGGTGCAAAAACACTTAAAATGAAATTTGGTCATCATGGCGCAAACCACCCCGTGCAAGATCTTAAAACGAAAAAAGTGATGATCACTTCTCAAAATCACGGATTTGCCGTGGATGGCGATACATTACCGGATTGTTTAGTGGCGACGCACAAGTCTTTGTTTGACGGCACGCTACAGGGAATATCGCGAACCGATAAGTCAGCCTTTAGTTTTCAGGGGCACCCTGAAGCCAGTCCTGGCCCACATGATGTTGCTCCTTTATTTGACCAGTTTATAGATAATATTAAACGTAACGCTTAGGAAAAGTAATGCCCAGAAGAAGTGACTTAAAAAGTATTATGATTATTGGTGCTGGCCCTATTATTATCGGGCAAGCCTGTGAATTTGATTACTCTGGTGTTCAGGCGTGTAAAGCGTTGAAAGAGGAAGGGTACCGAGTTATTTTAGTCAACTCAAACCCGGCCACCATCATGACCGATTCTGAGATGGCGGACGCCACTTACATTGAGCCTATTGAGTGGCAAACGGTTGAAACCATTATTGCCAAAGAGCGTCCCGATGCGATTTTACCCACGATGGGAGGTCAAACGGCATTGAACTGTGCGTTGGATTTGAATGCACAGGGGGTGCTGAAAAAATACAATGTTGAGTTGATTGGTGCAAATGCAGACGCCATTGATAAAGCAGAAAACCGAGATCGTTTTCGTAAGGCAATGACTAAAATTGGCTTGGATATGCCTGTGTCAGATGTGGCGCATAATATGGAAGAAGCGTGGAAAATTCAAGAGCTTGTTGGCTTTCCGACCGTTATACGTCCTTCGTTTACATTAGGAGGCTCCGGTGGTGGCATTGCTTATAATAAAGACGAGTTTGAAGATATTTGTAAGTTTGGTTTAAGCCTGTCTCCCACCAAAGAACTGTTGATTGAAGAGTCGATTGAAGGTTGGAAAGAGTACGAAATGGAAGTGGTGCGTGACTGCAATGATAATTGTATTATTGTGTGTTCCATCGAAAACTTAGACCCAATGGGCGTGCATACTGGCGATTCCATCACCGTTGCTCCCGCACAAACCCTAACCGATAAAGAATATCAAATTATGCGCAACGCCTCGTTAGCGGTGTTACGTGAAATTGGAGTCGAAACGGGGGGGTCTAACGTTCAGTTTTCGGTACACCCTGAAACGGGGCGCATGATTATTATTGAAATGAACCCTCGTGTTTCACGTTCGTCCGCTTTGGCATCAAAAGCCACTGGTTTTCCGATTGCTAAAATAGCAACCAAGCTGGCGGTGGGTTACACATTGGATGAATTGTCTAATGACATTACCAATGGGGCGACACCAGCTTCTTTTGAACCTACCATTGATTACGTGGTCACCAAAGTTCCACGTTTTACGTTTGAAAAATTTCCGCAAGCACAAGAGCGTCTATCGACTCAAATGAAATCCGTGGGCGAAGTGATGGCGATGGGTCGTAACTTTCAAGAGTCGATCCAAAAAGCATTGCGAGGCTTGGAAACCGATAAAACGGGATTTGATGAAATTATGCCATTGGCAACAATGGATGAAAAAGAAATTAAGGACGTTTTACGCCAAGAGTTGCGCAATCCTGGAGCGGAACGCATATGGTATGTAGCGGATGCGTTTCGTGCGGGCTGGGACTTAGAAGCAGTTTTTGACAGCTGTAAAATTGATCCGTGGTTCTTAGCTCAAATCAAAGAGCTGGTTGATATAGAAGATGATATCAAACAGCGTGGCTTGGATGCCTTGGATGAAGTGTATTTACGCCAATTAAAACGTAAAGGCTTCTCGGACAACCGTTTGGCGACGTTGTTAAATACCGATGCGGCGTTTGTTCGTAAATTCCGCCACACACTTAATATTCGTCCCGTTTTTAAGCGCGTAGATACGTGTGCGGCAGAATTTGAAACGTCTACCGCTTATTTATACTCGACCTATGATGATGAGTGTGAAGCCAATCCAACGGATAAAGATAAAATTATGATTTTGGGAGGCGGTCCTAACCGAATTGGTCAAGGGATCGAGTTTGATTATTGCTGTGTTCACGCCGCGATGGCGTTATGTGAAGACGGCTATGAAACCATTATGGTCAACTGTAATCCTGAAACGGTTTCAACCGATTACGATACCTCGGATCGCTTATATTTTGAACCGCTTACCTTGGAAGATGTGCTTGAGATTGTGGAAGTTGAGCAGCCGAAAGGGGTGATTGTGCAGTACGGTGGACAAACGCCGTTAAAATTGGCAGAAGATTTAGAGGCAGCAGGCGTGCCGATTATTGGAACGTCTCCAGAGTCGATTGACATTGCAGAAGATCGTGAGCGTTTTCAGAAAGTACTTAATGATTTGGATTTATTGCAACCGCCAAATCGCACGGCAACCTCAGCGGAAGAAGCCGCTGTATTAGCCAAAGAAATTGGTTATCCATTGGTGGTACGCCCCTCTTATGTTTTGGGTGGTCGTGGAATGGAAATTGTTTATGATGAAGCGCATTTAATTCGTTACATGCAAGCAGCCATTGATGTCTCTAATGATTCCCCCGTCTTACTGGATCGTTTTTTAGACGATGCCGTTGAGCTGGATGTGGATGCCATTTGTGATGGAAAAGAAGTTGTAATTGGTGGCATTATGGAGCACATAGAGCAAGCGGGAATTCACTCAGGTGATTCTGCGTGTTCATTGCCGCCGTACAGTATTTCAAAAGAGATTCAAGATCGTATTCGTGTTCAAGTGGCCGACATGGCCATGGCATTAGGTGTGGTCGGATTGATGAACACACAGTTTGCGGTGAAAGGCGATGATATTTATGTACTTGAAGTGAATCCACGTGCTTCTCGTACCGTACCGTTTGTTTCTAAAGCAATAGGTTATCCATTGGCTAAAATTGCAGCTCGCTGTATGGTCGGCCAAACATTAGCCGATCAAGGGTTCTCCCATGAAATAGCACCAATTAATTTCTTTGTGAAAGAAGCGGTTTTCCCGTTTATTAAGTTTTTAGGCGTTGATCCTATTTTAGGGCCTGAAATGAAATCGACGGGTGAAGTCATGGGGATTGGTGAAAATTTTGCTCAAGCCTATGCAAAAGCTCAGTTGGCAGCAGGAACAATATTGCCCCGTTCTGGAACAGCTTTCTTAAGTGTGCGTAAAGCAGACCGAACGTTGGTGATTGATCTTGCAAACCAATTGATTGAAAAAGGCTTTACGATTGTTGCAACACGTGGCACGGCCGCTTCGTTAAGCGAAGCGGGAGTGGCCTGTGAGATAGTCAATAAAGTCACTGAAGGTCGTCCTAATATAGTTGACTCAATTGTGAATGAAGAGATTGCCTTAATTGTAAACACCTCAGATGGTTCAGGAAGTATTCAAGATTCTTCCAGTATTCGTCGTGAAGCATTAATGCATAACACGTGTTACACCACCACGATTGCAGGGGCATTTGCAACGGTTTCGGCGATGGATTATTTAGATAATCAACCCGTGACTCGTTTACAAGATCTTCATTAAGTTAGATTTAAAATAAGCGCCAAAGTTGTTTACCAGCTTTGGCGTTTTTGTGTCAAAAATAAATATAATAAAAGGATTTAGGTCATGCAAAAACATCCTATGACAAAAGAGGGCGCGGATGCGCTACAAGCGGAATTAAGTAAGTTAAAAAAAGAAGATCGCCCAGCAGTTATTCAAGACATTGCAACGGCGAGAGAGCATGGTGACTTAAAAGAGAACGCAGAGTACCACGCGGCGCGTGAAATACAGGGGTTAATGGAGGCACGTATTCAGCAAATTGAATCGCTGTTGAGTTTGACGCAAATCATTGATGTAACGAAGTTATCACCGAATGGTAAGGTGATCTTTGGTGCCACGGTAACGTTGTTAAATATCGATACGGATGAAGAAGTGACCTATAAAATTGTAGGCCATGAAGAGGCAGATGTTAAGCTGAATAAAATTTCAGTCAACTCGCCTGTGGCACGTGCATTGATTGGAAAAGAGGAGGGTGATGAGTGTGTTGTGGCAGTGCCCAGTGGAAGCATTGAGTATGAAATAGTGGCTGTAAAGTATATTTAACAAGCTGTGTTAACGACGTGTTATTCTATGAATGCCTGCTTTTGCAGGCATTTTTTATGGGTGACAATCAGTCCCCAAATCCCGACATAAAAAATAGAGGTTTTTATGGTTATTGATGCATATCCTAAAGTCGATCGTGTGGCTTCGTTGGTTATTTTTGCCATGGCAATTTTGTGGGTAACGGTAGGGTATTTGGTTGCCCCTGTCCTATTTGCAGAACTGCCTTCTAAGTTGGCTGGGGAGGTAGCGGGTAAGCTGTTTGAATTTTCAAGCTTAATCGTTCTTGTGGTTTTAATAATGTTATTAGGTGTCTATATTGGCCTAGAGCAATCGATTCGTTCAATTAAGTCGTTAGTGGTTGCTGCAGTATTGGTGAGTCTATTACGGTTTTGGATTGCGCCTTGGATGGCAGAGATAAAAGCAGCCTATCCATTAGGAGTAACCAGAGCATCACCTGATTGGGGAACGTTTTCTTCGCTGCATGGCGTGTATCAGTTGGTATTTTTGATGGTGATTGCTTTATTGTTATTTTGGAGTATTCAGAGAACTTTGCACGAAAGAATGCACGGATAAAAAAAGCTTATAAGTGTTTAGTAATATTTAGTGCTTTGACGGTTGCTATTTAGCGATAAAAGCCTCAGAATTAAATTTTGAAGCTAAATTCGTAAATATCTTAAAATAATAATTTGGGGTTGAAACAAGATGAAAAAACTTACACTGAAAGCGTTGTTTATTTCCGCCATTGCTGTGACATCAATGAGTAGTCAAGCGACGGTTAATACGTATCAATTATGTCTTGAAGATGCCAGTCATGTTATTAACATTGCGGTAAAAGAAGGCTCGGATGCGGCACAAGCCATTGAGCAAAAGGTGGATGTGGCAGCTTGTATGGCGGAATTAAGTAAAATTGAAGCCAAGTATGCTGATCAATCGGTTGGTTTAAACCCCTCTTCGGTAATGACGCCTGCGGATCGAGCCAAATGGGCCGCGTTGTTTGATGCGGTGGACGCCAAACAATATAAAGGGGTTCGTTATCTTCAGGCGGTATACTATCGTTAGTTGGTATTGCTGAACTTATTGTAAAAAGCCAGTCATTGACTGGCTTTTTTTGGTTTTGAGTTTGGTTTTTATCGCATTTTTATAAGAGGGGGGGAGAAAATTTTGGAACAGAAAAATTTATTTCAATCGGCACATGCCTGTTTAATGACTGCTGATTTAGATCAAAAGGTACGCTTATTGGCGCAATTGCAAGAAGATTGGGCAGAGGGGCGGTTTGACTTTACCCCTTTAAATTCGATTGAGCGAATTTTTGATCCCGGTCGTCCAAGTAAACCCGAACTTGTTTCCTTTAAAAAATTGCCCAAAAGACGTTTAGGTTCCCGCGAAGGTCATGCGGCGTTAATGCACGCAATTGCGCACATTGAATTTAATGCCATTAATTTAGCCTTAGATGCCATTTACCGTTTTCAATCGATGCCCATGGGATTTTATTTGGATTGGTTGGGCGTGGCAGGTGAAGAGGCCTATCATTTTCAGATGATTCGCGAGCACTTGTTTCATTTAGGCTATGAGTACGGCGACATGCCAGCTCATGATGGGTTGTGGATGACGACCTATGAAACGGATCATGACCCCTTGATTCGAATGGCCTTAGTGCCTCGAACGCTTGAAGCGCGTGGGTTGGATGTAACCCCTCCTATGATTCATAAATTGCGAGCCATTGGTGATAAACGTGGGGTGGAAATTTTGAAAATTTTACTGCATGATGAAATTGGTCACGTTGAAGTGGGCACGCGCTGGTTTCGCTATTTGTGTAAAGAGCGTGGATTAAACCCTTTTACTACGTTTCAAGAAGTCATTGAGACTTATTACCATGGTGATTTACGAGGCCCGTTTAATTATGAAGCACGCGAACAAGCGGGGTTTTGTTCTGAAGAGATTTCTTGGCTTAAAGGGTTGCATGGTGAGAAAAAGCAATCATGAATGGCCTTCGGTTTGGTATTGATTTAGGCGGCACTAAAATTGAGATCATTGCATTGTCTACTCAAGATGAGTGTTTGAGTGAACGCTCAGTGCCCAATAAGGTGGTTTATCAAAAACGAATTGAAACCCCCAAAGGGGAGTATCTTGAGATTGTTCAGGCGATCAAGCAGTTGGTGCTTGAGGCGGAAGTGGAGCTGGGTCAAAAAGGCTCTGTGGGGGTTGGTATTCCAGGGGCAATTTCCTCTAAAACGGGGCGAATTAAAAATGCCAACTCAACCTGTTTAATAGGCCAAGATTTACAAAGGGATTTACAGCGGGCATTAAATCGACCGATTAAACTGGCCAATGATGCCAACTGTTTTGCCCTGTCCGAGGCGGTGGATGGGGCGGGAAAAGGTGCTAAAGTGGTCTTTGGGGTAATTATTGGCACGGGATGCGGTGGTGGCGTGGTGGTGCAACACCAAGTATTAAATGGCGTGAATGCCATTGGAGGTGAATGGGGGCATAATCCCCTGCCTTGGGCAGATGAAAAGGATGTTTTATTGCCTTGTTATTGTGGTTTAAAAGGGTGTAATGAAACTTTTTTATCGGGCAGTGGCTTTGAAGCTCACTACCGTTACCGAACAGGGATGGACAAAACGGCAAAAGAGATTGTGGCGTTATGTCAGCAAGGGGATACTGTCGCGATGCAGTTATTAGAGGACTATACCGTTTGGCTGGCAAAAGGGTTGGCCAGTGTGATTAATGTGATGGATCCGGATGTGATTGTGCTGGGAGGCGGGATGTCTAATGTGAACAGTCTTTATAAGGATGTACCTAGTATGTGGCAAAAATGGGTGTTTAGCGATCAAGTCGATACATTGCTTTTGCCCCCTAAATTTGGCGACTCAAGTGGTGTGAGAGGCGCGGCTTGGTTATGAGTATGAAAGAGCTAACCTCTTTAGCGGATTTAAATGTATTAAAAGCGACAGAAAAAGGGGTATTGATTTTATTTGGTGGTCAAAATTGTGGTGTGTGCCATACCATTAAACCTAGATTGACGGCCTTAATGGAGCAACAGTACCCTAAGATGACATTGGTGTATGTAGACTGTCATCTTGTACCTGATGTGTGTGCTCAGGACGGGGTACTGAGCTTGCCTACGTTACAGGTGTTTTTTGAGGGTAAGTGCTTTATTGAGGCGGTTAGAACATTCAGTTTATCGAATATCATGACGAAGATTCAACGCCCTTATCAATTGGTTTTTTAGGCGTTAGAAACGCGTATTCATTTAACGTTTTCCATCCCCGCCCGCTTTAATGAGCAGTAGATCAAGCAATCGATTGGGGAGCAGGCGTTTGAGCACCGAAAATAGAATGGTGGGTACGGTAACGCGGTAACGAATTTTAGCGTTTGATTTTTGTAACGCATGAATGACACATCGAGTCACTGCGTCGGGTTCTAAGGTAAATGGGGCGCTGGGTCCAACCGTTTCAAGGCGCTCTATCATTGCGTGATAGTTTTCTTGGTGTGCGCTGTGTTCAATGGGTATCCATTGCTTAAACTGAGCAAACGCATTTTTTCGAAAGTCGGAGACAATGGGGCCAGGTTCAATTAAACTGACTTGAATGTTGTCAGGCTTGACCTCTAATCGTAAGGTATCTGCAAAGCCTTCAATGGCGAACTTACTGGCATTATAGGCTCCGCGATAGGGCATGGCCGCAAAGCCTAAAATAGAGCTGTTGTAAATTATTTTGCCCCCCCCTTGTTTGCGCATGATGGGTACAATTAAGTTGGTGAGTTCTTGGGTGCCAAATACATTGGTTTGAAATTGGTGCATCATCGCATCACGGCTTAAATCTTCTACCGCGCCAGGCAGTCCAAACGCCCCATTGTTAAACAGGGCATCAATGCGCCCATTGGTGTGTTCTAGTATCTGTTTGAGTGCGGCTTGAATGGATTGGCTACAGGCTAAATCAAGTTGAAAACAATCAAATCCTTGCGCCTTTAAGCGCTGTACATCGTTCTCTTTTCGACAGGTTGTAATGACTTGATAACCCATTTTATGGAGTTGTTGTGCACAGTGATAGCCTATTCCTGTAGAACACCCAGTGATGAGAAGGACTGAGGGGGGGAGAATTTTTAGAGTCATGTTTTTTTAAGTCCGTACTTGAGCGGTATGTGGCTTTGGCTTATTTATGTGCGTGAAGCAGGTCTTGGTGGATTTGATCCATTTGGAGCTGTTGTAGGTCATTAATCCCTTCAGCAAGTGCCGTTTCGCTGATGAATCCAGCATGAGAAAAGACAACGATCCCTTCACGGATAAAAACAATGGTGGGCACGGAGCGGACTTGAAACATGGCGGCAAGCGACTCTTCCTCTTCAATGTTGATTCGGCAAAAGGCAATGTTAGGAAACTGGGTTGTTAGAGATTCAAAGACCGGCTCAAAAGGAGCACACCAAGGTGCCCAAAAATCAAAAATAACCGTATTATTTTGTGAAATGACCTCTTCAAACATCGCTTTTTTTACATGAATAATTGCCATTTTTTTCCTTAAGCGACCTTTCGTACAAAGGTCTCCTTATCATTAAATTGAAGGGTTGCCACCTTCGGTTAAGCGCGCTGGATTAAGGTAGTTTTTTAGGGTGGCTTCATCTAAGTCGGTCATTTCTAATGCCACCTCTAATACGGGTCGGCCTGAACGATAGGCCTCTTTTGCAATGGCAGCCCCTTTTTCGTAGCCAACCACGGTATTTAAGGCGGTTACTAAAATAGGGTTCGCACCAAGGGTTTTTTGTAAGTTGGCTTCGTTAACGGTAAAGCCCTTGATGGCAAGATTGGCTAATTGGGTGCTGGCCGTTGCGGCAATTTCAATACTTTGCAATAGGTTAAGTGCAATCATGGGCAGCATCACATTTAGTTGAAACGAACCCGATTGAGCACCGATGGTGATGGCGGTATGATTGCCCATAATTTGAGCCGCCACCATGGCAACCGCTTCTGGAATCACAGGGTTGACTTTTCCGGGCATGATTGAGCTGCCAGGCTGTAACGCGGGGAGTTGAATTTCGCCTAACCCAGCCAATGGCCCTGAATTCATCCAGCGTAAGTCGTTGGCGATTTTCATTAAGCTGGCGGCCAATACATTGAGTTGACCACTGAGTTCTAATGCGGTGTCTTGCGAGCTTAATCCCACAAATAAGTTGTCCATTGGCTCAAAAGAAATTTGAGTCATGTTGGCTAAGTTTTGTGAAACCAATACGCCAAATTGTGGGTCGGCATTAATGCCAGTCCCTACCGCAGTACCACCTTGCGGTAGTTTATGGAGGCGTTTTTGGGTATCGGTAAGGCGTTGGATATTGTCAGTGATTTGTGCGCGCCAGCAAGCAAGCTCTTGACTGAGCTTTACGGGCATGGCATCCATTAGGTGAGTACGCCCCGTTTTAATCACATGGTCAAGCTCTTTTTCACGTGCGGCAAGGGTATCCGCTAAGTGTGTTAAGGCGGGTAGCAACTGTTCTGTTAAAGCGATGCTGGCCGCCACATGCGTTGCAGAAGGGATAACATCATTAGAGCTTTGACTCATGTTTAGGTCATCATTGGGGTGTACTTCTGTGCCGGTGAGTTGTTTGGCGAGTGTGGCCAGTACCTCATTGGCATTCATATTGGTGCTGGTACCAGATCCGGTTTGAAAGACATCAATGGGGAAGTGTTGTTGATAATCTCCTTGAATGACTTCCTGAGTCGCACGTTGAATGGCATTGGCCTTTTCATCGCTTAATAACCCAAGTGTTTGATTGCTTTTGGCGCAGGCTTGTTTAACATAACAAAGAGCCTTGATAAAGGATGAGGGCATGGGAATACGGCTGATGGGAAAGTTATTGATGGCTCGTTGGGTTTGAGCACCATAAAGTGCATTAATAGGCACCTCTAAGCTTCCCATGCTGTCTTTTTCAATTCGTGTTTGAGTAGAAGTATTTTGGTTTGACATAGTATTTTTAAGAATTCTTTATTATGATTGTATGATGAGGATTGCGTTTATAGCGTAGGGTGCCACAAAGGCTTTAATGGTTCCTATTTTACGCGTGTTTAATTTAAAAAGAAAGAGTGAGTCCATTTTGAATAAAAATAATGTGTT
>JAKISK010000041.1 GCA_021648625.1 Thiomicrorhabdus sp. | reverse complement strand
CAGGAGATACCCAACTGGCACAAGCCTTTATTAATGCGCTGTGTACGCTGGACATTGATTGGGAAGAGCAACTTTCTCACTACACTGGTGATCTGATTGCATTCAAAATTGGACACGGCATTCGCTCGCTATTCAGCACCCAACAAGCCGTTAAAGACAACGTATCGCAAACGGTAAAAGAGTACCTACAATTTGAAATCGAAGCCGTGCCGACTAAAAGCCAAGTAAAACGTTTTTGCCAAAATGTTGATACGCTTAAACAGGATTTTGATGCGCTAGAAGCGCGCATTAATAAACTAATGACAGCACACACCCCTTCTTAACCCTTAAAAGAATCCTTACTCAATGAAACGCCTAAAACAATTTTTTCGCATCATCAAAATCAACCGTGTGTTGACCTACTACCAAATAGACAAAATGGTGCTTACCGACACCAAGTACGCTTGGCTTATTTGGCTTAATATGGTCGCGCCATGGAACTGGCGTAAAAAATCAACAGGCAATCGAGGCGAAAATATTCGTCTTGCGCTGGAAGAGCTTGGGCCTATTTTTATTAAATTGGGGCAAGCACTGTCTACTCGTAAGGATTTATTGCCACCGGATATTTCCATTGAATTAATCAAACTGCAAGATGACTGTCCGCCGTTTGATGCCGAACACTCCAAAAAATTGGTGGAAGAAGGCCTTGGTAAAACAGTGGAAGAGGCCTTTGCCAGCTTTGATACGGAACCCATGGCCTCTGCATCCATTGCGCAAGTACACGCGGCCACACTGCATACTGGCACGGACGTGATTGTGAAGGTGGTACGCCCCGATATTTTGCCTGTCATTGAACAAGATGTGGCCATTATGTTTGGCCTTGCCCGCTTGCTGGAAGCAGCGGTTAAAATTGCCAAACGATTGCACCCGGTTGACGTGGTGGCGGAGTTTGAAAAAACCATTTTAGACGAACTGGATATGATTCGTGAAGCGGCTAACGCAACGCAACTGAAGCGAAATTTTGAAAACTCGGATCTGCTGTATGTGCCTGAAATTTACTGGTCACACACCTCAGAGCGCATCATGACGATGGAGCGTATTTACGGCATTCGCATCAGTGAAACGGAAAAACTGATGGAAGCGGGAATTTCGCTCACCGACTTGTCTGCCAAGGGGGTTGTAATTTTCTTTACCCAAGTGTTCAAACACAATTTTTTCCATGCCGACATGCACCCGGGTAATATTTTTGTTCTGCCCGATGGTCGCTATGCTGCGATTGACTTCGGAATAATGGGCACACTAGACCCCGAAGATCAACGCTACTTGGCAGAGAACTTTTTAGCGTTCTTTAACCGCGATTATTTACGGGTTTCGGAACTGCACATTGAATCAGAATGGGTGCCTAGAGACACTCGGGTAAATGAACTGGAATCTGCCATTCGCTCGGTGTGTGAGCCAATTTGGGATCGACCGCTTAAAGATATTTCGTTTGGATTGGTGTTAATGCGCCTGTTTCAAACGGCACGCCGTTTTGGCATGGAGGTACAGCCTCAACTGGTCTTATTGCAAAAAACACTGCTGAACATCGAAGGATTAGGTCGTCAGATGGACGATGAACTCGATCTTTGGGATACCGCCAAACCCTTTTTAGAGGACTGGATGCACGATCGAATGGGGCCGAAAGGATTTGTACGCAACGTGAAAAGCAACCTGCCCTTCTGGATGGAAAATGCGCCAAAAATGCCCGGGCTACTTCATGCCAGCCTTAATAAACTTGCCCATGCCGATTTTGGGGGACAAGCAAAACAGATGGCGCGTTTAGAAAATCAGATTGCCGAACAAAGCCGTGCACAACGCAACCGAACCATTGGGGTGTTGCTGATCGTATTTGCTTTGTTACCGGGATTGATTGATCAAGAGTGGATAAATGAGAGTACGTTACAAATCATTCTAGTCATCATCGGTGGCTGGTTGATTGTACGAAAATAATAGAGGACGAATTCTTCCCCCCCCCTTTCAAAAAGGGGCTTACAGTATGGTTATCGCTACTCAGATTCGCTCGATAACACCATATTATCACTCTGCATTAAAGACTCTTCGCCTACGTAGCCTAAAATAGATTCGACTTGATCGCAGGGCTTGCCTAAAAGCTGGCGCGATTCTGATGCCGAGTAATTAACCAACCCTCTTGCAACCTCTTCCCCTAGCTCGTCGTAGCACACGACCATGTCACCTCGCTGAAAATCACCTGTTTGTGACACCACGCCAGAAGGCAGTAAATTGTGCGCTGAATCTTGAAGCATAGCCACGGCACTCTCGTTTAACACCAGAGATCCTTTGACCTGTAAGTGACCTGCTAACCATTGCTGATGTGCGGTGAGAGGCTCTAAATCGGGAACCAGCAAGGTGCCCAATACCTCTCCTCTTAATAACTTAGGTAGAATATTCTTCTCTCGCCCCGAGGCGATGAGCGTGGTGGTGCCTGAACGTGCGGCACATTTAGCGGCCATCACTTTGGTGTACATGCCCCCTTTGCCTAATAGCCCCCCTTCCGAGCTGGCCATCGCTTCAATCTCACGACTGCTGACCTGCACTTCTGAAATCAAAGAGGCATCAGGATTCTCTCTTGGATTTTCTGTGTACAAGCCATTTTGGTCGGTTAATATCACGAGCACATCGGCTGAAATTAAGTTTGCGGTTAAGGCGGCAAGGGTATCGTTGTCTCCAAAACAAATTTCATCGGTCACAACCGTATCATTTTCGTTAATAATGGGCACAACGTTATAGGTTAGAAGTGTTTCAATGGTACTTTTGATGTTTAAATAACGCTTGCGGTTGGAAAGATCATCGTGCGTCATTAAGATTTGTGCGGTGTGTAGATCAAAGACTGAAAACTGAGATTCATACGCTTGAATCAACCCCATTTGCCCCAGCGCAGCCGCGGCTTGCAATTCATTAAGCGCCGTAGGCCTTGCTTGCCAGCCTAAGCGGGTCATCCCTTCCGCAATGGAACCTGAGGAGACGAGCACGATTTCAATGCCTTGCGATTTAAGCGTAGCCATTTGAGCAACCCACTCGCTTAATGCTTGGATATTTAGCCCCTTACCATCGTCGGTTAACAGGGCACTGCCAATTTTAATGACCCAGCGCTTAGTTTTTTTTAACTCGGTACGATTCATTTAATAACGACTCTTAATACAGCATTAAAATTCAAAATCTTTATCAACCGAAGCACGCACAGGCGCCTCTTCTTCCGCCATTTCGATTCGATTTTGCTCTAAAGCATACGCAATATCATTTACCAGTTTCTTGGTTCCCTCTCTCAGAACAGCAGAAATTTGATACACCGGCCCTTGCCACTCCACTTCGGAGACAATACGCGCGCACAGCTCTTTTACTTCTTCGGGTAAGAGTAAATCGGTTTTATTTAAGACTAACCAACGCTCTTTGCCAGCAATTTCATCGCTGTATCTTTCTAGTTCTTTGGCAATGATTTTAATATCATCAACGGGATCCGTTTCTTCTAATGGTGCAAGATCAACCACATGTAACAACAGCCCTGTTCGAGAAAGGTGTCTTAAAAACTGATGACCTAACCCCGCACCCTCTGAAGCACCCTCAATTAACCCTGGAATATCCGCCATCACAAAGCTAGTTTCAGGCGAGACACTGATCACCCCCAAGTTAGGGTATAACGTGGTAAAAGGATAATTAGCCACCTTCGGACGAGCGGCTGACACCGCTGTAATTAAGCTCGACTTACCTGCGTTGGGCATTCCAAGTAGCCCAACATCGGCCAGAACAATAAGCTCTAAACGTAAATTACGCTCTTCGCCATCTTCGCCTGTTGTGCACTGCCGAGGCGAACGATTTCGACTGCTTTTAAAGTGAATATTACCCAAACCATGACGCCCGCCTTCTGCGACTCTTAAGCGTTGACCATGCTCGGTTAAATCACCAAGAACCTCTAAAGAATCAATGTCGGTAACTTTGGTTCCAACCGCGACTTTAATAATTAAGTCTTCGCCTGCCGCACCTGTTTTTTGCTGACCCATGCCTGCTTGGCCATTTTGAGCACGGTAGTTTTTAGTAAAACGAAAATCAACTAAGGTATTTAAATTACGATCTGCTTCCAGATAAACACTCCCACCATCGCCACCATCGCCACCATTAGGGCCACCAAATGGTATGTATTTTTCACGACGAAAGCTGGCAACGCCGTTTCCTCCGCGACCGGCTTCTACATGGATGGAAGATTCATCTACAAACTGCATGTTGTACCCTTTTTATCAATCAATTTGCCCTTTACTCAAAAAAGAATAGGGGGGGAATATTTTATACAAACAAAAACGCCCCGTCAAAGCGGGGCGTTTTTAAATAAGCAAAGACGGAATCTTATTCAGAAACAATCGTTACGTAAGTGCGTAATGGCTTACCTTTTGATACAAAGGCAACTGCACCGTCTGCTTTTGCAAACAATGTATCATCTTTACCGCGACCCACGTTTACACCTGGGTGAAACTTGGTTCCACGCTGGCGAACAATAATGCTGCCTGCTGAAACTACTTCGCCACCAAATGCTTTAACACCTAAGCGTTTGGCATTGGAGTCGCGACCGTTTTTAGTACTACCTGCTGCTTTCTTATGAGCCATGGGTTCGTCCTTTTGTTAACAGTGTTAGCCCCTACTAAGAGATAACAGCTGTTTTAAATTCAATTGTGATTAAGCTGAAATCGTACCAATCTTAATCTCAGTATAATTTTGGCGGTGGCCTTGCTTAGTCTTCGATCTGTTCTTACGACGACGGAACTTGATGATAGTAACTTTTTTACCACGACCGTTTGACTCAACTGTCGCAGAAACTTTAGCACCTTCAACAATCGGTGTACCAACTTTAATGTCAGCGCCTTCACCTACCATCAATACTTCGTCAAACTCTACCGCATCACCTGCTTCAACATTCAAAGATTCAACGCGTAATACTTGACCTTCTCGAACTCTATACTGCTTACCACCGGTTTTAATTACCGCATACATGGAACTTCTCCCGGATTCTAAAATTCTGTTTTTTATTACAGCCGCTAATTGCGACAAAGGCGGAATTATATAGACTTTTAACATTAAGGTCAAAACAAAATCATTATTTTTTAGTCATTTTTAGTTGTTTAGTTTTTCAAAATTGTGACACCATCGTTTAAAAATAAGGAGAATCCATTATTTAAATCGCCCAAACCAATGAAAATGCTAGCACCATTAAGCTATTCATACTAAAATTGCTTTTTTTCACAACTTTGTTATGTTCAAGAGTGCCTCGCCCACAATGACTTTATCTGAAATCCAGTCCCTTGTACAAAATGACATTCAAGCCGTTGACCAGCTTATTTTAAAACGTCTTGCCTCTGATGTGGTGCTTATCAATCAAATTGGCCACTACATCATTAACAGTGGTGGAAAACGATTAAGACCCCTCCTTGTTTTATTATCTGCTCGTGCCTGTGGCTACCAAGGCACTGACCATCGTTTAATGGCCGCCGTGATTGAATTTATACACACCTCAACCCTCTTGCATGATGATGTGGTGGATGAATCGGATACGCGTCGTGGCAATAAAACCGCCAATAACGTTTGGGGCAATGCCGCCAGCGTATTGGTAGGCGACTTTTTGTATTCAAGGTCATTTGAAATGATGGTTGAGCCGGGCAATATTCGAATCATGCAAGTGATGTCCCAAGCCACCAATGTTATTGCCGAAGGCGAAGTGCTACAACTGCTTAACTGCCACGATGCAGGCACCACCCAAGAACGTTACATGGAGGTGATTCATCGTAAAACGGCCAAACTTTTTGAAGCCGCCACCCAAATGGGACCCATTCTTGCAAACAAACCAGAGCTTGAAACAGCCTTTACCAACTACGGTCGCCATTTAGGCGCAGCGTTTCAATTAATTGACGATGTGCTTGATTACACCGCAGATGAAGCTGAACTCGGTAAAAATGTAGGAGATGATTTAGCGGAAGGAAAACCAACCCTTCCTTTAATATACAGTTTAAAAAATGGCTCTGATGAAGAAAAGGCGATTATTCGTCGAGCCATCGAATCGGAAGGGGCGGATTTACTTAAGGAGGTGACCGAAATTATTAAGCGCTCTGGTGCAATCGACTACACCAAACACATTGCACAACAAGAAGCTGAGCTTGCAAAAAAAGCACTCACACCGCTCTCCGAGAGTGCGCTAAAAACGGCTTTATGTGCCTTAGCAGATTTGGCCGTTAGCCGTTCACACTAACGCCCAATCTAACGTCTACCGTACCCGCCTACGTTGCGTTTTATTTTTTACATGCGCTTCATAAGCTTGCTGAACCCGCTCCCTCTCTTGCTCAGCTAATGAGGCATTCATTCTTGCCTCAGCCTCATCTTGTAACTCTTGATGATAACGGCGATACAGCTCTAAATTAACTAATTTTGTTTTGCCCCAGTCTACACGACGCATAATCCAACGTATCAAAAAACGAATCACATGACACTGGTCTAAACTGCTGTATAACAACTCTGGTTTTGGACGGATGCCATGCATTCGCTCTACAATAATCAATTGTAAATTTCGATCCACTCTAATTCGAATAAATCCTGTGCTTTCGTCATCAAAACTTGTGCTGTAAAAAATACGAACAACTTGACTCATACTAAAGATAGCCTTGGCAAGAATAGTAGACTCTTTTTTACCATTTTGACCAACGGTATAAATGAATATGTTTTGAGACATAATTTGCTTAAAAAACAGGTCCACTTCGTCAAATAAAATTTCTTGATTTAATTGTGACTTGGCTGACTGTTCAAGCTTAATTTCAGCTGAACGCTTTTCAAGTAATTTAATAAAATATCGTGCTGATGGGGAAATCGGTTTTGGATTATGCATTTATAAATACCTCTATGAATAGGTATCGGCCGACTTTAAAAAAGTTGAATTTATTTGAGCCTTTTGCATAAAATAAAACGGACATTTTAAGGGATTAAGGGCAAAATGTATCGTTATTGATCGCGTTAAATATTGTCTTTTAAAAAGGCTTCAAATTCATCCGCTGGCAAAGGACGGCTTAATAAATACCCCTGAACGTACTGACAACCCTGTGCGCGTAAAAAGGCAAGCTGAGCATCGGTTTCAACGCCTTCTGCTACAACATCTAAACCCAGCTTCTTCGCTAATAAAATCACGACTTCAACAATGGCGGCGTCATCTGAATCGGGCGTTAAGTCCATAATAAAAGAACGATCAATTTTTAAGGTATTCATTGGAAACTGTTTTAAGTAACCTAACGAGGAGTAGCCGGTGCCAAAATCATCAATCGCTAGCCTTAGACGACTTTTTCTAAAATCCTTCATGGTTTGCAGTGCATTTTCTACATTTTCCATGACGCAACTTTCTGTAATTTCGAGTTCAATATTTTTAGGATCAAGCTGAAAAGTATCTAACGTATTTTGAATCGTTTTTAATAAGTCTTCTGATTTAAACTGCCTAGCAGACAAGTTAACCGCCACGACTAAGTTTTCATCGTATTTTTTAACCCACTCAGCCGTGGCACGACAAGCTTCCTGTAAAATCCATTCGCCCAAAGGAATGATTAAACCACTTTCCTCTGCAAGCGGAATAAACTTATCTGGCGGAATCAGTCCTTTTTCAGGGTGAATCCAACGAACCAGTGCTTCCATTCCTGTAATTTTATTCGTTTTTAAAGAAATTTTAGGCTGATAAAACAGGGTAAACTGCTGATTAAGAATAGCATGACGCATTTCATCTTCCATTTCCAACTGCTCAAAAACGGCATCTTGCAACTCTTGACTGAAATAATGGTAAGTATTGCGCCCTTGCTCTTTCGCTTTATACAACGCCAGCTCTGCACGCTTAATAAGCCCGTCTACATCGGCTCCATCACTCGGGAAAATAGACACTCCAATACTTACACTAATATTAATGCTCTGCCCACTTAAGCAAAAAGGCTCTAATAAAACATCAATAAAATTTTGAGCAACCACAGACGCGTCTTCTGCATTGCTTAATTCAGGAAGCAGTACGGCAAATTCATCCCCCCCTAAGCGAGCAACAGTATCCGACTCTCGCCCTAAGGTTACGAAACGTTTGGCAATCAATTCGAGCAGTTCATCGCCCACATTGTGGCCCAATGAATCATTCACTATTTTAAAACGATCCAAATCAAGTAATAATACGGCCAGTGGATGCTTTTCTCGCTTAGCGATTGAAAGACCAACAGAGAGACGATCATGAAATAGAATACGATTTGGCAGATGAGTAAGCGGGTCGTAAAAAGAGAGCTCTTCCAGTTTTTCTTCAGCTTCTTTTTGCTCAGATAGATCACTAAAAAGTCCTACATAACCCGTTGCGACACCTTCTTCATCAAGCATTGCATTAATCATTAACCATTTAGGATAAATTTCACCATTTTTTCGTCGATCCCAAACTTCACCACTCCAATGCCCTTGTGCTTTAATTTCCCCCCACATGGCTTGATAAAAGCTTCGATCATGCCGACCTGATTTAAGTACATTTGGGTTTTTACCAATTAGTTCCTTTCGCTGATAACCAGTAATCGTTTGGTATGCGTTATTTACATCAATAATCAAGCCTTTCGCATCTGTAAACACTACGGCTTCGGTGGCATTTTCAATTACTTTTTGCGCTAAGCCATAATTTTTTTCTAGCCATTTGACGCGTGTCGTTTCCGTTAAAACACAACCGACACCACACACCTCCTGTTGCGGCGTTAACCAAGGAAATTTCACCTGTATAAAGGTACGCTGAATCCCGTTTATTGAGATATCAACCTCTGTTTCAAAAACCTTCACTTGCTTAATCACAGCGCGGTCTGCTTCGGCAAAAGCCACCGAATCATTTAATTGAAAAACATCAGACTCCAGTTTTCCAACGATTTCTTGTTCCGTCACCCCAAATACATGACAAAATTTTGCGTTAACTCGAACAAACTGACCCGATAAATTTTTAAATGCAAGACAAGATGGAGAGTGTTTCAAGACAGAATCAAACAAAACAGCATTCGTATTGAATGACTCAAAACAATCCAATGATTTCATCTATCCTCCCTCAATCAAAAAAGTTAAAAACCACATGCGATGACATTTGCATTTTACACTCAATATTGAGATTTAACCATGCGACTTAGCGCCTATTTACTTAGCATATTTTCTTTACTATTCATCTTACCGAGCTGCTCTTCTTACGGCACAGTACACAATCAAAAACAGAATGCCGATAAAATGCCCGTAGCATCTAGCTTTTCAATCACATCTAAACTGAATTCTCGCCCAAAAGGTAATATCACACTGGTTCTAGCTTTTTCTGGTGGAGGCACGAGGGCGGCCGCTTTTGCTTATGGTGTTCTCAAAGAACTCGAACAAACCTCTTTCCTGCATAAACAAAAAAACTACCGTCTCATTGATGAAATAGACATTATTAGTGCCGTTTCTGGTGGTAGCTTTATTGCCGCCTACTATGGCTTACATGGTAAAAAAACATTTAAAAGTTTTAAAAAGGCCATGCTACAACAAAATATTGAAGACACCATCATCACGAGTGTCCTCAGCCCATTTAGCTGGTTTTTAAGCACCGGAAGAACAGAAATTGCTATCCAGATTTATAACAACACCCTCTTTAAGGAGGCGACATTCAAAGATCTTAACAACCCAAACAGCCCTCTCATCCTGATTAATGCTTCCGACTTAGGAAATGGCGTACGATTCTCTTTTGTACAAGAGTATTTTGACCTTATTTGTTCAAGCATCAATGACTACCCCATTGCTCGAGCCGTTGCCGCGTCCTCCGCAGTACCCGTTGCCTTTAATCCCGTTGTAATTCAGAATTTTCGCCCTTGTCACAACAAAGCCTCTCCAAAGCTTCAACAAGCCATAAAATATGCTCAACAAAATGATGACCTAAAGCAAGCGATAAAAGGATTAAGAGACTACATCAACACGCCATATCCTTATTTACATCTTGTAGATGGTGGCATTACAGACAATCTTGGTTTACGTGCTATTTATGAGGCGGTCGAACTTTCAGGGGGCGCAAAAAGTTTTGCACAACGCATAGGAAAACCCCCTATAAAATGGCTTGCCGTTATCTCTGTCGATGCCTCAACACAATCCGCACCCGAGTTTCGCCTTTCCACTAAAATGCCAAGTATCACAGAAAGCATTGATGCCATGACAAGCATTCAAATACATCGCTACAATACCAGCACACTCAGCCTATTTTCAAAAGCGCTAGATAAATGGAGTGCAGAACTATCCTCACCTCAGCACAAGGTCACCCCTTTTTTTATGAAAGTAAACTTTAGCCAACTTCATTCGCCTGAACTGCGAGCCGAACTCAATCAAATCCCCACGAGCTTATCACTTACAGAGCCTGAAATAAATAAGCTCATAAGCGCAGGTCGTTCCCTACTCAGGAACCACCCTACCTTTCAAAAGCTACTTAAAGACATAAACCTGAACCCGTAACTTCAAATGTGAATCGCCGTGTTTAAAACATTGGTTTAGAGTCTGGTTTTAGCGCAAAGGTTTACCCCATAAAAAAGCCCTGTATTAACAGGGCATTACTACTTTTTAATCAACAGCATTAATTATAGTGAGATTTAAAACGGTACATCGTCATCATCAAAATCATTTGGGGTATACGCAGGTGCTTTTTGTTGTGGCGCTTGTTGAGAACCTGAATTATTTTGCTGTCCCATTGGGGCTGGCGGACTTTGCGCTGGCTGCTGAAACTGGCTTTGTTGGTGCGGCTGTTGTTGACCCATTGGCGCTTGATCAAAAGATGTGTCGCCACCTTGACGGTTTCCACCTAGCATTTGCATTGTGCTGTCAAAACCACTTAATACGACTTCGGTGGTATAACGATCTTGACCATTTGGGTCTTGCCATTTACGTGTTTGCAGCTTACCCTCTAAATAAACCTGAGAGCCTTTTCTAAGATATTGCCCTGCAATTTCTGCCAATTTGCCAAAAATTGTGACACGGTGCCACTCTGTTTTTTGTTGCTTTTGACCCGTATTTTTATCGTTCCACTCTTCGCTGGTTGCGACACTTAAATTCGCAATGGCGTTGCCATTCGCTGCATATTTAACATCAGGATCTGCACCTAACGTGCCGACTAAGATTACTTTATTAATACCGCGCATATTATTTCTCTCTTTTCTTTCAAAAATATTTAATTTATCGGCTCTGTTCTATGTAGTCAATCAAAGCCGCTTCATTCACAATTTTTCGATCCACTTTAAAATAAGCACGTTGTTCATCAGGTAAAACAACGGCTTCGTACACACCTTCGAAGGCGAGTAACTTTTGTTCAATTTCTTTTGCATTATGGCTGTCAATATCTTTTAAAGGCACTGAAGCGATGCTTAATGGCAAAGGGTTTTCCATGGTCATGGCTGCAATGAACCAAATCCCGCCGATTACTGCTGTAAAAATAAAAACACCATTATACCCATAATACTGATAGAAAAAGCCTCCTAAAACACCCCCCACTGCTGCGCCCAAAAACTGGCTGGTTGAGTAAATACCACTGGCGGTTCCTTTTTTATCTGCGGGTGATAACTTTACCACCAATGAAGGCAAGGAGGCTTCCAGCAAGTTAAAGGCGGTAAAAAAGATTAACAACAATGCAAACAGGGACCAAAAGGTATTTTCTATACCTGCAAAACCAAGTTGCACTAAGGTAATGGTTGCAACCGCACCCACAAACATGTGTTTCATTCGACCACGACTTTCGGCTTGAATAATAAAGGGAACCATCAGCGCAAAAGAGAGCAACATAACGGGCAAATAAATGATCCAATGACTCAATATATCCAACTCGGCATTATCCCTTAAGCTTAAGGGCAAAACGATAAACATCGCGGTTAACATGGCATGTAAAACAAACACGCCTAAATCAAGCCTTAAAAGCTGTTTGTTTTTTAAAATCTCTCTAAACTGGCTTGGAACGGCTTGTGCTTCGCGTTGAAACTCTTGTTTTTCGATGTTTGGCATGGCAAATTTAACCAGTAACATCCCAACAACCGCTAAGCCTGCAATGACCCAAAAAATTCCTCTTACCCCAAACCAAGAGGCTAGAACAGGGCCTGCAATAAGGGATAAGGTAAAGGACAGCCCAATGGTAATGCCTACAATAGCCATCGCTCGCAGTCGAAATTGTTCCGTCACCAAATCACCAACCGACGCCATTAAGACCGCAGCAACCGCGCCCATGCCTTGAATGGCTCTCCCTAAAATCATCATTTCCATCGATTCTGCCATGGCACAAACCATTGAGCCAATCATAAAAACAATCATACCTGCCACAATCAACGGCTTTCGGCCATATCTATCCGATAACATGCCGTAAGGAATTTGCAAAAAAGCTTGGGTTAGTCCATAAATCCCCATCGCAATTCCAATTTGCATTCCTGTAACATTTGCAAATTCATCCTCTGCAAACAGGGCAAATACAGGGAATATCATAAATAGCCCGAGCATACGAGTTGTAAAGATGCCCGCAATCGAAAAGGTGGCACGGCGCTCTACTGGGCTCATGGCGTTAGGTTCAGGAAAAGACGACATAATGGTGAGTCCTACAAGTAAACAAAAACGGACTCCTTGAATGAGTCTGTTTAATGATATAAATCAAAAAATTAAGCGGCAAATTATAACACTGCTAAGAAGTAGGCTACGTTATAATCACATGAAACGCTTAAAAAACATTCAAGGAATCTACCATGCTATATTTTACCCCCCCCTATATCAAATATACCAAACGAATTTTTACGCTATTAATCCTTTGGCTAACCTGTGTAACCACGCCAGTTTTGGCCAGCCAAATTTCTCTCCCCCCCTCTCCTACGGCTTCCGAATCAACATTAGTAGGCAATAACGTTTACTTTTCCATCACTGAATCTCAAGAGATGGATAATGACATTAGCATTGTGACATTAAGCGCGTCTGCACAAGCTCGTTCTGCAAAATCGGTGATGGAGGCGATTAATAAAAAAATGCAGGCCGCGCTTGCTACACTTAAAAAATACCCGGAGATTGACGCCCAAACCACGCAATATCAAGTTCACCCTGTTTATCAAAAAGACCGAGTGATCCGCCATTGGAATGGCAGTCAATCCTTAGTGGTGACACTGGATGCCAGTTCAAAGCAATTTCAAGTATTAACCGAACTACAAGAACAACTGATTTACCAAAACATGCAATTTAAAGTTTCAACCGAAAAAAGGCAAGAAGCGATGCAACAGCTCACATTAAAAGCCCTGCACTCTTTTCAGCAACAGGCAAAACACATTGCAAACGCGTTTGGTTCGGTTGACTTTAAACTATTGGAAACACGAATTAACACACCCTTTTCCCGTCAATATGCACAAGAAAAAGCGTTTAGTAGCCGAATGATGGTGGCCGAAAGTATGGCCGCACCCGCATTAGAAGCTGGAACAAGTACTTTAAATATCACAGTATCAGGCGTATTGCTACTTCCTAATTAAGACCTGAAACCAATAACTTAGCCCCTGCCTTAAAAAGGAAGATTTGAGCCGCTACACTAGATATCGGCTACTCACTGAGTCGCTATCGATTATCTTGCTATAATAACCCTTTTGATTCAATCATAATGGGCAGGGCATGTTAGAAAACATCATCATTCAAGGCGCACGAACACACAACTTAAAAAACATTGATGTAACACTGCCACGTGATAAATTAATTGTAATTACGGGGCTTTCTGGCTCAGGAAAATCCTCCCTTGCGTTTGATACAATTTATGCCGAAGGCCAGCGCCGCTATGTTGAATCGCTATCTTCCTATGCTCGTCAATTTTTATCCATCATGGAAAAACCCGATATTGATCATATTGAGGGACTCTCTCCTGCCATTTCGATTGAACAAAAATCAACGTCTCACAATCCACGCTCTACCGTTGGAACGGTAACCGAAATTTATGACTACCTACGACTTCTGTTTGCACGCGCTGGCACACCTCGCTGTCCTAACCATGGTTGTGACTTAGAGGCTCAAACAGTCAGCCAAATGGTTGACCATACTCTCACACTGCCTGAGGGCACAAAATGCTTGCTCATTGCCCCGATTGTTCGAGGAAAAAAAGGGGAACATGTTCACCTACTTGATGAGTTGCAAGCACAAGGGTTTATCCGTGCACGCATCAATGGCAAAGTACATGACTTAGATGGCAGCATTCAGCTAGAAAAAAATAAAAAACATTCAATTGAAGTCATCGTGGATCGCTTTAAAGTTCGACCCGACTTAAAACAACGCTTAGCGGAATCCTTTGAAACGGCATTGCGTTTAGCCGAAGGCATTGCACAAGTACTCCCAATGGATGAACAGGATGATTTTGAACTGCTTTTTTCTGAGAAATTCTCCTGCCCTCGCTGTGGTTACAGCGTCTCAGAACTGGAACCCAGAATTTTTTCATTCAACAACCCTCACGGAGCTTGCTCAACCTGTGATGGGTTAGGCGTAAAAGAGACCTTTATCCCTGAACGAGTGATTACACACCCAGAACTCAGCTTGGCTGGCGGAGTGATTCGGGGCTGGGATCGTCGCCATAAATATTACTACGATCTATTAAAAGCGGTAGCTGATCACTACGACTTTAATATTGAAACACCATGGAAAGACCTCACCACAGAGCAACAACAAATTATTTTATTTGGCTCTGGTAAGAAAAAAATCCCACTTCCTCACGGTAAGTACAGCGATGTCCGACGCTTTGAAGGTGTTATTCCCAATATGGAACGCCGTTTTTCCGAAACCGAAAGTAAAACTGTGCGTGATGAGCTGGATAAATACCGTATTAGCAAACCTTGCACGAGCTGTCATGGTACACGCCTGAATGAAGTGGCGCGTCATGTTTTTATCGACAATCATAGCCTACCCTCTTTAACGGAACGACCCATCGGAGATCTGCACCATATTTTTAGCCAGCTTGCACTCGAAGGGGCAAAAGGTCAAATTGCCAGCAAGATTATCAAAGAGGTGTATGACCGTCTCTCCTTTTTAGTGAATGTTGGCTTAAATTATTTAAGCCTAAACCGCAGTGCCGATACGCTTTCAGGTGGTGAAGCACAGCGCATTCGACTGGCTAGCCAAATTGGTGCTGGACTGGTAGGGGTAATGTATGTACTGGATGAACCCTCTATTGGACTGCACCAACGTGACAATGATCGCCTGCTATCCACCTTAATTCACCTACGTGACTTGGGTAATACGGTGATCGTAGTTGAACACGATGAAGACGCCATTCGTGCTGCCGATCATGTGCTGGATATTGGCCCTGGCGCGGGGATTCATGGTGGGCGCATCATGTCACAAGGCACGCCTGAGCACATAATAGCAGACCCTAACTCTTTAACAGGCCAGTACCTCAGCGGAACACGTAAAATTGCGATTCCAAAACAGCGGCTTGCACCCCAAGAGGATAAATGGCTTATTATTGAAGGCGCGCGGGGTAATAATCTAAAAAATGTTACTTTAAAAATTCCCGCAGGTCTATTAACCTGCGTAACAGGCGTCTCAGGCTCAGGAAAATCGACGCTCATAAACGGTACACTCTCAAAACTTGCTGCCAATATGCTCAATAAAGCGATGCATACCCCAGCAGAACATTCCGCAGTGCATGGCATGGAGCATTTTGATAAATCCGTTAATATTGATCAAAGTGCCATCGGAAGAACACCACGATCCAACCCTGCAACCTATACAGGTTTATTTACCCCCATTCGAGAATTACTCTCGGCCACCCCAGAATCCAGAGCCAGAGGCTACACCCCTGGACGATTTAGCTTTAATGTCAAAGGCGGCCGTTGCGAAGCCTGCCAAGGCGATGGTGTTTTAAAAGTGGAAATGCACTTTTTGCCCGATGTTTATGTCGCTTGTGATGCATGCAAAGGTGCACGCTATAACCGAGAAACTCTACAAATTCAGTACAAAGGCAAAAATATTCACGAAATTTTAGACATGACAATTGAAGATGCGCGTGCCTTCTTTGATGTGATTCCCGTTATTTCTCGTAAACTACAAATGCTCATGGAAGTTGGGCTCGGCTATATAAAATTAGGTCAAAGTGCCACCACTCTTTCAGGCGGTGAAGCACAACGAGTTAAGCTCGCCAAAGAACTGTCAAAAAGAGATACAGGCAATACACTGTATATTCTTGATGAGCCGACAACTGGCCTACACTTTCATGATATTGAGCTATTACTAAAAGTCATTGGTTACCTACGCGACCAAGGTAACACCATTGTTATTATTGAACATAACCTTGATGTAATCAAAACAGCCGACTGGGTCGTTGACTTAGGGCTCGAAGGGGGTGAATTAGGGGGGGAGATTATTGCAACAGGAACACCTGAAAAAATTGCCACATCAAAAGTATCACATACGGGGCACTATCTTAAAAAATTATTGACCTAGATTCAGACCGCTCAATAATCAGCCTAATACCCCCCCAGGGACAACGCATTAGATGAAAATCAGTCAATATTTCGCAATTTTCAAAAATTGATCTTTAGTTTAGCTAATTACAATTTAGCCTAAAATACTGGAAAGAATATAGGCAGGTGATTAATAACAATTATTTTAATACGTTGGCCTTGGAGGAGGGTAAAAAAATTTAATTACATATTTATCTGTTTAGAGATCACCAATAATGAAATGACTTTGCCCGCTAACATTAAACCAAAAATTCCAGGCATATAGCTAGCCGTTCCATTAACGACTCTACCTCGTGCCCCCTCTATCGCCTCCATTGGGCCAGGAGCATTCGGTACTTCGGTTGAAAACACCGTAATAAGCCCTTTTTTAATTCCCTGTTTTTTTAATCTTTGTCTCATATTACGCGCAAGTGCACAGCCATGCGTTTTGGAAATATCCGCCAATACAATTTTAGAAGGATCCGTACGTCGACCTGCCCCCATACTCGAAACAATCGGAACCCCTTTCTTTAATGCGGTAACAACTAATGCCACTTTACAGTTTAAGCTGTCAATCGCATCCACAACAAAGTCATAAGGGGGGGATAATATTTCATCCATATCCTCTGGACGAATGAATTTATAAGAGACCGTTACTTGGCAATCAGAGTTAATATCCAAAATACGTGCTTTCATGACATCCACTTTTTTTGAACCAAGCGTTGAATTTAAAGCCACCAACTGACGATTTTTATTTGATGCACTCACTTCGTCATGATCCAACAAAGTTAAAGCGCCGACACCTGCCCTTGCTAAGGCTTCAGCAACAAAACTTCCCACGCCACCGATACCCGCCACAAGGACATGCGCATTTTGCAGCTTTAAAATCCCTTCATTTTCAAAAATTAATAGACTACGTTCAAATAAAGGATCATCTAATTTTGAATTATTTGTCATCTAAGGTTCCATTTAAATTAAAGATTTTATGCGTATTTTGAACCACTTGGTTCAAAACCTCCTCAAGAGAAATGTTTAAAAGAGAAGCCATTTTATTCGCAACCAATAGGATATCACCCAGCTTGGGAGGATTTAAAGAGTCTATTTTAACATGAGGAAAATCTGTCTCCAGCACCAAGTTCTCTAAACCAAAACAAATAACCAACTCATGATACCGTCTCGAATTTTCACGAAGAATCACTCCGTTAACACCAATTTTAAAACCTAAATCAATGTACCTTTTAATAATCTCTTTACTTGCCCCTAAGCCATGAATTACACCATTTGCGCTTACCGTAGACAATAGGCTCAACATTTCATTATGCGCTTTTATGACATGTATCGATACGGGCTTGCCAACACAGCTTGCTAAATTAAGTTGCTGGCTAAAAACCTCAAGTTGTAACATACGATTTTCTTTATAAGGGGGAGAAAAATCTAAACCAATCTCGCCCAAAGCAACCACTGAGTTTGTTGCCATCAACGCTTCCAGCGTTAATAAATGCTTAAAACTTGATGAGTTCACATACCAAGGATGAATCCCTAACGCACAATACACATGGCGAAACCTTTGCGTAAGCTCAATTTGAACTTGCCAATCTGAAGGTATTGTCGACATAGTAATAAAACAGGACGGAACTTCTAAATTAAACGTGGGGAGGTCGGGCATTGAAAAAGAGATAGGGGGGGAAGAAAATAGATTTAAATGGCAGTGACTGTCAATAATCATGAATAAAATTTAAATAAAAAACCAGCTCTAAGCTGGTTTTTTAACACTGATTACTCAGCCACTTCGGTCTCATCGGCAACCGGACGGTCAACCAACTCAACAATAGCCATGGGTGCATTATCACCAGGACGAAAACCACACTTTAAAATGCGGATATATCCACCCGGACGAGCTTGGTAACGAGGACCAAGCTCTGTAAATAATTTTGCAACCGCTGCTTTATCACCTAATCGTGCAAAAGCAGTACGACGATTGTGCACACTGTCTACTTTAGACAACGTAATCAATGGCTCAGCAACTCCGCGAAGTTCCTTTGCCTTAGCAACCGTAGTACGAATCACTTCATGATCGATAAGCGAAGCAGACATGTTTTTAAACATTGCCTTACGGTGCGAGCTGTTAC
>JAKISK010000040.1 GCA_021648625.1 Thiomicrorhabdus sp. | reverse complement strand
TGGGATCGGGTGATAAGGCGTTTGTGTATTTGGGGCGGTATTTGTATCGGGGTGTGATTCAGGAGAAGGATATCTTGAAGTGTACCGAGACTGAGGTGACGTTTCGGTATAAAGACAGCAAAACAAAGCGGTATAAAACCCGTACCTTGCTAGGCGTTGCGTTTATTCGGCTGATTTTGCAACATGTATTGCCTCGTCGATTTAGACGTGCGCGTGAATATGGGTTGTTGCATCCGAACAGTAAAAACGTGATTAAGAAGCTGCATGTCTTGCTTAAGTTTTATTTTGTTCCGTGGAAGGCTCGGCGAACACCACGTGCGCCGATCAAGTGTTCGGGTTGTGGTGGGGTGATGAAGATTGTTCAAACTCGAATTGAACCGATTCGAAGGCTATTTGAGTTATATCAAAGCGCAATAGCAGATGGGGGGCTTTCGTGATGTAATGCGACCCCGCCCTTCTCTTTTTTAGCAGTCAAACGGTCTGAGGAGTCGGGATGCGTTTAAATAAGGAAAAAATCGTTGGAAATCCGTCGAAAATAGTTCAAAAAATAACAGGGGGTTTATGAGTATTGAATTTTTAGGGTATTCAGAGCCAAATCACACCATTATGAACCCTATCGGTAAGACATTCAAAAAGCTATCTTCATAGCAAGCATCAACACAACCTATATAGACCAGGCTTGTCCAACAAAGGGTTCAGATCGTGGCTTCACGCTGTGCGCGAATCACGATCTAACCTTATTCGTTAGGTATTGCTTCTTACTCCAACCTAGATTTTACGTCCGACGCAAAATCCTCATATTTTCTTAAAGAGGTTACATCGACATGTACATACTGGCCGTGTTTTTTCATAATCGGAAGATCAAGTAGTATTTGATCCAATGCATCCGGAGAATCGACGTTAACCACTGCGACAATACGCCGTTGGCCGACGCACTTCCATAGATCAACGACTACACCTGCCTCTTTCGCACCCAACGCCGCATCAGCTTCCTCTGACCAAATGGTAAATAACTCCTGTTGACTCATAGTTGCAGGATATTCAACATTAAAATCTAATAAAAATAACATAAAACCTCTCCTTGTTAATTAATTTAAAGTGTATATTCACAATTATACCATTCATCAACCGCGTTTCACACCTAACGACCGCCATAATGCCCCGCACCAACGCCATTAAAAAAGGGGAGGAACTCTTAAATAGTTTTTTAGGCTAAAAAACAGTCGATTATCTGTAGTTTTGGCATGATAGGGGGGGGAAAAAATCCAATCTAAATCCCCCCCCTCTCCAAAATTCATCAATAAGTCATCGTCGCTTTTTTAAAAAGCGACCCCGACCAACCCATCATTACAGGCCGCACCTACGACACCGTAAACGTACCGCCCTACAAATTGTCCGAACACAAAACACGAATGACCCTAAAATCCAAAACCCACCAAGGCACAGGGTTTAACGAACTGCGGTTTGAAGACAAAAAAGGAGAGGAGGAAGTTTACGTCCACGCCGAAAAAGACTACAAACGCCTCATAAAAAACAACGAAGAAGTCGAGATTCAAAACGACCTAAAAATAAACGTTGCCAAATCCAGTGAACAAGAAGCCCTGTCCAGCCTAATAGAAGCCTCTGATTTTATCGAATTTAACATTCCCTAATCCCCTGATAGAAATGCGAATTAGAGTGCACCAACAGTAGGCGCTTTTAGGCGAGTAATTGATGTGCATAGTGAATTCAAAAAAAACAAAGTCACCTTATTGGTGATGCGTTCTTTTTTGAATTTACTAGGCGCAGCAAGGGCTTGTGCTATAAACGCATTTTCTATCAGGGGATTAGGGTAATGGATTTAACGAGTCTCTGCCTCCTTCCCTATTCATTTCTCTGTTAAAATATTAAATTCGTGCATAAGAAAGGAGAAGCATCATGTCTGGTTCACTTTATATCGTCTCTGCCCCTTCGGGAGCAGGAAAAACGTCTTTAGTCAACAAGCTCATTCAACTCGACAGCCATATTGTCGTTTCTGTTTCAAGCACTACTCGCCCAATTCGCTCTGGTGAAGAAGATGGTGTAAATTATCACTTTTTAAATACAGAAGCCTTTGAACAAAAAATCGCCGATGACGACTTTTTAGAGCACGCCAAGGTGTTTGATAATTTTTATGGCACCTCCAAAAGTGCGGTAGAGGCTCAACTCAAAAAAGGCAAGGACGTTATTTTAGAAATTGACTGGCAAGGCGCACAACAAGTCCGCTCCATTATGCCTAATGCCATTTCTATTTTTATTCTCCCCCCTTCCCTAGACGAGCTGCAACGCCGTTTAAGTGGGCGCGGCACCGACAGTGTCGAAGTGATTGCACGCCGAATGGCCGATGCACAAAGTGAAATATCGCATTACCATGAGTTTGATTACATTGTCATCAATAATGTGTTTGACATTGCCCTGCACGAGTTGCACAGCATTTTTAGTGCAGGTCGCTTAACGCAAGCCAATCAATACAAAAAACACAGCAGCTTGATTCAATCTTTAATTGAGTCCAAATAAACACAACTAAACAATATAGGAGTACCGCATGCCCGGTTTTGAAATTTTTGATGATGCCGAAAAAGCACAGATTAATGAAGTAATGGACAAAGGCTTTACCTTTCGCTATAACTTTGACGGCATGCGCAATGACGTATGGAAGGCTCGCGAGCTAGAACAGCTGATTTGCGACACCACCAAAGCCAAACACAGCCATTTAGTCTCCAGTGGCACGACCGCGCTTACCACCGCATTAATGGCCGCGGGCATTGGCGCAGGCGATGAAGTCATCGTACCTCCGTTTACCTTTGTGGCCAGCGTAGAAGCCGTTGTATTTGCAGGAGCGATTCCTATTTTTGCCGAAATTGATGAGACGCTTACGCTCTCTCCTGAAGGCATTGAAGCCGTGATTACCCCGCGCACCAAAGCCATTAACTTTGTCCATATGTGTGGCTCCATGGGGAAAATGGACGAGATCAAAGCCATTTGCGACAAGCACAACCTGATTTTATTAGAAGATGCTTGCCAAGCTACGGGCGCAACCTATAAAGGTCAAGCGTTAGGAACCATCGGGCAAGTCGGCTGTTTTTCATTTGATTCGGTAAAAACGGTCTCGTGTGGTGAAGGCGGTGCGATTCTAACCAATGACGAAACCATTTATAACAATGCCCACATGTTTTCTGACCACGGACACGATCATATCGGACTGGATCGTGGCGCAGAAAGCCATCCGATTATGGGCAACAACTTTCGTATCTCAGAGATGAATGCGGCAGTAGGTGTGGCACAGTGGAAAAAATTGCCACGCATATTAGAGACTCAACGCCGTAATAAAAAAGCCCTAAAAGAGGCTCTCGCCCAATACCCAGAAGTCACTTTCCGTGAACTGCCGGATGAGGCAGGCGACAACGCAGGATTTTTAAGCATTTTCTTACCCACCGAAGCACGCGCTCAAGAAGTCGTTTCCGCCTTAGGAAAAGAAGGCGTTCCCGCTGTGTTTTACTGGTACGGCAATAACTGGCACTACCTTAAAAACTGGACTCACATTCATAATATGACCAGCTCGGCCAAACTGCCCATTCATCTCATTGAAGACCGTCCAGATTACACCCAAATTAAAACGCCAAAATCCGATGCCATTATTAGCCGCACGGTCTCCATGTTAATTCAGCTCTCATGGAGCGAAGAGGACATTCAGTCTCGCATTAAGGCTTTTGCTAACGTATTCAAAAAATAAGAGAATTTTTTATGAAATTTCGTAATTTTAAAACCGTGCCTAAAATGATTTTTGGTCGCGGGTCATTTGATCAACTGGATGACGTGCTTGCAGACGAGCGCCAACAACCCAATGACTTTGTGGTATTTTTAGTCGATCAAGTACACAAAAACAAGCCGTTAGCAGAGCGCATTCCCGCCCAATCACAAGACATGGTTATCTGGCTAGATGTTACCGACGAACCTAAAACCACCTATGTGGATGCACTAACCTTAAAAGTACAACGATTTGCCTCTCAAAATAATGAATGGAAAAACCCCGTTAGTGTCGTAGGACTCGGTGGCGGATCCGCTCTCGATTTAGGCAAAGCCGTTGCCCTTATGCTGACCAATGAAGGTGGCTCCGCGTCGTATCAAGGTTGGGATTTAATCAAAAACCCTGCCGTGCATCACGTGGGCATTCCCACGATTTCGGGTACCGGTGCTGAAGCGTCTCGCACCACGGTACTCACTGGCCCTGACAAAAAGCTGGGCATGAACTCCGACTACACCGTGTACGATCAAATTATCATGGATCCCGATCTGTTACAAGGCGTACCAAGAGACCAATGGTTTTATACAGGTATGGATTGTTACATACACAACATCGAAGCACTCAACGGCACCTACATTAATGAGTTTGCCCGCGCGTTTGGTGAAAAATCGCTCGACCTATGCAATCAAGTCTTTTTGAGAGACCACCCCGATTCCGATGAAAAACTGATGATGGCCTCGTACATGGGCGGCCAAAGCATCGCTTACAGTCAAGTGGGCGCGTGTCACGCGTTATCCTACGGGCTATCTTATGTCATGGGCTACCACCACGGCATTGGTAATTGTATTGCGTTTGATGTGCTGGATGAATTTTACCCAGAAGGGGTTAAAACCTTTCGAGAGATGCTCAAAAAACACAACATCACCCTACCCAAAGGCATCACCAAAAACTTATCCGAAGCGGACATGGATAAAATGATTCGTACCGCATCGGGTCTTGCCCCGCTGTGGGAAAACGTATACGGTGCTAACTGGAAAGATAAAGTCACCCCTGAACTATTACGTGACTTGTATTCTAGAATGTAATAATCCATAAATTTACCCCCCTCCTGCCCTTCGTTTAAATGGTCAGTTATAATGAAAAGATCAGCTAATCGTTGTGGTACAGTTCGCTTTTAAAAGTAATTTCATATCAAAATCTAGGGCATTGTTACAGGCGCCTAACAACTAAAAAAGGCTCGTAATGAAAGCAATCAAACTAGCAATATTAATAATTTCTCTCTTAGCATTTGCAGTATCTGCTTCTGCAAAATCACCGTTATGGAAAGTTTCTAAAGGAGATGATTATCTCTTTATTGGTGGTACCATCCACATGCTTAACAAAAATGACTATCCACTACCCGTTGAATTCGAGACTATTTATAATCAATCTGAACACCTAGTATTTGAAACCGATATGGAAAAGATTGAACTGCCAGAAACGCAAGAAAAGATGTCTCAAAAAATGCGCTATCAAGACGGTTCAACATTAAAAGACCATTTAAGCCCTAAAACTTATGAAGCACTTGTTGATTATTTAAATGAATCAGATATGCCCACGGAGCTAATTAATCTCATTAAAGAGCATAAACCTGCCATGGCTTCTCTTATGCTTACCGTTCATGAACTCATAAAACTAGGGGTTGATTCCCCAGGCGTAGATGATTTTTACTACAAGAAAGCCAAGAAAGACTCAAAATCATTGGGGAAACTTGAAACGGTTGATCAGCAGTTAAATTTTATCGCGGCTCTTGGTGAAAACAATCCAGATGAATTTATTGCTTACACGCTGAGGGACATAAAACAACTTCCCCAACTATTTAATGAGTTAAAAACTGCTTGGAAAACAGGGGATATTCAAACATTAGATGATATCGGTATACTCCCGATGAAAAAAGACTTCCCTTCTGCGTATCAAAATATCGTCGTACAACGCAATAATGCATGGATCCCTCAGATAGAAATGATGATAAAAACCAAAGAAATCGAAATGATTTTAGTAGGAGCTTTACATTTAGCGGGAGAAGACAGTGTACTTGAAAAGCTAAAGAAATTAGGCTATACCATCGAACAATATTAGACGTAAGGCTTGCCCGAGAAGTGCAAAAATATTATCAGCTCAGCCTACGTTTTTAAAAGATACAAGATAAATTAATTAGCGGATTTATCTTGAGGGGGGGGGAGAAAAATTTAGCCCCCCCCCCTCTCTATCGTTAAAATAACCTGAAAATTCTGAGATTTATTATGAATACCCACGTTTTTATCCCAGCTCGATACGGCTCCTCTCGTTTACCCGGAAAACCCCTCAAACTCATTGATGGCAAACCGATGATTCAACACGTATACGAACGCATCTCCAAAGCAGAAGGGTTACAAGGCGTGTACATTGCTACGGATGATGATCGTATTAAACAAGTGGTAGAAAGCTTTGGTGGTCAAGTCATAATGACCCCAATCGAAGCCGCATCGGGTACCGACCGTATTGCCGCCGCCGCCAATACGCTCGGTTTAAAAGATGACGACCTCATTATCAATGTGCAAGGCGACCAACCACTGGTGCATCCTGAGTCCATTGAAGATGTGATCGCCCCCTTTCTTGCAGACGATTACCAAGGGGACTTTGAAATGAGTACCCTCTCATTCAAAATCATTAATGAAGCCGAAATCACCAACCCCAAAGACGTGAAGTTAGTCACCGATGTTAACGATTTTGCACTGTATTTTTCCCGTGCAACCATTCCTCACGGACGCGATTACTGGGATCACGACAGCTTTAAACACCTTGGAATTTACGCCTACACCAAACGGTTTGTAGACACATTCAATGCTCTGCCGATGAGCAAACTCGAAGACATTGAGAAACTGGAACAACTCCGCGCACTCGAATACGGTCATAAAATCAAAGTCGTGCAAAGCAAATGGGACTCCCCCGAAGTGGATCTACCCGGTGATATTGCGATGATGGAAGCGTTGTTACAGGCGGGACATTAAGGTGACAGGTAATATAAAAAAACACCTCCCTTGTTATGCCGTTAAAAACGCACCAAATATTGCCACAAAAGGGTAGCGTCCCTATTTATATGATCTATCAACTCCTCATTCGCCTCTTCAGCCCTCTCATTTGGATAATGGTCTTAATCGACAGTGTCAAAAAGCAAGGGGGGGGGGATTTTATTCGTCAACGCTTGGGCTTGGAATACCCTGCATTGCCGCAAGTGTCACAACGCATTTGGTTTCACTGTGCTTCTGTAGGCGAGGTGAAAGCGGCTGAACCTTTAATTCGTGCGTTAGAATCCGAATACCACATTTTAGTTACCACCAATACGCCCACAGGAAAACAATTGGTTAAAATGTTATTTCAAGATAACGTCACGCACTGCTATCTTCCATTAGACTGGCCTTTTGCGATTAAGCATTTTTTAAAAAACTGCCAGCCGACCAATGCGTGGATATTGGAAACTGAAATCTGGCCCAATCTCTATCGCCTGTGCCACCAACAAAATATTGAGCTTAAAATTCTCAGTGGTCGGCTCTCTCCTAAAACGTTAAACGCCCCCAACTGGTTAAAGCAGAGCTATCAAAACAGCTTAAAACACGTTCATCAAATTCTCGCTCGCTCGCAAGATGAGGCAGAGCGTTTTATCACCCTTGGTGCTTCCAAAGAGAAAGTAATCGTACTCGGAAACCTAAAATACGCTCAAATTACTGCCCTGTCTCACGCGCCCCGTCCTATTGCCCAAGAGTATGTGCTGCTCGCCTCCAGCCATGAGGACGAAGAGCGGCAAATCGCGCAACTCTGGAAACAACTCAATCGCCCAGAACAACTTGTCATCGTTCCGCGCCACCCCAATCGCAGTGCAACCATTCAAAAACAGCTCAAACCGCTCTACCCCAACTTATTGGTTGCCAGCAAAGGAGAGCAGCCCACAAAAGAAACGCCTCTCTTTTTAGACGATCGACTCGGAAAACTGATGCCTCTATTTGAGCATGCCAAGGTGGTCATAATGGGCGGAAGCTTTGCACCCAAAGGCGGCCACAATATTTTGGAACCTGCGGCCTATCAAAAAGCCATTATTGTTGGCGCAGACATGAAAGACTTTGCTGAAGAGATGGCGCTTTTACAACATCATTCAGGTATTCTTCAATGCCAAGATTATCAAGCGTTATCAAAAATTCTCCCCCCACTGCTTGACCACTTAGAACAACGCCAACAGCTGGGACAAAACGCTTTTTCCGCCATGAAATCTCAACAAAAGATGTTGCAAAATTATTTAGCTCATTTAATTTAAAATTCGTGTAAAATAGACCCTTACGTTTAATTTTATTAAATTAGGGATTTATTATGGCTCGAGTTACTGTAGAAGATTGTTTAGACCAAGTAGAAAACCGTTTTGAACTGGTCATTTTAGCGTCCAAACGCGCACGTCAAATTGCCAACGGAGCAGAGCCAACGGTTGACTGGGATAACGATAAGCCAACCGTGGTTGCTCTGCGTGAATTAGCAGCAGGAACCATTGATAAAGATGTTGTGATGTCCGATCCAAATACCCCGCCTTTCTTTAACTAATTTAGCGCGTTGCTTTCCCGCTATGCCCACCCCAAACTCACTCGATGGTCTCATTGAAAAAGCGTCACAATACCTTTCGAAAGAACACGTAAATCGTATTAAAATAGCCTTTGAGTTTGGGGAAAAAGCGCACCGTGGGCAAACCCGAAAATCGGGGGGGGATTATATTTGGCACCCCGTTGCGGTTGCAGAAATTTTGGCGGAAATTCAGCTCGATCAAGAGAGCCTAATTGCGGCTATCTTACATGATGTTGTTGAAGATACCTCTTACACCAAAGCGGATATTATTGAACATTTTGGTGAAAGTGTTGCCGAGATTGTGGATGGCGTAACCAAGCTCGGTAAGCTGGAGTTTGAAAGCCCACAAGAAGCGCAGGCCGAAAATTTTCGTAAGATGATTTTGGCGATGGCACGTGACATTCGTGTCATTCTTATCAAGCTTGCAGACCGCCTACATAATATGCGAACCCTTGGCGTCATGCGTCCCGACAAACAACGTCGTATCGCCAAAGAAACCCTCGAAATTTTTGCTCCCATCGCTGGACGATTAGGTATTAATGCCATTCGTATTGAGCTGGAAGACCTCGGCTTTAAAGCCATGTACCCCATGCGCTACGCGGTGCTTGAAAATGCCGTACGTAAAGCACGCGGTAATCGCAATGAAGTCATTGAACAAATCACCGACACGATTCAAAACCGTCTAAATCAAGAGAACATCACGGGTCAAGTGATTGGTCGTGAAAAACATCTCTACAGCCTCTATAAAAAAATGCGCAATAAGCGTCAAAACTTTGCGGATATTTTGGATATTTTTGCCTTTCGCATCATCACCAATTCGGCCGATGATTGCTACCGAACGCTTGGCTCCATTCACTCGCTTTACAAGCCGCTTCCAGGGCGATTTAAAGATTACATCGCCATTCCAAAATCCAATGGTTATCAATCCCTGCATACCGCTTTATTTGGCCCCTTTGGCGTACACCTAGAGGTGCAAATTCGTGATAAAACCATGCATGAAGCCTCTGAGCACGGAATTGCTGCACACTGGCAATACAAGCAAAACGAAACGACGGAAGAATACCTGCCTTCTCATGTTGATGTTCGTGCACAAGAGTGGGTCAAAAACTTACTTGAAATTCAGCAGAGCGCAGGCAATTCACTCGATTTTTTAGAGAACGTAAAAATCGACCTGTTTCCTGATGTTATTTATGTATTTACTCCCCAAGGCGACATTATTACCTTGCCAAGAGGCGCAACACCCGTTGACTTTGCTTATGCTGTGCATACCAATATTGGGCATTCAACCATTGCTTGCCGTATTGATAAAAAATTGGTTCCGCTTCGAACTAAACTCGAAACAGGAAAAACCATTCACATTATCAAAGGCAGCCATACTCAGCCCAACCCAGCATGGCTAAACTTTGTCAATACCGCCAAAGCACGCTCTCAAATTCGCCACTTTATGAAAAGCCAACGAACCGGTGATGCCATTAAACTTGGGAAAAAACTGCTCAGCCAATCACTGCGCAAACACAACATGGTTTACTCTGGCTTAACCAGTGACATACAAGAGACGCTCATCGCCGCACTGAACTTATCCAGTTGGGAACAATTGCTCGAAGACCTTGGTACAGGAAACAGAATGTCCCCTTTAGTGGCCAAGCAAGTTCACGATACCGTGCTGGGATCAGACGACCAAGTTCCGGACAATAACCCACGTTCTGAAGTGGACAACACCCCCTTACCCATTTCTGGCACCGAAGGCATGTTGATCCACTTTGCAAACTGTTGCCTCCCCATTCCTGGGGATGAAATTGTTGGGTTTATCAGTGCCGAAAAAGGCCTTGTAATTCATCGCTGTCATTGCCATAACGTCAAAAGTATTAAAAATTTATCCGAAAAATGCCTCGACGTAAACTGGGCGAAGTCCCCCGAAGGCACTTATTTGACAGAGTTGCAACTTGAAACCACCAATCAGCGTGGCGCCCTAGCCACCATTGCGAATGAAATTGCCAAAACCAATACCGATATTGAGCGCGTACGCTCGGAAGACAAAGATGAGACCTACAGCTTTATGTACTTTGCCATTAATGTTCGGGATCGTATTCACTTAGCACAGGTCATGCGTCGCTTAAAACAACTTTCCATTGTAGAAAAAATTCATCGAATCTAAGCCAAAAGGAACACGCCATGCGCGAAGTTATCTCCACTGAAAATGCGCCACAAGCCATTGGAACCTATTCACAAGCGGTACGTATCGGAAATACGGTTTATTTATCTGGCCAAATTGCACTCATTCCAGAAACGATGGCGCTCAAAGAGGGTGACATTGCCGAGCGCATTCATCAAGTATTTAAAAACCTTACGGCCGTATGTGAAGCCGCTGGGGGTTCTTTGCAGGACATCGCCAAACTCAATATTTTTCTAACGGATTTAAGCCACTTTGCAACCGTGAATGAAATCATGGCTCAATATTTTGAACAACCCTACCCGGCACGTGCTGCGGTTGGTGTAAAAGAACTGCCCAAAGGCACCGATGTTGAAATGGATGGCATTATGGCGCTGTCCGCTTACTAAAGAGACCTAAAACAGTATGTTAGCAAAGGCATGTTAGCGCAACACCCTTTAACTTCCCTAAAAGGAGTCGGGGAAAAGCAGTTTGAAAA
Source organism: Thiomicrorhabdus sp. (assembly GCA_021648625.1). GTDB lineage: Bacteria > Pseudomonadota > Gammaproteobacteria > Thiomicrospirales > Thiomicrospiraceae > Thiomicrorhabdus. The sequence goes on along the minus strand of JAKISK010000040.1, from coordinate 7,662 downwards.
GCTCCAAAAATTGGGGCTTTTTGTCGTTCAAGACTTACTGTTTCACTTACCTTTACGCTATCAAGACAAAACACGGCTGGTTGAGTTAAGTTCCGCACAGGTGGGGGGGGAAATTTTAATTGAAGGCACGATCTTTTCTCAAACACTCAACCAAGGTCGTCGTCGCAGTTTATTGGTCACTCTGCAAACCGAATCTGGTCACTTTTTAACCTTACGATTTTTTCACTTTTACCCACGACAGGCTCAACAATTTGCACACGGAAAAACCGTTCGTGTCTTTGGTGAACTACGCTCGGGCCCCAACGGGCTTGAGATGGTACACCCCTCTTATGAGTTTATTCATCCTGATAAAGAGGTTCCATTAGACAGCACTCTAACGCCCATTTACCCAACCACCGAAGGCTTAGGACAGGCCTCTATTTTAAAACTCATCAAACAAGCCATTGCCCTGCTCAAGCAGTCACCTTTGGATGAATTGCTGCCACAAAAATTACTCGTGCAACTGAAACTTCCTTTGCTGAATCAAGCTCTGTTAACGCTGCATCAGCCACAACCGTCCGATGATTTAAGGCAAATTAAGCAGTTTCAGCACCCCGCTCAACAGCGCTTAATTATTGAGGAGTTAATTAACCAGCAAGCCGCCATGCAACAGATGCGTGCGACAGAAAAACAGCGCAACGCCCCCGCCTTTCCACCCAGCCAAACTTGCAATGCATTGCTTACCAGCCTGCCCTTTGAACTTACCTTGGCGCAACAACGCGTGCTTCGCGAAATTCAAAACGACTTAAGCCAACCTCACCCCATGCAACGTTTAGTGCAAGGGGATGTAGGTTCTGGTAAAACCGTGATTGCCGCATTAGCGGCCATTCAAGCCGCCGATGCAGGGTATCAAGTTGCCATTATGGCACCTACAGAAATTTTAGCCGAACAGCACTTAGAAGCGTTTAATGAATGGCTAGAACCGTTAGAAATACCCGTCGCTTGGCTTAATGGACGAATGAAAGTGGCTGAAAAACGCGAGATGATGACACAGATTGAAACGGGAACCGCCCGCGTGATTATCGGAACCCACGCGCTGTTCCAAGAAGCCGTCACGTTCCACAAGCTAGGGTTTGTAATCATTGATGAACAACACCGATTTGGTGTGCACCAACGCTTATCACTCCACGAAAAAAACCGCGATAAAGATATTCACACACATCAATTGATTATGACCGCCACGCCCATTCCAAGAACCCTTGCCATGACCGCGTACGGTGATTTAGATCTATCGGTGATTGACGAACTTCCTCCAGGTCGAAAGCCCATTGAAACTGCGGTATTAAGCAATGAAAAACGCTTTGAAGTCATGGAACATCTGTACGCCAAATGCCAACAAGGTATGCAAGCTTACTGGGTGTGCCCCTTAATTGAGGAATCTGAACTGTTGCACGCACAAGCCGCTGAGGTTACGGCTTCTCTCTTTTCAGAGCATTGGCCTGATTTACGAGTGGGATTAATTCATGGTCGTCTTAAGGGAGAACAAAAAGCCCTTGTTATGAACGCGTTTAAACAACATCAGTTAGACTTACTGGTTGCCACAACGGTGATTGAAGTGGGGGTCAATGTGCCCAATGCCAGTTTAATGATTATTGAAAATGCCGAGCGCTTAGGGTTAGCGCAGTTACACCAGTTACGCGGGCGCGTTGGGCGAGACAGCAAGCAAAGCCACTGCGTTTTATTGTACCAAGCCCCGCTATCTCAAACGGGCAAAGCTCGATTAAATATTATGCGCGAAACCACGGATGGGTTTAAGATTGCCGAAGAGGATTTAAAAATTCGTGGCCCAGGAGAAGTGTTGGGAACCAAGCAAACAGGCGGATTGGAATTTAGAATTGCTGATTTAAAGCGCGATGCCGAATGGATTCCCATTGCCAAAACATGGGCAAGCACCATGATTATAGAATTTCCCGAACAAATTGAGGCACTCAATACACGCTGGATTGGTCAAAAAATAGACTACCAACACGCTTAAGGAAACCCCCATGCAAGCAACCGATCGGCTTTCTAAAATTAAACAACTTATCAAAAAAAAAACACAGAGTCCCCACACACATGCGCAACCTATTTTTTGGAAACCTGCCAAACTGATTCAACGCATTAGCCCAAAAAAACACATACAGCAATGGCTAAGTACGCAAGGCTCGCTTACCGCTCAACTTCGCTTACTTGACCCCAACTTAGAAGTATTTGTTCTTTCTGAGCAACTGGAACGTCCTCTGGCAAATGAAGGTCAATCCTTAAATATGCAACCCAATGAACTCGCATGGATTCGCTGCGTGCTACTTAGAGGGGGGGGAGAAAATTGGGTGTACGCGCGCACGGTGATTCCAAATTTTTCAGATAACAACCCTTGGTTCTCTCTACAAACACTCGGTAATAAGCCGCTAGGAGAGGTGTTATTTCAAGACAGCACCATTCAACGCACGCCCTTTACCTTTTCTCGTCAAGCACTCAATATTTGGCCTTATCTAACAAGCCATATTTCAGCTAATTCAAGACAAAAAATAGGGTATGCTAGACGCTCAATTTTCAGTCAACAAAAATACCCTCTACTCTTAACAGAGGTGTTTTTGCCTTGCTTACTTAAAGGAGTGACTCAAAAAACTTGACGACACCCCTATACGGTGAGCAATGCCATCATAATACCCAATCCTGTAAATGGCTAATACACTCCGTTTGAATAAAGGTATTTTTCTCCCCCCTGTCTATCCTGAATTCACGTATTTACCAAAAACCAAATCATTGTTCAGAAGTTTTCTTGTAAATTAACACTCCTTCTGTAAAATCGGCCATTCATTTTTTTAAAAAAATTACGAGTGCTTTTATGAAACAACGAAACCTATGGTTAATAACATTATTACTATTGAGTATGTCGTCCATCTCTTTAGCCGAGTCATTAAAAACAACCCCCTTTGAATTGGGCATTGAGCAATATAATAGTGAGAACTACACAGAAGCTTATCAGTCCTTACTCAAAGCCTCCTCAGGAGATAACAACCAAGCACAATTTTTAATCGGCCACATGGCGCTCTTTGGCATAGGGACGGAAGCGCAACCTAAAAAAGCACTCAAATGGTTAAACCTCTCAGCAAAAGCGGGTAACCCAAACGCGCAAAGCTATATGGGAACCATTTATCTACAAGGTAAAGTTGTTGAAAAAGACAATAAAGAAGCGGCAAAGTGGCTATTATTAGCCGCTCAAAATGGTGTTGCCGAAGCACAAAATAATTTAGCGCATCTTTTTATTAACGGACAAGGCGTTGAGCCCTCAGCAGAGCAAGCGTTCAAGTGGTTTGAAAAGGCGTCCGAACAAGACCTTGTTGATGCAAAATTAAGCTTAGGCTTAATGTACGAACAAGGCATTTATGTGGAACAAGACTACGCCAAAGCGGCAGAGCTATACCAAACCGCGGCTAAAAAAGGAGCCCCACAAGGCATGCACAATATTGGTATGATGTTACTGGAAGGGCACGGCTTTAAAAAAGACGTTGAAAAAGCCTGTAACTTTTTTACGACTGCCGCAAAACTTGGCTTTCAAGATTCGATTAATAATTTAAATATATTAATTGACCAAGGAACCTGCCAACCGATTAAAATGAATACTCATCAGGGTCAAATGCTCTGATTTTAAAGCGCTGTAAACCCTACTTTAGAAAGGCTACTTTATGAAAACCGCTTTTTTTTTATTACTTTCATCCTTGGTATTAAGTGCTTGCAGCACAATGCAAGAGAGAAACATTGTTCAAACGGGCGAAAACAGTTATGAAATCAAAAAAAACAACTCGTCTTACTCTGGCCCAGAAGTACTGCAACGAGAAATCACTCGTGAAGCACGAAAATTTTGTCGCTCTTTAGATAAAAAAATGCATATTATTGCGGTTCATGAAACGCGACCTCCTTTTACTGGAAGTAAAACACCCAATGCTGAAATTAAGTTTGAATGTGTTTCTAAAACACACCTTTAACGTAAAAAACGAATGACATATCCGATAAAACAACTAAAAGCGACTTACAACTCCGTTGAGGATCGTATTTTATTAACCGTTGAAGTACAACAGAAACAGATGTATTCAGGCTGGCTTACTCGTCGCTTTCTAACGATACTCTTACCTGTACTCCACGGCCAGCACCCTGTAACAGGGGAGCTTCTTTTTGATAACAAACCTCCCGAAAATAGAGGGCCTAAAATTTACCAATCCAAACCGGTTTTAAAAAAAGAGGATACTTCTCACAACCCAAGCTATCCATTAGGTGAGTCCCCTTTGCTGTTCTCAAAAATCACATTTACCGCACTCAAAACAGAAGACGCGATGTTTATTTTATTACCGAACTCGAACAAAGGGATTAAACTGCCCTTTACACCCGCCCTGTTAAATTTATTATTAACCACCATTAAAGAACCTTTAGAACAATCTAACTGGGCATTAGAAGTAAACGGTATCTATGGTGTACCTTCAAATAATCGTTTGCAGTAATTCAAGCACGGGAGGGGGGGGAGAATTTTTATACACTCAAGTCGTCAACAATAATGCCTAATAAAATAATCAACCCAATCCAATGATTTTGTACAAAAACTTGAAAAGCCTGTTGCGCATCTTGCGTTGCTAAACGCTTCAAGTCGTATGCAAACCAACACAGAACAATAAATAGACTAAAATAATAGCCCATACCTAGCTCAAATAACTGACCAATCCAAAAGAGTAAAGCCAACATCACAAGCTGAAAGAATGCAATCCACTGCCATAAGTGTTTCGCAAAGAGAATGGCGGTTGATTTAACCCCTATTTTTAGATCATATTTCATATCTCCCACGGCATAGGCTGTATCATAAATAAGAGACCAAATTAAAGTGGCAAAAAAAATAGGCCAAACCTGCCAAGGAACCTCATTAAGTACCGCAGCAAATGCCATGGGAATCGCCCACGCAAACGCAGCGCCTAAAAAAGCTTGTGGCCAATAAGTATGGCGTTTCATAAAAGGGTAAAGCACGGCAAGAATCACGGCACCAAATGAGAGAAAAATCGTTAATGTATTGAGCGTAAGAACCAGTGAAAATGCAATTAAACATAATAACGTAAATAAGATAAGGGCTTCTTTAGCGCTCAATAGCCCCGTCACTAAAGGACGTTGGTTAGTTCGCTCAACTTGACCATCAAAGTGACGATCTGCGTAATCATTAATCACACAGCCTGCAGAGCGCATCAGAATAGCACCCAAAATAAAGACCACTAATAAATGCAGTTTTGGCGTTCCTTCAGAGGCAAGCCATAGCGCCCATAAGGCAGGCCATAAAACCAAATAGACCCCAATGGGTTTATTAATTCGCGTTAGAGCAATGTAGCCATTCAGTTTATTCATTACGGGCATTCAATTGGTCAATAAGCGCTTGAGTCTCGGACAAAGCCTCTTGGCTTACCTCTAAGAATACCGAGGCAACACCCTGTTTATCAAAATAACGCAGGGTAACAGAGCCAGATGACTTCTGCCATGTGATTTCATAGCCCCACCCTACTAAGTGCGTTTGCCCAGCATCCTGATGAGAAATATGCCATTGATTGCTTAACATGCTCTCTTTAAACGCATCACAAAGACTAGGGTTAAGGGTTATAAGCTCCATGCGAATATTCCGTTACATTTAGGATAATTTAGTAGGTTTTTGCCAGTCTTTAAGGGTAATTTGTTTAGAGCGACTTAAGGTTAACGCTTCTGCTGGCGCTTTTTTTGTAATCGTTGAACCTGCTCCAATGGTTGCACCAGATTCTATGTCAACGGGTGCGACTAATTGAGTATCTGAACCCACAAATACATGGTCTCCAATAATGGTTTGATGCTTATTGACCCCATCATAATTACAAGTAATGGTTCCTGCTCCGATATTCACATCACAGCCCATATGGGTGTCACCAATATAGCTTAAGTGACTGACTTTAGACCCTCTACCAATTTTAGATTTTTTGATTTCAACAAAATTTCCAATTTTAGCCTCATCGGCTAACTCGGTACCTGGACGCAAGCGTGCATAAGGGCCAATGGAGCAAGATTCACCAATAATACAGTCCTCTAAATGGCTAAAAGGGTGAATGTGTGTGTTGCTGGCAATCTGTACATTTTTTAAAATACAGTGCGCACCAATGACAACGTTCTCTCCTAAAACGACCTTTCCTTCTAACACAACATTAACGTCGAGCATCACATCCGCTTCCACCGTCACGTCACCTCGAATATCTAATCGGTTGGCATCGACCACTGTGGCACCTTGCCGCATTAAGGATTCCGCAATTTGCAACTGGTATGCACGCTCTAGGCTCTGTAATTGTAATTTATCATTCACACCCAGCACTTCTGTCTCAAGCGTTGGCTGTGCGGTTTGAATCGAAAAACCATCCGAGACGGCCATCGCAATAATATCCGTTAAATAGTACTCCGACTGCACATTTTGATTATCTAACGCCGCTAACCATTGTTTTAAGTAACGACCTTTAACGGCCATAATGCCCGTATTAACCTCTTTAATCGCAAGCTCTTGAGCAGTGGCATCTTTTTGCTCCACAATGGATTGCACCGCATTCTGTGTGTTTCGAACAATACGACCATACCCCGTTGAGTTCTCAAGCGTTACCGTCAACAATGCTAAGGGATGTTGCTCATCAACTAACGCCAGTAATGCATTTAAGGTTGTAGGGCTTGTTAACGGAACATCACCGTATAAAATCAATACGGTATCATCATCCTGATAGTAACTATTCGCTTGCACAACGGCATGCCCTGTTCCTAACTGCTTTTCTTGCAAAGCAAAGCAAATATTTTGACCGCTTACGCGAGACTGAACCAGCTCAGCACCATGGCCAATCACGGCAATAATTTCATCGCAGTTTAAAGATTGAGCTGTATCAATGACATGCTGTAAAAGTGGCTTTTGTGCCAAGGGTTGCAGTACTTTAGGCAACTTGGAGCGCATACGAGTGCCTTTACCCGCCGCTAAAATAACAACTTTTAAAGCCATATGATTTTTCCTATAAAATTTGGGTATTCATTAATTTTTAAAAAAAATTACAACTTGAATTAGCATCAAAAGAGCAACTGATTTTCAGTTATTTTTTTAAAAAACTAGAGAAAAAAAAAGCGCCATAAGGCGCTTTTTTTATAAGGAAATGAATTAGGACATCCCAGTCTTTTGCAAGCGATCTCTTAACTTAGAAATAGCTTGAATTTGAGCAACGGCCTCGGCAAGTTCAACTTGCGCACGTGCAATGTCTGTTTCAGACTTTGCATCGGTCATTGCTTCTTCAGCACGTTGCTTAGCTTCTTTAGCTTTCGCTTCATCCAAATCTGCTGCTCGAATTGCCGTGTCCGCAAGAACCGTTACAACTGAGGGTTGAATTTCGATAATACCGCCATTGATGTAGAAATGATCTTCTTCATCACCACTAACGACACGTACAATACCAGGCTTTAATTGGCTTAAAAACTGGGAATGGTGAGGCAGAATACCAATCTCACCATTGGCCGCCTGTGCAAAAAGCATTTCCGCTTTACCAGAAAAGATTTCTCCTTCTGCACTAACAATATCTACTTGCATTGAGAGGCCCATAACTGATTACCCTTTATACTTTTTAGCTT
>JAKISK010000039.1 GCA_021648625.1 Thiomicrorhabdus sp. | reverse complement strand
TCCCCAGATAGAAATGCGAATTAGAGTGCAAGTAATTGATGTGCATAGTGAATTTAAAAAAGGTAAAGTCACCTTATTGGTGATGCGCTCTTTTTTGAATTTGCTAGGTACGTCAAGGACTTGTGCTATAAACGTATATTCTATCTGGGGATTAGGGTAGTATATTACCGTTCATGCAAATGAACTAAAATAACAAGCTATTCTTAGAGATAGAAAGGTTAGGAGAAAAAAATGGAATACGAAGTGGATTTTATTGAAAACTACCCCCCATACAAGCCAGCAAAAGACGAAGGGTATATGAGCCCTGAAATGCAGGAACACTTCAAAAGCAAATTGCTCGCATGGAAAGAGCAGTTACTGGCCGAAGCCAACAGTACCGTAAACCACTTACAATCCGACTCTGAAACCCCTGCTGATCCAAGTGACCGTGCCTCTCAAGAAGAGGAGTTTGCGTTAGAACTACGCACCCGAGACCGTGAACGTAAACTGATTGCTAAAATTGATAAATCCTTACGTTCTATCGAAAATGGGGAATTCGGCTACTGCAAAATGAGCGGAGAAGAGATTGGCTTGCCACGCATGGAAGCACGCCCAACGGCCGATTTAACCGTTGAAATGAAACGCAAACAAGAGATTCGTGAAAAGCAAGGCGTTGCGTAACCCCCCCAGATAGAAAATTAAATGCGGTTTAGTGTCTCATTTTGATAAAAATAAGACAAACTAACCCGCTTTAAATTATCCCCCCCTCTATTCACTGTATAGATTAAGGTTTCAACCATTGAACACCCCTGATCTTATTAACCTCCTTTGCTTACCCCAAAGCTACCCCCATTCGGTTGAGGTGATTACCACCATCGAAACCCATATTTCTGTTGTGTTTTTAACGGGACCCTATGCGTATAAACTTAAAAAACCAGTCGATTTTGGCTTTTTAAATTTCAGTACGCTCAAATATCGCAAACAGTACTGTGGATTAGAGTTACAGCTTAATCAGCGTTATTCACCTCAACTCTATTTAGACGTGGTCGCGGTTTACTTAGATCAACACAATCAAATTTCATGGCAACCCACACCCAGCCACCCTCAGCCCATTGAATATTTGGTTAAAATGAAACAGTTTGATCCCAATGAGGTCTTGGGCAAAAAGCTACAAAAAGAGACGCTTCGCCCCGAACAGGTTGAGGCGCTTGCCTGCTTAATTGCCAACTTTCACCAAACCGCTGAAGCGATACTGCCCAATTCTTCTTTGGCACAAAGTAAACTAGGCACCCCCTTAACCCTATTAGATCCGATGCAGGATAATTTTCCAACCCTGTATTCGTACTTTAAAAAAGAGGACATTCCCACTCTCAAACAACTCGAAACATGGACACAACAACAATTTGAACGCTTATCAAATCGGATGCGCCTAAGAAGAAAAAATGGTCATATTAAAGCCTGCCACGGGGATCTGCATACCGATAACATGACGCTTATTAATCAACAACCCGTTTTGTTTGATGGCATTGAATTCAACGAAGAATTTCGCTGGATTGACACCATCAGTGATCTGGCTTTTCTATTAATTGACTTAGACTTTAAACAACAGAGCGCTTTGTCTAACAAAATTTTATCGCTGTATTTAAGCCAAACCACCGACTACCCTGCCTTAAAATTATTAAAATTTTATCAGGTTTATCGTGCTTTGGTTCGTGCCAAAATCACCACCTTACGCGCGACCCAACTGCCTGAAAATCATCTTGAAAAAAAACACCTCATGCTTATTGCTCGTGATTATATGCAATTAGCAATCACCTATACCCAGCCTAATACAAACGCCAAACTCATTTTGTTACAAGGTGTCTCTGGTTCAGGAAAAAGTTACTTCGCGGACCAACTGCTAACCCTAATGCCCGCCATTATCTTAAGCTCTGATCGAGTGCGTAAACAGCTTTATGGCATACCCCCTTTACACCGTGTTGCTGAGCCTGAAAAAGCATCTCTATACAGTGTAAAAATGAACCGAAAGGTTTATCAAACCTTACTAAATCAAGCCAAACAAATACTCTCTCTTGGCTTTAATGTGATTGTAGACGCCACCTTTTTGCAAACCAAACATCGCACGCCGTTTTATGAGATGTGTCAATCGCTCCAACGTCATGACAACCTGTCGGTTTTTAGTGGTGTCATTTACATTCAAATCAGCAAAGAACTTGCCACGCTTGCCATTCAATCAAGAGCACAAAAGAACAACAACCCTTCCGATGCCACAGCCATGGTCATGCTCAATCAACAGCCACAACTTGAGCCTCCCACCGCTCACGAAAAGGCATTAAAATTAGACGCTCAACAGTTACGCCAATTTTTTCCTACCTCTTTAATTCAAGATTTTTTACCCTAAGCCGTTATATTAAAATGAAGCCTTTACCCCTAATCGCTATAAACGTATTTTCTATCTGAGGATTCGGGTTACACAAGTTAAGAGTAAATTTCATGACATTGAATAAACGATTGCCATTCATCTTCTGTTTAATTTTTATCCCCCCCCCTCTTTATGCAGCGGAAACCACATCTGTGAGTAGCATAAATGTACTGGGCATGAACTTAATTCAAGCCGATATCACCAGTGTGCGTAGCCAACTATGGAGTATTGGGGGCTACTTACAGGCCAAAGACTCTATCAAACAACACAATTACGATAAGTTTTTTCCATGGTCGACCATGCGAGACAGCTATTACATTCTCTTTCGTTACAATCATGCGGGTAAAGTCACCTCCGTTAAACAACTCTATCGCCCCTACTCCATTGAACACAACAACCGCAGAACCGCCATTACCACGCGAGAAGTCGCGCGCGCCTTAATTCAAAAACTGGGCGCCCCCTCAAAAATTAAAACCAAAGGCTGGGGGGGAAGTCTAGGATATCGAGCGTATATTTGGCAGGACGATAAAATGACCATTACCGTAGATCGGGAGGGGGGGGAAAAACTCGGCAATATTTTTGTGCAATACACCGTGAAGGTGCACGACCCGTACGAAGTGTAATCGTTCTCCTGAATCCATAGCGTTACCGCCTTAACCATGGCTAAAAAAGCCATGTAGATAGATACAATACCGTATGCGCATTCTGTTAGAATCCCTTCATGATAAAAATACCTAAAATACAGCAACGCCCTGTAAACCCTAGCGTTTTTAAAGCGGCAACACAACTTGGTTTAACCCCCTTGCAAGCAAAGATCGTTGCCAGCCGAGTGGATGAGACCACGCATTTAGAAAAAATAATTTTTCCCAAACTCAAGCACATTCAGCACCCCAACGAGTTAAAAAATGCCAAACAAGCGGCACAACTTATTGTGCAAGCCATTCAAAGCAACGGTGTGATTGTGCTCGCCACCGATTATGATACCGATGGCGTTACCTCAGCATGGGTAGCCAAAACAGCACTGGTTAACTATTTTGGCGTACCCAGTGATCGAGTTGTTCACATTATTGGTGAACGCAAACAAGGCTACGGCATTACCGATGAAGTTGTCGACCGTATTTTAGATATTCCCAAGCCCATTTCACTGGTCATCTCTGCCGACCAAGGCTCCAGTGATGAACCCCGCATTGCACGCCTAAAAGAATCTGGTATCAACGTCTGCATTACCGACCACCATCAACTGCCGCAAGAGGGCATTCCAGCCAGTGCAGCCTGCACCGTCAATCCACAGCAAGTAGGATGCGAATACGATAAAACCGTTGCGGGCTGTTACGTGATTTTTATTGTCATGACACAGGTTCGACAAGCACTCATTGAGGCAGGTCACCTTCCCAAAGAGTCGCCCTCTTTAAAAGCCCTGAGTATGAACGTTGCCCTTGGCACGGTTGCCGACAGTGTCAGCTTAAAAAGTCCAAACAACCGAGCCATTGTGCAAGCAGGGTTGCACTTTATTAATCAATTTAAATCGCCCGCTTGGCAAGCGATGCAGCAATTAAACGACAACAATAAACAACCGTACGACGCTGAGTTTTTAGGCTTTCAAGTCGCCACCCGCATCAATGCGGCCAGCCGAGTGAGTGATGTCACCACCGCCTTTGATTTTTTAACCGCAGCCAGCCCCCAACAAGCTCAACAACACCTAGAACAGCTTGATGCCGACAACCTAAATCGCCGCAGCCAACAAGATGGTATGCTCACCCAAGCCAAAGCCATTGCGGAACAACGCTACCACCCTAACAAGTACACCCTAACCGTTCGAATGCAAGGCAACGCAGGCATTCAAGGCATTATCGCCTCTCGCATTGGTGAACAGTACGGCCTACCCACGATTGCCATGACCGACTTAGAAGACGGCTTTATTGCTGGCAGTGGTCGTGGCATTGTGCCCACCATTGATTTACGGGAAGCCTTTCAATGGATGGCCGACCAACACCCAAACCTTTTTGTTTCCATGGGGGGGCATGCGGGTGCCGCGGGCTGTATGATTCCTGAGCAGAACTTTGAAGCCTTTGAAACACTCTTTGAACAAGCCATTAAAAACCAAATAGGTGATGAACCCCCTACCCCCATTATAGAAACCGATGGAATATTAAGTGCGCAAGCACTTTGCCCACAACTCATTGACGAAATAAAACTTCTTGAACCCTACGGAAGAGGATGGCCTAAACCTTTGTTTTCAGGAAACTTCACCATTAAAGAAGTGAGAACCGTTGGGCAAACCAAAACCCACCTATCATTTAAACTGCAAGGCGATCAACAACAAATACTTTCCGCCATCTACTTCAACGCCAAAGCATCCAGTGACGCGCCCGACCCCTTTAAAAAAGGCGATAGCATTCACTGCGTTTACCAACCCAACCTCAACACCTATTATGGAAAAACGACCTTGCAGCTAAGGTTGGTTACGGCACAAAAAACTTCGTAATTTTTAATCCCTCCATATAGCGATACCCATTAGAGAATAAGGTGGTAGAATTTAATCCAATTTTAGAATTTTAATAGACTTAAAAAAAATGATGAAACACAGACTTGCTGTGGCAGCAAATATTTTAAATAAAGTAAACTTACCAAGCATTTCGACCGAAGTGATGCGGCTTCAAGATGAATCACTCAGGCCAGCGCCCGATGTTGTGGTCATTGCAGAGTGCATTAGCCGAAACCCTAAGTTATTAACGAAGTTTTTAGCAGTGGCAAGTTTTGTGCATCAAAAAGAGATTACAACGGCCAGAGAAGCCGTTTCTCTGTTAGGTACAAAGGGCGTTTTTTCGGTGTTTTTTTCCAGTGCCGTAGAATTTACCTTTCAATCCTTTGGAGACGATGCCTTAATTGTCAATCACGCCATTAAAATTGCCACGGCAATGGGAGAACTGTCCAATTTTTGCCCAGAAGTAAAAAGCAGCGATGCTTACCTTTTTGGACTGCTTTTCAATGTTGGGTACATTGTGTTAAATCGTTACGACCCAAAATCCTATAAAGAGTGCTACATCGCAAGCCTAAGACATCCCTCTACCGCTCAAGAAAAAGAATTAAAATTATACGACACCACCAGCAGTTACATTGGGGTCTATGTCGCCAAAAAATGGCGTGTTAAAAACTCGATTTACAGTGGTATTTTATTTCAACAAGACAATGTTAAACGCTGTCCAAAAGGTGAGAACATTGCCTTTGAACTCGTGAATTTACTCAGCATTGCCCGCTTAGTGGTGGTCGAAACCGAAGACAGCAGTTACGTAACCGAAGAAGTTCGGGAGATGGCCATGGCGTCTATGCACACTATGAAAATTAGTAATAAAGAGTTCATGCGCGCGCAACGATCGGTTAAAAAATTCACCAAAGACTTAGCGTCATTTCCAGACGACTTTATGGAGGAGCTAAAAGATTAAAAATATTTAACCCTAATCCCCAAATAGAAATGCGAATTAGAGTGCAAACAATTTGATGTGCATAGTGAATTCAAAAAAAACAAAGTCACCTTATTGGTGATGCGTTCTTTTTTGGATTTGCTAGGCGCAGCAAAGGTTTGCGGTATAAACGTATTTTCTATCTGGGGGTTAGGGTTTTATGCTAACTGTTCAGCTTCACTACGTTGACGCACCTCAACCATTTCAGGTAACACAGGCTGGTATATTTTTCGGGTAATTCCCCAGCCTAGCCCTACTCCAATAAATCCGCCAAAAATCGAAAGTAGCTCCTGCATTGACTCCGTAAGCCCTAAAATCGATCCTAGCCATAAAAACAGCATCGCAAAAACAAACAGACCCAGTAATGGAATGCCATACGCCATAAAAGCTTGTTTAACCAACTGAGATTGGTCTAGCTTAAGTGTTACATTGTCTCCAACACATCCCTGACTATGATTTTTAACCTTAATCAACCCCCGAGAACCGCCTTTAAAATACCCCGCCAAAGCAGACGTACCGCAGCTGGAAGAGGATGCACAGCCATTGCACCCCGAGGTTACTTGAACCTGAACGTACGCAAATTCCTCTTCTATGGAAATGATTTGCCCCTGTTCGATTAATATTTTTTGTTCAGACATCATTCCTTCCATATTTTTATTAACGGTTTAAATTATAATACTCAAAGATACTGGTGGCTTAATTGCATAATAATGTCTTCAATATAACAAAACTTTTCTCCCCCCCCCTTCTCGACCATTTTAGCCAACAAAGGATACAACCATGAGCCATTCTAAAAACAATCAAAGCTTAACAACAGATGTGCTCGTCATTGGAACTGGAATTGCCGGGTTAACCGCCGCGTTAAAACTCGCAGAAAATCATTCCGTGATTTTGTTGGCAAAATCTCACGTTACCGAAAGCAGTACCAATTATGCGCAAGGAGGTATTGCAGGTGTGATGGACCCATTTGATCACATCGAATCACACATAGAGGATACGTTAGACGCGGGCGCGGGCTTGTGTGATCTAAAAGCGGTCACCGTCGTCGCCTCTCATGCCAAAGAAGCCATTTATGAACTCATTAAGCTTGGCGTTCCTTTTAGTAAACACAAACAAACAAATGGCAATAATCGATTCCCCTATCACCTTACTCAAGAGGGCGGGCACAGCCATCGTCGAGTCATTCATGCCGCCGATCACACAGGGGTTTCTGTCATCAATACCTTAGTGAAAGCCGTAAAAAAGTCGCCTAACATTACTTTATTGCCCGAACATATTTCCATTGACCTTATATTAAACAGAAAAAAAAATCACTGCTTAGGGGCATACGTTCTCAATAAAACCAATCAAAAAATTTATGATATTGCGGCACATTTTACCATTTTAGCCACAGGGGGCGCCAGTAAAGCCTACCTGTACACCAGTAATCCAGATACGTCCACTGGCGACGGTATTGCCATGGCGTGGCGTGCAGGTTGCTCGGTTGGAAACATGGAGTTTAACCAATTTCACCCTACCTGTTTGTATCATCCTAAAGATCGTTCATTTCTGATCTCCGAAGCACTGCGCGGCGAAGGTGCTATTTTAAAATTGCCCAATGGCACACCCTTTATGTCTAAGTACGATGCACGTGCCGATTTAGCGCCCAGAGACATTGTGGCCAGAGCCATTGACCAAGAGATGAAAAAACACGGGATTGATTGCATTTTTTTAGATATTTCACACAAATCAAACACGTTTATTAAAGAGCACTTTCCAACCATTTACGAACGTTGCCTTAAAGTAGGAATTGATATTACCCAAGAAGCCATTCCCGTAGTGCCTGCGGCACATTATACATGTGGCGGAGTGGTAACCAACTTAGAGGGACAAACCTCTTTAAATGGGTTGTATGCCATTGGAGAAGTCGCTTATACAGGGTTTCATGGCGCGAATCGTTTGGCCAGCAACTCACTGGCAGAAGGGTTGGTTTTTGCCAGAATGGCACACCAAAGCATCGAAAAAGCGTTTAACTGTTTAAATAAGATGCAACATTCCGAAGACCATCAAGCCATTCGACCTTGGGACAGCTCGCACACCACCGAACCGAGTGAAAAAATATTAGTCACCCATGATTGGGACGAAATTCGTCGTGTTATGTGGGATTATGTTGGCATTGTTCGAACCAATAACCGCTTAAAACGTGCCAGAAAACGATTACGAAACTTACACAAAGAAGTCAATGAATATTACCGTGAACACCCGCTTACCAGCGATCTATTAGAACTGCGTAACCTTTTGCTCGTCTCTGAACTGATGATAATGAGCGCACAAAGGCGTAAAGAGAGCCGTGGGTTACACTTTAATTTAGACTACCCACACACTCATAAAAAGGCCAAACCGACCATTTTGCGCCCTAAATAAGGCAATAAGGCCGCATAAAACAACGAAAAAAAATCCCCCCTTCAAACCACCTCTGGCTTCCAGCCTTGGCTATGAAGCGTTTCAAGTAATTCATCATCGGGAAAATAGCGGGTTTGTGTATTTTTTAATTTTACACGAGCCGTATTGTTTTGATAATTAATCTCAATCGGCAATCCTTGTTCGGCTTGGTACTCTGCCAGCAAACTTGTGAGCGCTTGCAGCTGGGTTGGAAGCTGTTCTGAAGTGTAGGTCTCAGAATGCACCGTAAGCTGAATGGCGCGTGATTTTTCAACCCGTGCATCGGCGAGCGTCACGACTTGTTCCGCATCAATCTTTATACCACCGTTAAACGTGTCTTCAGCTACTTCACCCGTAACAAGCACGACCATATCGGCCTTAATACTCTCGCGTATCGCTTCGTACACGGCTGGGCGCATCACAACGTCTAACCGTGCGGTTTTGTCGTCCAGTGTGGCAAAGCCCATTCGCTGTCCGTTACGGGTCATTTTATTTCGAATCTCTACCACCAACCCTGCAACGGTGCGTTTGCGCCATTTTTCAGGCACCAGTGCAGAAAGCGGTGTGTCAACCAGCCGATTAAGCTCTTTACGGTAAATGTCGATCGGATGACCTGACATGTAGTGCCCTAGTGTCTCTTTTTCACCTTTTAAGCGCAATTTTTCAGACATTTCGGGCACATCAAGCAATTGACTTGCGCCACTCTCTTCCACGGAAAGCATTTCACCAAAGAGGTCATTTTGCCCTGCTTCGTCATTTTTAAGCTGTTGTTCTGCCTGTTTGAGCGCCATGGGTGAGCTGTCTAATACAGATTGACGATTTGGGTGCAGGCTATCAAATGCACCTGAACGAACGAGGGCTTCAAGCACTCGACGGTTGACTTTTTTACCGATTCGTAAGCAAAAATCGAATAAATCACGGTATTCGCCATTGGCATTGCGGTTTGCAATCACCCCCTCTAATGCCGCCTCTCCCGCGCCTTTAATTCCTCCTAAACCGTAGTGAATCGTATTGTTTTCTTTGGGTTTAAAATGTATGTCACCCGTATTGATATTAGGAGGCAGTACGGTTAAATTCATATCGCCACACTCATTCACCATGTGTACGACTTTGTCGGTATTGTCCATATCGGATGAAATTTGTGCCGCCATAAATTCAGCGGGGTAATGCGCTTTAAGCCAAGCCGATTGATAAGAGACCAGTGCATAAGCCGCGGAATGGGATTTGTTAAATCCATAACCCGCAAACTTTTCCACCAAATCAAAAATTTTCATGGCAAGGTCGCCATCTACGTTGTTGTTAATTGCACCTTCTTTAAAAATAGAGCGTTGTTTTGCCATCTCTTCAGGTTTCTTTTTACCCATCGCACGACGAAGCAAGTCGGCCTCACCCAGTGAGTAACCTGCTAAAATTTGAGCAATTTGCATGACTTGCTCTTGGTACAAAATAACCCCGTAGGTGGGTTCAAGCGTTTCTTTTAAGCTATCGTGTTGATATTGTGCATCGGGGTAGGAGACTTTTTCTCGACCATGTTTTCGGGCAATAAAGTTGTCCACCATTCCCGACTCTAACGGACCTGGCCTAAACAGTGCAACCAGTGCAATAATGTCTTCAAAACTATCTGGACGCAGCTTTACAATCAAGCTTTGCATGCCACTGGACTCTAACTGAAACACCCCTGTGGTTTTACCCGTTTGAATCATCTCTAATGTGGGTTTATCATCCAAAGGAATTCGGTTAATGTCAACAAAGCCCTCATCTCCAGGTTGTTTACCGTGGTTGATGGATTGCAACGTCCAGTCAATAATAGTGAGCGTTCGTAGGCCTAAAAAGTCAAATTTAACCAACCCTGCGGTTTCCACGTCATTTTTATCTAACTGAGTCATGACGCCTTTACCGTCTGGCTCGCATAAAAGTGGGCAAAAATGTTCCAACGGCTTGGGGCCAATGACCACCCCACCCGCATGTTTTCCAGTATTACGTACCGTGCCTTCAAGTTTTAGCGCAAACTCTAGCAACTGACGCGCATCGTCATCATTATCGTATTTTTCTTGCAGGTCTTCCTCTTGTGCCAATGCGCCAGCGAGCTTAATACCCAGTTCATTGGGGATTAGCTTGGCAATGCCATCCACCACGCCATAGCCCAAGCCCAATACTCGCCCAACATCGCGAACCACCGCTTTGGCGGCCATAGTACCGAAGGTTACAATTTGCGATACATGGTCTCGCCCATAATGTTGCGCCACGTAATCAATCACCTCATCTCGGCGATCCATACAAAAATCAATATCAAAATCGGGCATGGATACACGTTCAGGGTTTAGAAAACGCTCAAATAGCAGTTCGTATTCAATGGGGTCTAAATCGGTAATTTTAAGTGCGTACGCCACCAATGAGCCCGCTCCTGATCCACGCCCCGGTCCCACAGGAATTTGTTGATTTTTAGCCCATTGAATAAAGTCGGCAACGATTAAAAAATAGCCTGGAAAGCCCATTTGCAAGATAATATCGAGTTCAAATTTAATACGATCGTAGTATTCGGTACGTTTTTCTTCAAAGGCTTCTTTAGGCAAATGCCCAAATAAAAAGGCCAAGCGTTCATCCAGCCCTTTGTGGCTTTCAGCAATAAAAAATTCCGCTAACGTCATGCCTTCTGGAACAGGAAAGTCGGGTAAGAAATATGTATCCAGTGATAAGCTTAAGTTGCAACGTTTTGCCAATTCAACCGTATTCTCTATCGCTTCAGGTAAGTCTTTAAAGAGCTTTACCATCTCATCAGAGCTTCTAAAATACTGCTGTTCTGAATACAACTTAGGGCGACTTTGATCGTCTAAAATATGTCCGCTACTAATGCAAGTACGAATTTCGTGCGCTTCAAAATCGTCAGCCGTGGCAAATCGTACATCATTGGTAGCCACGACAGGCAAGTTATGCTCTAACGCCAGTTCGACCGCCTTTTGAATATACACCTCTTCATTTTCTCGCCCTGTGCGCACCAGTTCCATATAAAAACGATCATTAAAATGGGTTTGCCACCATTGCGTGCGTTCGGCCACTAATTCAGCATTTTCGGCCAAAAGTGCAACACCCAAGTCGCCATTTCGTCCACCTGACAGAGCAATCAACCCTTCGTTATGCGCTTGCAACCACTCACGTTTCATTAACGCCACCATTCTGTTTTGGTGCAGCGTTTGATTTTTAAGGTAACTTTGTGAAATAAGATGCGATAAATTAAGATAACCTTGCTCGTTTTGACAAAGCAATACAGCAGAAAAAATCCCCCCCCCCTCATCCTCAATCAACACATCCGCACCAATTAAAGGCTTAATTCCCGCACCATTTGCAGCACGGTAAAATTTAATTAAAGCAAATAAATTACAGTGATCCGTTAACGCAATGGCGGGTTGGTTAGCACTTTCTGCCAAAGAAACGAAAGGCTTAACGCCCAATGTGCTGTCAATAACGGAGTATTCGGAGTGAACGTGAAGGTGAACAAATTGCGTCATAAAAAAACCAATTAAACTCTGTATTTTATCTAAAAATTAAGAGGAGCTATTTTAACGCGTTATCTAACCATATAGTGCTAAAATTACCTTATTACTCGTGCTTAAAAACAGATAACTTAAACAGAATATGCAAAGCC
Organism: Thiomicrorhabdus sp.; assembly: GCA_021648625.1. Classification (GTDB taxonomy): domain Bacteria; phylum Pseudomonadota; class Gammaproteobacteria; order Thiomicrospirales; family Thiomicrospiraceae; genus Thiomicrorhabdus. Next base: position 6,870 of record JAKISK010000039.1, on the reverse strand, counting down.
CCCCAAATCAAAGCCCTTTTTGGCTCGAAAGTACCCCCGTTACCTTTCCGCCCACGCACCTTGCGTTGCAAGACCCTAATGGTCTATTGGCGATTGGTGGCAACCTTACACCAGAGTGGTTGTTGCATGCGTACAGTAAAGGAATTTTTCCGTGGTTTAATCCCGAAGAGCCCATTTTATGGTGGAGCCCTAACCCAAGAAGTGTGTTGTTTATTGAGAATTTAAAGGTAAAGCGAAGTTTACGAAAAACCATTCAAAAACACCATAAAAATAAAACCCTTACCGTCACATTAGACCAAGATTTTAGAGGCGTAATGCAAGCCTGTGCCAGCGCCCCCAGAAGAGACCAAGCGGGCACATGGATCACCCCTGCCATGCTCAGCGCCTACACCAGCTTGCACCAATCTGGCCACGCACACTCGGTTGAGGTTTGGCAAAACGAACAACTGGTGGGAGGTCTGTATGGGGTTTCCATTGGAAAAATGTTCTTTGGTGAATCCATGTTTTCCCATATTACCGACGGATCAAAAATAGCACTGGTGGCGCTGGCTATGCAATTAAAGTCATGGGGGTTTAAGTTAATAGACACTCAAGTTGAAACGGCACATTTAAACAGTTTGGGGGCAATTAATATTTCACGCGAACAATTTGAAACACAAATTGATCTGCAAATGTTACACCCCTTCAAAGCTCAAAAATGGCAATTTTCAATTGACTGGACTCTAGCCATAACCCCCCATCTAAAGGACTGTTGTACTAAGAAAGAGCGTACTTTTTCGTAAAAAAACCCACTTTAAACCGCTATATTCATTAGCGTTTCCTAATGCATTGATATTTTCTGCCACACCTTAAAAAAATCACAGTAGAATGAATTAATTCAATCGTTTTAATTCGCTTTAAGAAGAGTTACGTATCCATGTATTCACATCCCAGTAATCGCCCCCGTTCGCTCAAAATATCCAACTTTCGCTTTTCGCTTAATGCACTGCTTTCTGGCGCACACCGTGCAACAGGTCTCGCATTGGTGCTCAGCTTAATCGCCTATCTTGCCTTGGCAAATTTAATACTCTTTGTGCCGGCAGTCACCTTAGAAAACGTTGCAACTTGCTGGCTCACGCAACTATTACACACTGGCTTTTGGATTGCACTTACCTATCACTGGTTAAGTGGATTACGCCATCTATGCGCCGAGCACTTTTTACAACCCGAAACTTATCAACTGATTAATAGCAAAGCGGTAAGTTATCTATTACTCGCCACTTGGTTTATTGGCAGTCTTTCAATTACTTACAGGGTTTGGTTCTAATGAATTTTAATATTAAAAGCAGCGTCCTATCTGGTCGAAAAGCGCATATTTGGCAACGTATAAGTGCTATTTACCTTCTGTTTTATGTGCCATTTTTAGCCATCGTTATTACCCAGTTACCCGATTCAGTTTCATTAAAACTGCTGGCCTACCAACTGAACGCCCTACCCTTTAGCACACTGTTTGAAGTGGCCACTCTTGCCGCCGTTTTACTGGTACTGGTACACGCTTGGGTGGGCGTTCGAGACATTATTATTGATTACGTTCCCAGAGAAAAAGTAAATCTCTGGCTTACGCTCTATCACAGTTTTTTAATTTTACTGTTGCTTAACAGTATTATGATTGCATTCAACCTATTTGGTTATGCCTAAAAAAAACACCCATTGAACTTAACTCTTCAACCACCTGAGAAACCTAAAAAATTATGACGTTTACCAACTCTTTTCCAATCGAAACCTTTGACGCATTGGTTATTGGTGCCGGTGGTGCAGGCATGCGCTCGGCCTTACAGCTAACAGAACACGGTCATAAAATTGCCATGATCTCTAAAGTGTTCCCAACCCGCTCACACACCGTTGCCGCACAAGGTGGCGTAAATGCTGCACTGGGCAATGTTACGCCCGATAAATGGGAGTGGCACATGTACGACACCATTAAGGGCAGTGACTTTTTAGGTGATCAAGACGCCATTGAATTCATGTGCCGAGAGGCGTCAGAGATTGTGCGTGAGCTGGAACACTTTGGCGTTCCTTTCAGCCGATTAGACAACGGTAAAATTTATCAACGTGCCTTTGGCGGACAAAGCCAAAACTACGGCGAAGAGCAAGCACACCGAACCTGTGCCGCCGCGGATCGAACCGGTCACGCCATTTTGCACTCGCTGTACCAACAAAACCTACGACTCGGCACCACCTTTTACGATGAATTTTATGCGGTTGATTTGCTTAAAAATCAAGACGGCGAGATCAACGGTGTGCTGGTGATGAATATTCACGATGGTGAGTACAAAATTTTACAAAGTCCCCACATTTTATTGGCCACAGGGGGCGCAGGCCAAGTATTTAGAAACAACACCAACGCCAGTATTAACACAGGCGATGGGCTAGGAATGGTATTGCGAGCAGGCTACCCGCTTCAAGACATGGAGTTTTGGCAATTTCACCCCACGGGTGTAGCAGGAAAAGGCATGTTAATTTCCGAAGCCGTGCGGGGCGAAGGCGGTAAACTCCGCAACGCCTTAGGCGAAGCCTTTATGGAAAAATACGCCCCCCGCGTAAAAGACCTTGCCTCACGCGACGTGGTTGCCCGCGCCATCGCCATTGAAGTCAACGAAGGGCGTGGTTGCGGCCCAGGCAAAGATTATGTTCAACTGGACATTAGCCACATTCCCAATGACATCATCACCGAACGTTTACCAGGCATTCGTGAAATTAGCCAAACCTTTTTAGGCATCGATCCTGTTAAAGACCCCATTCACGTCTACCCCACCTGCCATTATATGATGGGCGGCATTCCAACCAACATTGCAGGGCAAGTGGTTAGTCCAGATAAAGACGGAAAACAACAACCCGTTAAAGGGCTGTACGCCATTGGTGAGTGCGCCTGTGTTTCGGTGCATGGCGCCAATCGTTTAGGCGGCAACTCCTTGTTGGATATTGTCGTCTTTGGCCGAAAAACAGCGTTAACCATTGACGAAGCACTTAAAAAGACCCCTGCTCAGCACAATCAAACGTTAAATTTAACCCCCGTCGTTAACCGTTTAAATCGCTGGCTTACTAAAGCAGAAGACAGTTCAAACGATACCGTCCTTCAAATCAAAAAAGATTTACAACTGGTCATGGAGAAAGGCTGTGGAGTCTTTAGAGACCAACCTACCATGCAAAAAGCACTGAAAGAACTCAATGCCATTCAAGCACGCCTTGAAACCGTATGCATTTCAGATTTTAGCAACGTATTTAACCTAGAACGCTTAAGCGCTTATGAACTTGAAAACTTAGTGACCATTGGGTACGCCACCGTAGTCTCCGCACTGGCTCGAACCGAAAGCCGTGGCGCGCACAGCCGTGTTGATTACACCGAACGAAATGATGACGAGTGGCTAAAACACACACTCTATTTTCAAGACAACCACACATTAACGTTTAAACCCGTTAACTTAAGCCCTAAGCACCATGCGATGGTCAAACCCAAACCACGTGTATATTAATATTGACCAACACAGCACAAAACGAATCAAGACAAGCTAACCAAGGCAAGATTATAAAATGAAATTTATTATCAGTCGTTACAACCCAGAAACCGATCAAGAACCCTTCGATCAAACATTTGAACTGGATGACGCTCTGCTCTCCGCAGACAGCATGTTACTAGATGCCTTGCACCTCTTACGGGAGCAAGATCCAAGCATTGCTTATCGCTCCTCCTGTCAAGAAGGCGTATGTGGTTCCGATGGCATGAACGTCAACGGTAAAAACCGCTTAAGCTGCGTTACCTCTCTATCGGAACTGGGGCAAACCATTACCTTAAGACCGTTACCAGGCCTGCCGATTATTAAAGACCTAATCATCGACATGACGCTGTTTTACAAGCAATACAAAGCCGTTAAACCCTATTTAGAAACGATTCCATTTAATATTGAGCACGAACACCTACAATCACCCGAAGAGCGCGCCAAATTAGACGGTAGCTACGAATGCATTATGTGTGGTTGTTGTTCAACCAGCTGCCCCTCCTTTTGGTGGAATCCCGATCAATTTGCAGGCCCTGCCGCATTGCTAGCCGCCAAACGGTTTGTCGTAGACTCTCGTGACATCAAACACATTGACCGTTTAAAAGAGCTAGACAGCCCAACACAAACCTTTCGTTGCCGTCACATTCAAAACTGCACCGAAGCCTGCCCAAAAGGCTTAATACCTAGCCGCGCAATTCAGGAACTTAAATCGATTATGGTAAAAAGTTTATGAGCACACAACTCCCAACATTAACAGGCGGTGAATACGAAAATTGGCGCAAAAAAACGCTATTTTTAGCCAAACGTGGCAACTTAGAAAGCGAGCTACTCTTGGTCGATTACATCAACAAACTGCCCAACGCTATTTCGAAGCAAAATGCCGCACTATTTAGAGCGCTTTTAGATGAAAATGACCAAAATTTATTTTGCTGGCTCATGAGCTTTGACCCAAAAGCAACACCCAATGTACCAAGCCATTCAACCCTCCCCCCCCCAAAATACCTATCCTTGGTTAAGGAAATACGAGCAAATTATTTGAAATAGAGAGAATCACTGGTTTTCAAGCAAAATTGCTGGTACAATCCGCACAAAATTTTTATTATCAAGGGTTTACAAAATCACATGGCAAAACAAGACGTTATTGAATTCGATGGAATCGTACTGGAAACACTACCAAACACTCTATTTAAAGTAGAGTTAGAAAATGGTCACAAAATTTTGGCACACATTTCTGGGCGCATGCGTAAAAACTACATTCGAATTTTAGCGGGCGATGCGGTTAAGGTTGAATTAACACCTTATGACCTAACAAAAGGTCGTATAACCTATCGTGGTAAATAAGACCATCTGCTAAAATAAAAGCCCTATAAAAAACTCGGCCACAAGCGACCGAGTTTTTTATCACCTAAAATCAGCGACAGTTTAAAGGGGCACGTTTTTGCTTGCGCAAAAACGTGCCCCTTTAAACTATCCGCTGAATTTTTCTTGTTAGCTGCCAATAATTCTTTCGCTCTCTTCCTTCTCGAATAATAGAGACAATTTCTTCCGTTGAAATATCAACATCCCCCCTGTGTCAAAAGATATTTGTTTTTGTGTCATTTGACACTAAGGAGTACAATACCCTAATCCCCAGATAGAAAATACGTTTATAGCACAAGCCCTTGCCGCGCCTAGTAAATTCAAAAAAGAACGCATCACCAATAAGGTGACTTTGTTTTTTTTGAATTCACTAGGCACATCAATTACTTGCACTCTAATTCGCATTTCTATCTGGAGATTAGAGCAAAGAATAAAAAGCGAGGTTAACGATGGCTAATAGTTTAAAAACACAATTATTTGATACGCTGGTTCAAAGCAATACAAAACTAGCGCAACTGCACACCCCTTCCGTCTTAGAGAGAGTTGGTTTTTTTGATGACAACATTGCCGCTGATAAAACCATTCGTCATCAACAGATTAAACTCAAAAACTTTGAAGCGCTCTCAAAGGAACTGGAATTAAATGAAAAGTTTACTTTAAAGCTGATTAACCTCTCTAAATCGACACTAGACCGAGTAAAAAAAGAGTCAAAGCCGTTTTCGCCAGCCGTATTTATAGAGTTACGTTAGTTTTAGACATCTCTGAAAAAATTCTAGGCTCACACCAACAAAGTATTCAGTGGTTAAAATCTCCAGCAAAGTACCTAGGTGGAGAAAGGCCTTTAGAGTTGGTACAAAAGCCAGGAGCCGAGGCCGTTAAAAGCCTACTGTTTAGGCTTGAACATTCGGTATATTCATAAGATGGTGGTATATCGATTCATCAAAAAAGAAGTACCTAAGCGACCCATTAAACGGAGAAGGCGCTAAAAGAACTGGAGGCCGCTGGAACTCGACAGGAAAAGCCGTAATTTATTGCAGTGAATCCTCTTCAACCGCCATACTTGAGATTCTTGGCGGTTTAAATAATGCAACCCTATTGCAGGATTATGTAGGCGTATCAATCAAACTCCCTTCTGATGAATTCAGTGAATTAACCGTTGAACTTCTCGAAAAATTTCAGAAAAAAAATGATGCCATAAAACCTTGGAATGCTTATCCTCACCTCGACTTCACAAGCGTTCTTGGTGATTACTGGCTAGAAGATGGAAGTTTTTTAGCACTCCGAGTACCATGCTCTTTAAGTACTACGGACTTCAATATTCTTATCAATCCCAAGCATAAAGACTTTCCTTTAGTAAAGGTTTTAGATGTTCAGTTAACAGAAATTAGTGATCGATTGGTTATTGAAAATTATTAATACCGATAAAAAAAATTACGCCATTGAATATGGTGCTAATTCCTTATCTGGAAGGGGGTAGAAAATTTGGATTGAAATTTTCTACCCCCCCCCCCCCTTTTTTACCACTTTAAAAAAATAAGGATTTATAAATGAGTAAAAATTCAGCTAGAAACTCGCCATGTGATTGTGGTAGCGGAAAAAAGTATAAAAAATGTTGTCTTATTCGAGATGAAAATATAGCCCAAATTGAACTTAATCCTAGTTTACTTTATGAAGATGTCGAAGAAGAGTTTTTCGAGAACCATGAATTTGATGAAATGCCAGAACCGCTAGAAGATCATTCTATTGAACTGAAAAATGAACATTATTTATTTGATAGTCATGAAATAGAGAATGTTGAAACGCCCCCTCTCCCTGAAATTACAGACAAGGAGGTACAAATAGTTAATGACTGGGGAGAAAAATACGTCACAATAAAAAACCCTGATGAACTCATTAGTCACCTGAACCAATTTTTGCAAAAACACCCATCATTAGTTCCGCATCTTTGGCTGGAAGAAGAGGTGCTTTTTGAGCT
>JAKISK010000038.1 GCA_021648625.1 Thiomicrorhabdus sp. | reverse complement strand
TGGCCAGCATTGCCGACCAATATTGGTGGGTGCATCAAGGCAAAGTCTCGCATTTTATGGGCGACCTAGACGCGTATTTACAAATGCGACTCAAAACCCTAAAAGAGCAAGCCACCGCCGCCAAGCCTGCTAAAACAGGGCAAAACAAAAAACAGGCACGCCAAGCCAACGCCCAACAAAGAAAACAATTTGAAGCCCGTTTAAAGCCTGTTAAACAAGCGATTAAAAAAATAGATAAAGAATTAGAAACCCTACAATCACAGCAAACCAAATTGCACACCATGATGGAAGACAGCACGCTGTACGAGGCCAACAATAAAGAAAAGCTCGCCAAATGCCTCAAAGAACAAGCCATTTGCGAACAAGCCATTGAAAACGCCGAAATGGAATGGCTAGACCTGCAAGAAACCCTAGAAACCGAACAGGCATTGGTTGAAGAATCGTTGGGTTAAAATTTATCCCCCCCCTCTCATTATATTTTTTAGAGGGGGGGATAAATTAATGAAAATAAGGATAGATTTTAAGTGGATTATTTGCCCATATTTGTTGATATTAAAAACCAGCCCTGCTTGATTGTAGGGGGGGGATCCGTTGCGGCGCGTAAGGCCGATCTTTTTATTAAAGCGGGGGCAAATGTAACGGTAATTGCGCCAGAACTTAAGGTAGAAATGCAACACCACCTTGAACACGGTTTTATTTCATGGAATCCAACTACTTTTTCCGCGTCCATTCTTGAGGGGGGGGAGAAACCTAAATACGTTATTTCGGCCACGGATGATCAAGCGGTTAATCAAGCCGTGTATCACTACTGCCAAGCGCATCAAATTCCTGTAAACGTAGCGGATCAAACAGAGTATTGTGATTTTATTTTACCCGCGATTGTCGACCGATCACCCGTGACCATTGCGGTATCGACAGGCGGGCGTTCTCCCATTTTGGCGCGACTGATGAAAGCTCGTTTGGAGGCGTTAATTCCCGCTGGGTTTGGGTCTTTGGCGGGGCTGTTGGGTCGCTATCGTAAACAGGTGAAAAAGAGTTTACCTACCCCCGATGCTCGCAAAGCCTTTTGGGAAAACCTGCTACAAAGTGTGTTTGTAGACAAAGCTGTGCAAGGGCGAACAGAGGAAGCAGAGCGCATTTTAAACACACAGCTAAAGCAAGTCGAAACCACAGGGCAGCCGATGCCAACAGGGGAGGTCTATTTGATTGGCGCGGGGCCAGGAGATCCAGATTTAATGACGTTTAAAGGCTTGCGCTTACTGCAACAGGCCGATGTTGTATTATACGATCGGCTTGTTGCGCCCGAAATTGTGGAGATGGCGCGCCGTGAAGCTGAACGTATTTATGTAGGCAAAAAAGACAAATACCATGCCGTACCGCAAGGCGATATTTGCCAGCTTATGGTGACCTTAGCCCAGCAAGGAAAGCGGGTTGCACGCTTAAAAGGCGGAGACCCTTATATTTTTGGACGCGGAGCAGAAGAGGCCGAAGTGTTGGTTGAGCACAATATTCCGTTTGAAGTTGTGCCAGGCATTACCGCCGCCGCCGGGTGTTCTGCTTACGCAGGGTTTCCGTTAACGCATCGAGAATTTTCACAATCGGTTACGCTTATTACAGGGCATCAACAAGAGGGCGCAAACGAAGTGAATTACGGCCGTCTTGCACACTCTGGCGATACCATGGTCTTTTATATGGGGGTTAAAAATGCTCAAAAAATTCAACAGGGTTTAATTCAACACGGTTTATCCGCACAAACGCCCGCCGCAATTATCGAAAAAGGCACTACCGCCAAGCAGCGCGTTATCATCACCACACTTGGCGAGCTGCACAGCACGATTGAATCCAGTCAAATTAAACCGCCCGCTTTACTGGTGGTGGGCGAGGTGATTAACGTGAGAGAGAGATTAATTAAATGAGTGAGCGCAACGAGGCTACAACACCAGTGAATGAAAAGCCATTTCAATTTTACATTCAAACCATCGGGCGCGGACAAAAACGCCGTCGAAGCTTAACGCAAGACGAGGCACGAGATGCAATGCGCTTGATTTTGGCGGGTAAGGTAACTCAAATGCAGTTAGGTGCTTTCTTAATGCTTATTCGAGTACGAGAAGAGACCGCAGAAGAAGCCGCAGGGTTTGTGCTGGCCATTCGTGAAAAAATTTCTCCCCCCCCTTGTTCGGTGGATATTGATTGGGGAAGCTATGCAGGAAAACGTCGTCAACTTCCTTGGTTTATGCTTGCCTTAACGCTGTTGGCTCGCAAAGGCTATACTGTTTTTTTGCATGGCATTGTTGGCAACGAAGTCAATCGACTCTACACACAAGAAATTGCTGAATTGCTTAACTGGCCAATTGCCAGTTCGTTACAAGATGCCAAGCAGCATATTGAGCAATCAGGATTTTGTTATACGCCTGTAGAGTGTTTTGCACCTGAAATTAAAACGTTAATGGGCTACCGAGATGAGCTTGGGCTACGCTCTCCTATTCATACCTTAGCGCGCATGATGAATCCATTTAACGCCAGACTCAGCGTGCATGGCGTGTTTCATAAAGGATATGACGACATACACCAACAAGCCGCTACACGCCTAGGCGACCCTATGACCGCTGCTTTTTGTGGCGATGGGGGAGAGGCCGAAGTGAGAGCCGATCGAAAAACAGAAATTAAAATGGTTGAAAATAGTGACAATCAAGCCAGCTCAGAGATGTGGTCATTTTTCTTACCTAAAATTTTTTTTGACTCCGACCCAACCGAAAAATGCATTGACCCAAGTGTGCTTATGGCGGTATGGAAGGGGCAAGTAACACATGACTACGGAAAAATCACCACCATTCAAACCATCGCCATGGTACTTATGGCTCTTGAACACCTAACGCTTGAAGAAGCGACCGAGCAGGCCACAAAACTTTGGAACGCGCGTTGAAATCTGACGGCCACCCTAAAGAACGTATTTCTATCTGAGGGTTAGGGGGTTCCTTAGCTGTTTACTGTTAAGCGTTCCTAGAATAGAATGGGTAAAGGGGTTCCTTAAAATAATTAAGACATTGGAAAACACAATGGAAAATAAAAAAGCATCTAAAGCACTGCCGATTCAAGATCCTTATTTGAATGCGTTACGCAAAGAGCGTATTAGTGTGTCCGTTTACTTGGTAAACGGTGTTAAGTTACAAGGTAAAATTGACTCATTTGATCAGTTTGTGGTGTTGTTAAGAAGCAGTGTGACGCAGATGGTTTATAAGCACGCCATTTCAACCATTGTGCCTGCTCAAGATCCTAAGATTTATGAAGAATCTTCTGATATCAAAGAGTTTTCTGATTAGTTTGAGTTATTACCCTAATCCCCAGATAGAAAATAAATAGAGAGAACGACGACGGTATGGAATTATTTGACCGCCTTGAGCGGCGAGAGCTGGAACGCGCAGTGTTGGTTCATGTGGACTTTTATCATGAATCAGACCGTGAGGATTTGGATGAGTTTTATGAGCTGGTGGATTCAGCAGGCGCAGAAGTCTGTACCTTGTTGGGCACAAAACGCCAGAGACCCGATTCAAAATATTTTGTGGGTAAGGGTAAGGCAGAAGAGATTCAATTAGCGGTTGAAATGCATGAAGCGGACGTGGTGATTGTGAATCATGCGTTAACACCTGCACAGGAACGAAACCTATCTGAGCTGGTTCAGTGCCAAGTATTAGATCGAGTTGGGTTGATTTTAGATATTTTTGCGCAAAGAGCACGCTCCCATGAAGGAAAGCTGCAAGTCGAGTTGGCGTTGCTTAAGCGAATGTCTACTCGTTTGGTAAAAGGGTGGACGCATTTGGATCGTCAAGGTGGGATTGGTGCGCGTGGCCCAGGTGAAACGCAATTAGAATCGGATAGACGCTTGGTGCAAGGACGTATTAAATCACTTGAACGAAAGATTGAAAAAGTTCGTAAGCAACGTGGTTTAGGTCAGGAAGCCCGTAAACGAACGGACATTCCTGTGATCACCATTATTGGTTATACCAATGCTGGAAAATCAACCTTGTTTAATCAAATGACCTCGGCAAACGTTTATGCAGAAGACCGTTTGTTTGCAACGCTGGATTCAACATTGCGCCGAGTGCATTTGCCGGGTGCAGGTCGGGTTATTTTTGCGGATACGGTTGGGTTTATTCGACACATTCCTCATGATTTGGTGTCGGCATTTCGATCCACATTAGAGGAAACGCGAGAGGCAGATTTACTCGTTCATTTGGTGGACGCTTCGGATCCGCATCGAGAAGAAAAAATTGAAGATGTGCATGAGGTGATTAGAGAGGTGGGAGCAGAATCTGTCCCCCAGTTAATCGTATTTAATAAAATTGACCGTTTGGAACCTGCGGTGCCTGCGAAAGTAGATTGTAATTCCGAAGGAATTCCACAGCGGGTTTGGATTTCGGCACAGAGTGGCGAAGGCATTGACTTATTGCTAGATTCGGTTGCCTCATTTTTTAAGGGGGCATTTTTAACGGTAACGTTAACGCTGAAAGTGGATGCGGGCAAACGACGCGCTGAACTGTATTCACTTGGCTCTATTTTAGATGAGGGCTTTGATGAAGAAGGCAACAGTCTCTTTAAAATGTCACTGACCGAACAGGAGTGGCAGTTGGTTAAGAACTGGCCTGAATTAATTCAGGCCAGTGTACTGGAAGCGTAGTTTTTTTAAAATATCGGGTTATAAGTTGTTTTAATAGGTGACTTTTAGTCGTAACCTCACTAGAATATGAGGAATCGTGTCTGCAAAAATGCAGATCACTAGATTGATACGGTTTTTAAAGGAATTATTTAGGATTTTGTAGCGGCTCAAATGGTGCCTGAAAAGGGTCAAATCAAGGCGAAAAATGTGAGTTTACAAGTGTAAATGATCATTTTTTAACACAGAGTTGACCTTTTTCAGGGGCTAGCTGAGTCGTTACAGGATTTTTTAAAAACTTTTGCACTAAACATGGAGATGTTTGAATGGCTTGGAATGAACCCGGTAAGTCTGGGCAGGATCCTTGGGGTAACTCAGGAAATAACAGCGGAGGTGGTGATCAAAAACCACCTAAAAACCAAAAAAACGATGATATCGATGTGTTGTTGAAAAAGGCTCAGAAAATTTTTGGTGGCGCAAGTGATAAATTTAGCAAAAAAGGTGGCGGCGGTGGCGGTCTTAATCGTACGGGTGTGTCGGTTATTGCTGGTGTCATCGGTACGGTTTGGTTGCTGTCGGGTATCTATATAGTTGACCCTGCTGAACGCGGTGTGGTTACTCAGTTTGGTTCGTACGTAGAAGAAACCAGAGCGGGGCCACACTGGCACATTCCTTGGCCAATTGAAAAAGTGCGCATTGTTAATGTAGATCAAATTCGTACCGCTGAAATTGGTTACCGTTCAGACACTAATCGTTCGGGTAATGTTCCGACCGAGTCATTAATGTTGACCAAAGATGAAAATATTGTGGACTTAAAGGTCGCAGTTCAATACCAAGTGGCCAGTGCAAATCAATATTTATTTGAAACAGCGGATCCTGATTTAACGTTGCGTTCGGTCGTAGAAAGTACCTTGCGTGAAGTGGTGGGTCAAAGTACCATGGATTTTGTATTGACTGAAGGGCGTGATGAAGTGGTGTCACGTGTTAAAGCGTTAACGCAAGAGCGTTTGGACGGTTATAAAACAGGTCTGATTGTGACCAGTGTTAACTTACAAGATGCACAGCCACCAGAGCAAGTTCAATCGGCATTTGCTGATGTAGTTAAGGCACGAGAAGACAGAGAGCGTTTGATTAATGAAGCGGAAGCCTATTCGAATGACATCCTACCAAAGTCTCGTGGTAAAGCCGCTCGTGAACTGGAAGAAGCCAGTGCTTATCACGATCGTGTGATTGCACAGGCGGTCGGTGAATCGTCTCGTTTTGTGAGTATTGTTAAAGAGTATCAAGCGGCACCTGAAGTAACGCGTAACCGTCTGTATATTGATGCGATGGCAACGGTGCTGAGTAATACCAGTAAAGTCTTTGTGGGTTCCGATAGCAGTAATAATTTATTGTATTTACCGTTGGATAAGATGGTAAGCCAAGGGCAAGCAACGGTTCCGTTTGTGCCGCCACAACAAGCCGCCCCACTCAACACAGGGTCAGTAGGTAATCGTCAACAAAACACGTCAACGGGTCAGAGAACAAATATTCGTGACATTTTGAAAAATAGGGAGCTACGTTAATGAAAGCGGTACTTGGAATATTAGGAGCTGCCGTCTTATTTGTGGGCAGTAACTCCGTTTACGTGGTCAATCAATGGGAAACCGGCGTAGTGCTTCGTTTAGGAGAGATTGTAAAAGCGGATGTTGAACCTGGCTTGCACTTTAAAATGCCGTTTATTAATAACGTGCGCAAATTTGATTCTCGCCTACAAACACTGGATGCTTTACCAGAGCGTTATTTAACCAGTGAACAGAAAAACCTTGTGGTGGATTCATTTGTTAAGTGGCGAATTGTCGATGTCGCGACATTTTATACCACCATGAACGGGGACAACCGTCAGGCAGGTATAAGGTTAGGACAAATTATAAAAGATGGCTTACGTGCGGAGTTTGGTATTCGTACCGTAAAAGAAGTCATTTCAGCAGAGCGAGTAGAAATCGCGGATAAGATTAAAATCAGCACGGCTCTTGCTGCAAGCTCATTTGGTATTGAGATTGAAGACGTTCGTATTAAACGAATTGACCTAGCAAAAGAGGTGAGTGAGTCAGTTTATCGTCGAATGGAATCGGAACGTAACCGTGTTGCGAAAGATTTACGCTCTAAAGGGTCGGAAGCGGCTGAAAAAATCCGAGCTGATGCGGATCGTCAACGCGTGGTTATCTTAGCGGATGCCTACAGTGAAGCAGAAATTTTACGCGGTAAAGGAGATGCAAAATCGGCTGAAATTTATGCGAAAGCGTATAATTTAGATGCGGAGTTTTACTCTTTTTATCACAGCATCAATGCGTATAAAATCTCTTTTAAAGATAAGTCGGATATTCTATTAGTTGATCCTAAGTCAGACTTCTTTAAATACTTTAACCAATCGTCACAGTAGTACGATGGTAATAACAAGGTGGGATTTTTCCACCTTTTTTATGGTTCTATGCTAGAAACAACTTTAATTACAGCCATTGCGTTAGTCTTTATTATTGAGGGTTTTTTGCCTTTTTTATTTCCGAACGCTTGGCGGCGCATGATGAAAGCTGTGATTGAAGCGTCTGAAAAAGAACTGCGTATTATGGGGTTGATTTCAATCACCATTGGAATGGTGGTTTTAATGTTTTTAAGTGAATAGAGGATTTTCAACTCTGCGTATTTTTGTTTTAAAACACACCATATTTCCGAATTTGTAACTGCTCAGCGAGCCGTTGCCCCAATTTCAGTAATTAGAAAGAAGTTATTAATGCAGCAATCTACTTGGTTTACCCCAGATGGTTTAGAAGACCTTCTGCCTCCACAAGCCCAAAAACTGGAATATTATCGCCGTAAGTTGATGGATGGTTTTCATTTGTCTGGATACGATTTGGTGTTACCTCCCCTTGCCGAATTTACGGATTCGTTATTAACGGGTACTGCACGACAGTTGGCGGTGGATACCTGCCGTTTTACCGATCAAGAGAGCGGTAAAATGATGGGGGTTCGTGCCGATATGACACCGCAAGTAGCGCGTATTGTGAGTAACCGTCTAAAAGCATCCAACACCATTTCTCGTCTATGTTATGCAGGTGAAGTGTTGAAAACACGCAATAACAAAGCGAAAGGGTCTCGAAGCCCGATTCAATTGGGTGCAGAATTATTTGGTCATGCGGGCGTTGAAAGTGACATTGAAATTATTGAGTTGATGCTGGAATCCATGCAACGGCTGAATTTAGACAATGGAAAGATCAGCTTAGGGCATGTTGGCATCGTGGATGAACTGATCTCCTTGGCGGACTTAAATGAGAGTCAGACAGTACAGCTTATTGATATTCTGGAGCGTAAAGCGTTGCCTGAATATGAACAGTTTTTAATTGAAAATACGTTGCCTGAATCGGTATCGAGTGCGTTTTCTGAATTGTTGAGCTTATGCGGTAATGCAATCACGGTGATTGAACGTGCTAAAACCTCATTATCATCTCTGTCCCCTATATTGGAAAATGCCGTGAAGCGTTTGGATACGGTGATTTCATTCTTAACAGAAGTGCACAGTAACCCAATTCATTTAGATTTAGCAGACATTCGCGGTTATCAATACCACACAGGCATTATTTTTGCCTGTTACAGTGCGGATGGTTTTTTGTTGCCTATTTGCAAAGGTGGGCGTTATGACAATATCGGTTCTGAGTTTGGCTTGGCACAGCCAGCAACAGGGTTTAGTTTAGATTTACGTGTGGCCTTGGATTTGTTGGCGCCTGTCGAACCCGCTGAAAAAGGGTCTGTTTATGCGCCTTCACAGGCAGATAAAGCGCTTCAAGAAAAAATTATTGAATTGAAGCTTTCAGGCATGCAGGTAGTGAAAGTGTTTGATATGGGTTCTTTAACGGCAGGGAACCAATTTTTGTCAAATACAAGCGGTCAATGGGTTGTTGAGCGCGTTTAATTGCGCTCGTTACGAAATTTTATAAAAGTAATTAAAAAGTAGTTTTAATGATGTCAAAACGAAATATAGTGGTAGTAGGCACTCAATGGGGTGATGAAGGAAAAGGAAAAATTGTAGACCTGTTAACCGACAGGGTGGCTGCGGTGATTCGTTTTCAAGGTGGGCATAATGCTGGCCATACACTTGTTATTGATGGTCAAAAAACGGTACTGCATTTGATTCCTTCTGGTATTTTGCGTGAAGACGTTGAATGTTTTATTGGAAATGGCGTGGTGTTAGCCCCCGATGCGTTAGAGCGTGAAGTAACACAACTGGAAGCCACTGGATTAAACGTTCAAACGCGTCTAAAAATCAGTGAGGCGTGTCCGCTTATTTTAGATTATCACGTGGCATTGGATGTCGCGCGCGAAGTGGCGCGTGGCAATAAAGCCATTGGAACAACGGGGCGGGGCATTGGCCCAGCGTATGAAGATAAAGTGGCGCGTAGAGGATTGCGTGCGGGTGACTTTAAAAATATGTCATCCTTTAAGCTTAAGCTGCAAGAGACCTTGGCCTACCATAACTACATGCTGGAACACTACTATAAAGCGGAACCGATCTCGTTTGATCTGTTGTGGAAGAAATGCGAGCGTTACAGTCAAATGATTTTGCCGATGTTGGCGGACATTCCAAACTTAATTGCAAGCTATAACCGTGAAGGAAAAAGCTTAATGTTTGAAGGCGCACAAGGAACGCTCTTGGACATTGATCAAGGAACGTATCCTTATGTAACGTCTTCCAATACCACTGCGGGCGGCGCGGCATCGGGTGCAGGAATTGGCCCGACTGAATTGGACTATATTTTAGGTATTACCAAAGCCTATGCCACGCGTGTGGGGGGCGGTCCTTTTCCAACCGAGTTGTTGTATGACTGTGATACAGACAAGGGTGATCCAATTGGTAAAGAGTTAGGCACACGCGGGCATGAGTTTGGTGCAACCACGGGTCGTCAACGTCGCTGTGGTTGGTTTGATGCCGTGGCACTGCGCCGTTCAGCGCAAATTAATGGTTTAACAGGCATGTGTTTAACTAAGTTAGATGTAATGGATGAGCTTAAAGAGATTAAGATTTGTATCTCTTACGAGCAAAATGGAGAAACCTTATTGTTACCGCCGTCCAGTGCCGATGAGTATGAAACCTGTGTGCCAAACTATGTCACCATGCCTGGTTGGCAAACCTCAACGGTTGGTGCGGACTCTTGGGATACTCTGCCACAAGCGGCGAAGGACTATATTCGTTTCTTAGAAAAAGAGGTGGGGGTACCTGTTTCTATTTTATCAACGGGGCCTGACCGCTCTGAAACCTTGGTAATTAAAGACCCGTTTGAATAATTTTGATCTGAATGCGCCTAAACAAAAAAACCGAATCATTTGATTCGGTTTTTTTGTTTTTAGGCTGGATGTTTCTAACTTTTATACTCTTTTTTAGACAATTCATAACGCTGAATAATGTCATCAATGCGAATTTGATCGTATTCACGTAGGCCACTGAGCACCATGGTTTTAAAGCCTGAGCCAACTTGAGCTCCATTTTCTAACACTTTGAACTCAATTCGAACCAATCCGCGCTTGCCTTTCACTTCGAGCTGGCTTCCGCTGAATTCAAGCGAGGGATGTTTAATGTTTAAATGTTTAAACTCAAATGCCATGCTCTCGTAAATTACCATGGGGCGATCTGGATTAATCATTACGTTATGTTCTTTCATTAACGGCACTAAAATATGTGGAAAACAGTGTCCAGAAAAAGCCACATAGGCGGATGAAAAGGCTTCAATAAACGTTAAATCATGGGTAATTTCGCCTTGGCACTCGGCAGTTAAGCAGGCTTTGTCATTTTCATCCACTATTGTGAATTGATTATCATGGGTATCAGGCAGGGTAACGGCCATATTTTTACCAATCATTCCCGTGTAGTGAAAAGACATCTTTTGTGACAAACCTTGGTAGGCTAAAGTCAGCGCAAAGAGTAGGTCACCAGGAACACAAAAGCGCTTAGAATCAGGATTATGCAGTGGATTAAAGTCATCAGAAACCTCTTTTGCAAAAGCACTGCCTTGCTTTGGGGTAACGTGAATAATTTTATGATTTGTCGCTTGTTTACAAGTATGAAAAGAGTCTAAGTACATGCGTTCTCTTATTAAATTTAAAGAAATAAAAAATAGAATGATACTGAATATCAGGCTAATAATCATCTTTTCGTTGATAAAACGTTAAATCCCATAAAAAAAACTAATGATACGTATGGAATAATTGACTCTTTGTGCCATTATGTTAAGCTTCGTTGCCCGAATTTTAGTGCTTTTTTTTACCTGAATCATGGGTTCAGGTTTATCTTTATTTACAACAGGCTAACGCATGAGTTCAATCACCTTTCTAAGTATTAATTTGCCAATCGTTGCTTTACTGCCATTTTTTGGCGCCATCTTTGCCGCATGGGCCTCTAAAATTAATCGGTTAGCGTCGGCGTGGGTTGCTGCGTTTGTTACCATTCTTGCGTTGGCCTTTTTAGCCCCCTCCATGGCGTTGGTGTTTGCGGGCGAAACCTTAATTCAGAGTTGGACATGGATTCCCGCCATTGGGCTGGAGTTTGCCTTTCGTTTAGACGGGTTGGCGCTGTTGTTTGCGTTGCTGATTTTAGTCATTGGCTTGTTGGTTATTATTTACGCCCGTTACTACTTATCTAAAAAAGATTCGATGGGTCGATTTTTTGCCTATTTACTGATGTTTATGGGCTCCATGCTCGGGATTGTTCTGTCTGAAAACTTGATTCAGATGGTGGTCTTTTGGGAGCTTACCTCGCTTACCTCATTCTTATTAATCAGTTATTGGCAACACCGTCAGGACGCTCGTGCAGGCGCGCGCATGGCCTTAGTGATTACCGGTGGTGGTGGTCTCGCTTTGTTAGCGGGTGTGTTGTTGCTAGGCCACGTGGTGGGCAGTTATAACTTAACCGATGTATTGGCGGCGGGCGAATTAATTCGCGGTCATGATCTATACCTTCCTATTTTAGTGTTGATTTTAATCGGCGTGTTTACCAAATCGGCACAGTTTCCGTTTCACTTTTGGTTGCCTCATGCAATGGCCGCTCCTACACCTGTTTCCGCCTATTTGCACTCCGCAACCATGGTAAAAGCAGGAATCTTCTTATTAGCACGTTTTTTTCCCGTGTTGTCAGGTACGCCTGAATGGACGTTTTTAGTGGGGGGTGCAGGCTTAATTACCTTTTTACTGGGCGCTTATTTTGCGTTGTTTCAACACGATATTAAAGGCTTGTTGGCGTACTCGACCATCAGTCATTTAGGGTTAATTACTTTACTGTTTGGTTTTGGAACTCAGCTGGCCGCAGTGGCCGCGATTTTTCATATTATTAACCACGCCACCTTTAAAGCTTCGCTGTTTATGGTGGCGGGTATTATTGATCACGAAACCGGAACACGTGACATGCGGCGACTCAATGGCTTGTTTAAATACATGCCACACACCGCCGTATTGGCGATGATTGCGGCGGCGGCGATGGCAGGGGTACCACTCTTAAACGGCTTCTTAAGCAAAGAGATGTTCTTCGACCAAGCATTAACCGCGTCCAATGCCTCTGTCTGGGCGTGGGCAATTCCTATTTTAGTGGTGTTGGCCGCCATCTTTTCGGTCGCTTACTCCTTACGCTTTATTCACGATGTTTTCTTTAATGGCGAACCCGTTGATTTGCCTAAAACACCGCATGAACCACCACGTTTTATGAAAATACCAGTCGATCTATTGGTGGTGATCTGTTTAGCCGTAGGAATGATTCCAATGTTTACCGTTGCGCCTATGTTAGCGGTGGCCGTGGCAGGAACCTTACAAACCACTCCGCCAGAGTACAGCTTGGCCATTTGGCACGGCTTTAACATACCGTTGTTAATGAGTTTTGTGGCGTTGGTCGTGGGGGTCTTGGTTTATACCATGCGTAAACGTCTGTTTGCATGGCATGAGTCGAGTGTGGCGCATTGGGATGCACGTATTATTTTTAATGCCGTGTTGGGTGCATTGGGTACGTTTGCAAACAACGTCACACGTTCGTTTGATAAAGGCTCGTTGCAAAACGCATCCGTTTGGGTCATTGCAACGGCATTGCTGGCAGGGTTTATTGGCTTTACCAGTGTGTCGGCGCCCTTGTTTGGCGATCGTGTCTTAATGCCAGTAGACGGCGTGAGTGTGTTAGCGGTTGCCATCTTAATGATCGCGAGCGTGCTGACCGTGGCATGGCATCGAAAACGTTTAATTTCGTTGGTAATGCTCGGTGTGGTCGGGCTCATTATTTCATTAATGTTTGTGAAGTTCTCTGCACCCGATTTAGCCTTAACGCAACTTTCCGTTGAAATTGTAACCGTCATTTTATTATTATTGGCATTGTACTTCTTGCCGCAAACCACCCCTAAAGAGACATGTGATTTACGTGTGAGCAGAGACATTGTGATTGCAGGCTTGTCGGGAGTTGGCGTGACGCTATTGGCCATGGCGGTATTAACCCGTGACTTTGCCCCCATTTCAGAATTCTTCTTATTGAACTCGGTTCCGGGCGGTGGTGGAACCAATGTGGTTAACGTTATTTTGGTGGACTTTAGGGGGACTGATACCTTAGGTGAGATTGTTGTATTGGCCTTAGCGGGCTTGGGTATTTTTGCGATGTTACAAGGCATGAAGTTATATGCACCAGAACGCGATACAGGCGGACGTTTATGGAACCCT
The DNA here is from genome assembly GCA_021648625.1 of Thiomicrorhabdus sp. Classification (GTDB taxonomy): domain Bacteria; phylum Pseudomonadota; class Gammaproteobacteria; order Thiomicrospirales; family Thiomicrospiraceae; genus Thiomicrorhabdus. The sequence continues at coordinate 5,639 of JAKISK010000038.1, read as the reverse complement.
GATCTGCACCCAGAAATCATGCAAACCTTAACCCGTCTGTTATTGCCATTAATGATTATGATCGCCATCTATATTTTCTTACGAGGGCATAACTTACCAGGCGGTGGTTTCATCGCAGGGTTAATTGCCGCCGTGGCCTTAATTGTGCAGTATTTATCCAACGGCATTGCGTGGACGAATGGTCGCCTTAAGGTGGATATGCACTGGGTCATCGGTTTTGGTTTATTGATTGCAACCGGCACAGGGTTAGTGGCAATGGGCTTAGGGTATCCCTTTATGACCACCGCCTTTACCTATTTAAATTGGCCGGTCGTTGGTAAGTTTGAAGTGGCCAGTGCCATCGCCTTTGATTTAGGCGTGTTCTTAGTGGTCGTCGGTGCAACCGTAATGAGCTTGGTTGAGCTGGGTAAACTCAGTAATGAGTCGCACCAAGCCCCAACCGAACCTAAATTAAAATCTCAAGAGCAACCTCAAGTGCAACCGCAAGCTAAACTAGAACAGGAGGCAAACTAATGGAGTGGCTTATTTCACTGGCAATTGGCGTGCTAACCGCAAGCGGTGTGTACTTAACATTACGCGCTCGCACCTTTCCCGTGGTAATGGGGTTAACTTTATTAGCCTATGCCGTTAATATCTTCTTATTTGCAATGGGGCGTTTAACCGTTGGTTTGCCTGCTGTTATTGATAAAACAGCAGGTGCTGTCAATATTGCCAACCACAGTGATCCGTTGCCACAAGCCTTAGTGTTAACGGCAATCGTTATCGCCTTTGGTATGACCGCCTTTTTGATTGTACTGGCACTTAAAGCACGTGGTGAACTGGGCAACGATCATGTCGATGGTTTAGACGTTGATTCCGATAATAACGTAACAAAGGAGGTCAAATAGATGAGTCATTTAGCCGCGTGGCCTGTTTTCTTACCCCTTATTACGGGCTTTATTTTAATTTTAGCGCACATGGGCGGCATTCGCCTGCAACGTGCCATCAGCTTTTTAGCCGTTATTGGACTGTTGGTATTAAGTGCCGCGTTGATTTCATTTACCTCAACCGATCAATACCAAGTGTATTTACTGGGTAACTGGACAGCACCGTTTGGAATTGTATTAGTACTCGACCGTTTATCCGCGTTAATGGTTACGGTCACTTCGTTGCTGGCGGCGGGTTCATTGTGGTATGCCATGACCACCGACACCGATAAAAAAGGCGCGCATTTTCACATTCTGTTTCAACTGTTGCTGTTTGGATTAAACGGTGCTTTTTTAACCGGCGATGTCTTTAACCTGTTCGTGTTTTTTGAAGTGCTGTTATTAGCCTCTTACGGACTGTTGCTACACGGCAATGGGCGTTTGCGCACCAAAGCAGGGTTGCACTATGTGGTGATTAACCTGATTGGTTCAACGCTGTTCTTATTTGCCGTCGGCGCACTTTACGGCGTATTGGGTACGCTTAATATTGCCGACATGGCCGCTAAAATTGCCATAGCACCGCAAGAAGATCTAGGCGTTATTGCCGCGGCAGGGCTGTTGTTGCTTGTGGTCTTTGGCGTAAAAGCCGCCATGTTCCCGCTGTATTTATGGATGCCAAGCGCCTACGCCAATACATCCGCTCCCGTTGCCGCCATGTTTGCGATTATGACCAAGGTCGGTATTTACTCTATTATCCGAATTCATGGCACCATTTTTGGAACCGAAGCGGGCGAGTTAGCTTTCTACTACGCGCCATGGGTATTAGGGTTAGGTTTAATCACCTTGTTTTTAGCCGCACTGGGGGTTATGGCCGCACGTGGACTGCGTGAGCAAGTCGCCTATTTAGTCTTGGCATCGGTCGCCACGTTATTGGTTGGGGTAGGGCTAATGAGTCAAGCCGCACTCAGCGCCACCTTATATTATCTGATTCACTCCACCTTAATTGCGGGCGCCATGTTCCTCTTGGCCGACATTATTTTAAAAGGGCGCGGAAGCTACGAAGACCGTTTTGAAAGTGGCCCCGCCATGCCCAATGCCATATTAATTGGCTCAATTTTTATGGTTGCCGCCATCGCCATGACCGGAATGCCCCCGTTATCAGGTTTCTTTGGTAAAGTATTAATTTTAAGTGCCGCACTGGACGATAGTTGGTTTGCCATCATTACCACCGTAGTATTGGTGGCAGGACTGATTACCATCTTGTCCATGGCACGAACAGGCTCATTGATTTTTTATAAAATCCTACCCGAAGAGTCGGTTCCCGCATCAGATCGTGGCGAACCACTAAACCGAATGGCCTTTATTGCCGTGATTGGCTTACTGTTAGCCAGTCCCATTTTAGTGGTGTTTGCACAACCCATCACCGCGTTTACCGAAGCAACGGCCAATCAAGCGTTTAACAGTGTCGCCTACATTAACGCAGTGCTGTCTACCCCAGCGGTTACCGAGGTAAATAACTAATGAAAACCTTAAAGAAAATATTTCCCCACCCCATCCTTACCTTAGTTTTATGGGGCGTTTGGTTGTTACTCAATAATACCGTAGGGGCAGGGCACATTGTTTTAGGCCTGATTTTAGCCATCTTTATTCCTTGGCTTACCTCTGGCTTTTGGCCAGAAAAGGTACGCATTCAATCGCCATTAACGCTGGTTAAGTTTTTAGGCGTGGTGTTATGGGATATTTTGGTCGCCAATATGGCCGTGGCAAAACTGATTTTAGGGCGCAATAAAGACTTAAATCCCGGGTTTTTCTACATCGACTTAGACATCGAAACCCCATTGGGCATCAGCCTATTGGCCAACACCATCTCACTTACCCCCGGCACCGTCTCATGTGATTTAACCGCCGACCGAAAACGATTACTGGTTCACGCACTGCACATTGAAGACATTCCCGCCACCATTAAAGAGATTAAAGAGCGTTATGAAGCGCCCCTAAAAAAGGTATTTACAGCATGTTAGAAACCGCTTTATTAATAGGATTTGGACTCGTGAGCATCGCGTTACTGCTCAGCTTTTTGCGCCTCATTAAAGGGCCCGATCTGCCCGATCGCATTCTCGCACTCGACACACTTTACATCAACTCCATCGCACTGCTGGTACTGCTAGGGCTGTATTTCCAAAGCGCCCTGTATTTCGAAGCCGCACTCTTAATTGCCGTAATGGGATTTGTAGGCACAATAGGATTAAGCAAATACCTATTACGCGGCGATATTATGGAATAACCCGCATTATGACAAGTGTCATAATCGTCTAAAAAATTACAGTGTAAAATTTTCTCCCCCCCCCTCTATCAATCACAAAGCAGGGGGGGGAGAAAATTTAAAAAGGAAAGTAACTTGCTTAGTTGACCTTTTTCAGGGGCTAGCGGAGTCGTTACAAAGGAAAAAACAATGTTTGAATGGATACTATCAGCGCTTATTATCATTGGCGCATTTTTTACCCTTGTGGGGTCAATTGGGTTATACAAACTACCTGATTTCTTCATGCGACTGCACGGCCCCACTAAAGCGACTACCTTAGGCGTAGGGGCATTGTTGATCGCCTCAGCACTCTATTTTAGCTTTAGCTCCGATGGCGTTAGTTTGCATGAAGTATTAATTACCGTATTCCTATTCATCACCGCACCCGTAAGCGCGCACCTTATGGCAAAAGCGGCCATTCATATCAAAATCAAGCAAGTAGACCGCACCCAAAATAAAATGAAATAAGCAGTTTTATTGAGACCTTTGCACAACTCTTTCGTGCAAAGGTCTGCTTATGTTTCTAATTTTTTATACAACGGTGCAGGCATTAAAGAGTATCCAGAGGGCTAATAACGCCCGACGCACCGTGATTTAATACATGCGTGTAAATCATCGTAGTTTGTAAATCTGCATGGCCTAATAACCGTTGAATAGTACGAATATCTGTGCCCGTTTGCAAAAGGTGAGTGGCAAATGAATGGCGGAACGTATGTGCCGATACTTTTTTATGGATATTGGTTTTCGATACCGCCACCTTAATCGCCTTATTAATAGTCGAGGCATCCACATGATGACGACGCTTTAACCCACTGCGAGGATCTTTCGAAATGTTACGACTCGCAAACACATACTGCCAACCCAGTTTAGTCGCCGCGTTAGGGTATTTTTTAGCCAACGCATTCGGCAAATAGACCTGACCAAAACCGTTTTCCAAATCCTGTAAATGCATCGCCTCACGTTGCAATAAATGTGTTTTCAATAAAGGCACCAGCATGTTTGCTAAAGGTGTTTGCCGATCTTTTTTCCCTTTACCATCGCGTACTGTAATTTGAGCATACTCAAAATCAATGTCTTGTACCCGTAGCCTAATCAACTCCGACACACGTAACCCACCACCATACAACATATTCTTCATCAATAAACTCAGGCCCCGCAAATGCGTTAATACCGCCTTCACTTCATCCACGCTCAACACCACAGGTAATCTAGGCGTTTTACGCGAACGAGCCGCCTTTACATTCTCTAAAGGTTGATTCAATACCTCGCGATACAAAAAAACCAACGCATTAAACGCCTGATTTTGAGTGCTCACCGCCACATAATGCGTAACCACCAAATCCGTTAAAAATGTCTCGACCTGCACCGAAGAATTCAGTAATAAATCCTCGCGACTCGTAGCGCCAGAAAATCGAATAAAACGTTTTGCCCAATCACAATAAGAACGCTCCGTTTTATATGCATAGCCCATACGCAACATTTTTTCACGCATCTCCTGAATAATAGGTTTATTATGAACAGACATAAGACTGATCCTCCCTGCTTAGAATGATGAATGAACATGAAAAATTGATTTTATTATTCCTGTTTATCTTGATATATCGTATATCAAGTATAAAAATAAATTGAATTAAAAGCAATGCAAAATAGGTTGAGTTTTTACCATAAAGTGGGTTTAATAGCGTATAGAAGGAGTTTTTTCCTTCTAATAATTGTTAGAATTACGTGAATCCGTTGTAAAGTTTGAGAGTGTTTGGGGTTTGAAAAGTATTCAATTTCAAATGTTTTTAGGGCGTTTAATTTGGCGTTTAGGTGTTCTAAATTAGGTTCAGAAAGAGTGGTAATATTTTTTGGTTTGCAAGGTTTTCAAACCCAGTAATTTATCTGAACTGTAGGCGCGTCAAATCTCAAACAATGATTAAAGACGGATTTCTGATGGAGGGGTACATTTTGTAATGCTAAATATTATCCGCTTCGAAAACGCTATAAAAAAACATTAAACCTTGTAATTCGCACGAATTTTTTGGCTTTATAATGGGTTAAAACTCAACAAACAATCTGAGTTTTTGGCGCGTTAAAGTATGATAATGTTGGCTTTTCAGGTAGGGGGGGTAAAAATTTGAATCCTAAATTTTCTCCCCCCTATGGTTCAACAAAATAACCCAAAACTGACGAGGTGCGGTAATATCTTCTAAAAGCGTAGGCTGTGAATTCAGTGGTCTATCAGATATGCCCGCGCCTCTAACAAAAAAATCCAGCGGACAGTTTAAAGCGTCACTTGTTTTGCTTACGCAAAAACGTGCCCCTTTAAACTGCCGCTGATTTTAGGCGTTAGAATTACGTGAATCCGTTGTAAAAATTGAGAGTGTTTAGGGTTTAAAAAGTATTCAATCTCAAATGTTTTTAGGGCGTTTAATTTTGCGTTTAGGCGT
>JAKISK010000037.1 GCA_021648625.1 Thiomicrorhabdus sp. | reverse complement strand
TTACACACGTTTCCCGACGTGGCGTTCGTACGCATTCAAATGGAACACGCTGAGGAGGACTTTGCTTACACGTTAATTCGCAACAAAGCTTATAAAAACGTTACCTCTGTTTTGGCGGATGAAAAACAACGGGATCGGGCCGATATTGATAAAGACACAATGACGGTCGTAAACTGGCTGGAAGGGTCTTACCCTAATTTCTTCTTCTCGGTAAAAGAATCCGAGATTGAAGCCTTTACGGCACAGTGCGCTAACATCCACAATAAAGAAGATTACGAAAAATTTGTAGATCAATATGGGGTAAGACGCACTCATCCAGAGTTTTGGCATTTAGCCGACTGGTTTATTGAGGAACACGCTCGAAATAAGCCCGTTTTATCAGGACTGTTTGATTTAAATCGTTATCAAAACCATTAAAAACAAGTCGGTGTTCTAAAACTCTCTAAACAAATCTCACCGCTTTAAAGAAGCGCATGTGCGCTAACGCAACTTGTTTTCGACCTTTGCCCATAATGGCAACAATACCGCCTTTTACAGGCAGTAATTCGCCTTGATAACCACTGGCTTCAAACGCTTCCATAGCGGTGAGCTGTTGGCCAGGCATTACGATAATGGTCACGGGGCCATCGGCTTCTTGCAATACAATGTGCAAACCCTTTTGACCGTTAATCACACACTCTCCCACATAACTCATATGCTCAATGGGGTGATCAATGGTTGCACCGACCGCTAAAAATAATTTTTGCAACGCTTGCTCACTTTCTGGCGCCTTATTAACGGTCATAAAATCGGGTTGATCTTCCATGTGATGCATCACATGCGCAATCACATCCGTGGCTTTAAGCGGAAACAGCGTGGCGCGTTCCTGCCAGAAACCCAGCCCAACCAAAACAACAAGAAAACCCGCCGCGACCCCACTCCAACGTGTCCAAAAAGTTGGCTGAATCAATGTGGGGGGGGGGGATTTTTTTTCTTCATACGAATGGTTTAATAAAATACGTGCTTCCAGCCCTTCTGGAGGGTTAATTTGCAACGCACCTTTAATTTGTTGATCCAATTGTTGGCTATTTTTAACCATTTTGTTTAGTTCTGGATGGCGCTGTAAATACGCTTTCATCTCTTCGTCTAACGTAAAAGGAGCCGCTTGCAGTTGTTTTTTAAACTGTAAATCATTCATTGAATCCTCCTCCTTTTTTACCCAAGGTGCGATGGGCAGTTTTCGTGCTCATCTGCACCATCTGCTTAAGTTTCTGACGCGCTCGAAACAAGCGGGTGTTTACCGTGGCCAGTTTTAAATTGAGTTGTGTGGCAATCTCTTCACCACTGAATCCCCATAGAACTTGCAACACCATTGGCTCTCGATAATCATTGCTAAGCTGCATGATAAATTCTTGTAATTGCGCTTTTTCAAGCATTGGCAACGGTTCACTTGCACTGCTTTCCGCAATCAATGTTTCGTCCAACTCGGTGAATGGCGGTTGGTATTTTTCATACATCCGAGCATTTTCTCGACGCAAAATGGTAATTAACCACGCTTTGGCGGCTTTTTCATCTTTGAGTCGGTCAATGGCTTTCCAAGCTCGGGTAAAAGTTTCTTGCACCAAATCTTCGGCCACCGTCGGGTTTTTGCACAACCAATAGGCGTAGCGATACAAATCTTTGGCGTAAGCAGAGACCAGTTTTTCAAAAAAATCTTGTTTGTTTTTCATAACTTAAGAGACCTCTCTTAGCCTAAAAACTTTCACGCATTTAAAGCGAAAACCTTGGGTAAACAATAGGGCGTTCTGTTTGTGCATCGTATGCTACCTGCACTTGCATCTCTAAGGCTTCAGTTAAAATGGGTTGGGTTAAGACTTGGTTCACATCACCTTCTGCAAAAACCTTCCCCCCCTTTAACATCAAACAACGATCGGCTAACTGTGCGGCAAAACTGACATCGTGCAACACCATAATAATGCCTAAGCCTTGCTCTGCCCACTGTTTAAAGTAACGTGCTAATGACTGCTGATGTTTAATGTCCAGCCCTGCTGTCCATTCATCTAAAAACAACCATTTGCCCAAAAAATTTACCCCCCCCTCTTTTTTATCATCATTTGGCCAAATTTGTGCCAATACACGCGCCAGTTGCGCCCGCTTTTGTTCCCCCCCTGAAAGGGTTAAATAATCTCGATGGCGTAAAGATTCCAAATCGCACACTTTTAATACGATGTTAATTACTTGAATGGCTTCTTTATAAAGACGCTGAACGACCTCTTCGCCTAATTGAACCAGTGCTTCCACTGTAAACGAAAATGCCAGTTCGCTTGATTGAGACAGCACGGCTCTTTGATGCGCCAACTCACGGTATGAAAATTGGTTTAGCAAACGATTATTCCATGTTACCGTCCCTTTAGAGGGTAATATTTCATGACTTAAACATTTTAACAGAGTCGATTTACCCGCACCATTTTGCCCTAAAATAGCGTAAATATTTCCAGAATTAAACGCACAGGAAATATGCCTCAATAACACGGTATTTGCGACCCTAACCTCAAGATCAGTCACTTGAATAGATGAACATAACGCCATCTTTAAAGCCTTTTACCCTGTACGCTGGAGAGACGACGGTGTCGCTTAGTCATCAACAGCATTAAAAAGAAAGGGCCGCCTAACAAGGCCATTAATAGCCCAATCGGGAGTTCTGCGGGGTAAAGTAGTTGACGCGCCAATAGATCCGCCAATACCAATAAAATTGCCCCCCCTAGTGCACTTAGCGGTAAAACCAAACGGTGGTCTGCTCCAACCCACAGTCGAATAATATGGGGTACCACCAAGCCGACAAAACCAATCACCCCCACCATGGATACCGATACACCCACAATTAAGGCACTTAACCCCATGACTTGCCACTTAAACCATTTAGGATCGTAGCCCATTTGCAGGCTCACATGCTCTCCCAATAAAAAGGCGTTCATCGACTTGACCAATCGCCACAGCCCCAAGGTGGCAAGTAAAACAAATACCGAAACCATGCCCACAGAGAACCATGATAAATTGGCCAATGAACCCATCATCCAAAACAGAGCGGAACGCAGTTGTGTATCGTCCGAAAAGGTAATCAATAATTGAGTTAACGCACCAAAAATGGCATTAAAAGCCACGCCTGCCAATAACATTAATGCAACGTCGGTATGCCCATGTCGTGTGGCAATTAGGTACAGCATGGCGGTACTGAGGCTTGCCAATAAAAAGGCCGCCACGCTAATTTGCCAAGCTGAAACCTCGTGCCATAATGTCCCACCCAACACAATCACAAACACGGCACCAAATGCGGCACTGCTGGAAACACCAATCAAGCCTGGCTCGGCTAATGGGTTACGAAACAACGCTTGTAAGGCCACCCCCGAAATCGCCAAGCCCGCGCCTATAACGGCCGCCAACAATATTCTGGGCAATCGAATTTCCCACAAAATAAACTGCTGTTGTGCTGAAAGCCCTGCAATGAACTCACTGGGGTAAAAAGAGAAGCCACCCATCATTAAGCTAAGGCTCATTACCAGAGCGAGTAATAACAATAGCAATAAAATCGCCGTGGACGAACGCCCTGTTAATATTTTCATTAATTCGCCTTAGCTCGTTTCATTAGCGTGGCGACAAATGCTCCGTTCCAAATGACAATAAACCAAATCAAATACAACCACAGTAAAAAAAGTGGAATGGCGGCAAAGGCACCGTACACTAAATCGTAGGTTGGAAACCATTTTACATACAGGGCAAACCCATATTTTAGTAGCTCTAACTGAACCATGGCAAAAAAACCACCTAATAAGGCGATTTTAACGGGAATATAACAAACGGGTACAAACTTAAAGAGAAGGGTAAACCCCAACCAACTTAACAACAGCGGTAACGTAGCCATGCCGAAGGTGGCCTGTTTAAGCCATGGCATGGTCTCGGCCAACAAAGGCAGCGCCAATAAGTAAGAGCTGAGCACCAAACTTAGCCCCAACAATAAAGGACCTAAAAGACTGATGCCCAAATAATGCAATACACTCACCCACCATTTACGAGTCGAACGATTTGGCCACATCGCATTGAGCTTTTCATCCACCTTCCACAAGAGCAATAAAGAGGTTAAAAACATCACCACAATACCAGGGCCTTTTAACTGCACGGCTTGCTGAGAAAACCGCAAGAGATAGTCTTCAATCATCGGTTGAGAAGCGGGCATTAGGTTATGCACCACTTGATCCATGACCAAGCGTTCAAACGATTCAAAATAACTGGACACCGAAAATAGACTGAGCATAATTGCCAGCATCGGCACTATACCCACCAATGAGGTGTAGGCTAGAATGGCAACCGAATCACTGCCTTTTTGCGCTTTAAAGTGTTTAAAAACAGAAAGCCAAAACGACCCTTGAATGAGGGGGGGGGAAATTTTATTCAAAACGTTTCCGAACGATCAATTTAACACGCTGGGCGTAAGATATTTAATGACACTAATTCATGTAAGGTCTGTTCTGCAAAGGTTTGTAACTGATCTGCTGGCATCGCATACGGTTTTGCCACGGATTCAAACGCCTCTTGTGCCGAAGATGCAAATTCCAAAGCCATCAAAAATTGATACAACAAGGGCGCTAACTCAATAAACTCAACTGTTTCTTGAGGAACGGAATCGACCGCATCGCCTTGGTCAAGGTAACGGTAAACCAAAAGTGTACTCGCTTCTTCTGGCTTTTGCTTGGGTTGGCAATGCGCGGACAAACGATGCACAGGCCACTCATACGCCAATGGCCATGCCACGGGGGAGAGTTGATAGGCGTGCTCCCAGCTCAATTGAGTTGCTGAAGTTTTCTCACCCCCCTCAAAATCGATCTCTGGCGAAACGCTTAATGCCAACTCTACCCACTCATAGTGTGCCAACTCCAACAGAAAAGGAGGATCATCCGCTTGTGGCTCAAACTCGGAATCTAAAAACTGTAAAAACTCTTGTCCCAATTCATGAAACAGTGGCGTATGCGCATCGTGCTTAATCATGTATTCACGCAGGATTTCCAGCCACCTTGCTTTGCCTAAAATATCCGAACAGACTGGAAAAATTTGGGTAAAAAAACTTTCGATGTTGTTAAAAAACAGTTCTTGATAAGCAATCAAGCGTCGAGACTCAATCGGTTGTTCGCCTTCTGGGACGTAGGCCGTATTTTGAGGGTCCCGAATGTGCGCCGAAAATTGCAACTGCAATCGTTGAAAATACGGCAATGCGGTATTTGAATTAGCGGACATGGTGCGCCTCCCAGCCTTTTTGATAACCACGAATTTGTTCGACCTCTTGCATTAACTCAGACAACGGCGGGATATTAAAGTCCCGCTCCAAAAGCGTAGGCACCACACCGTGATGTTGATAAGTTTGCTCAAGCAGTGACCAGACTTCCTGTTTCACATCTTGACCGTGGGTATCAATCTTTAGATCATCCGCTTCATCAAAGTGCCCTGCCATGTGTAAATACATTAACCGCTCGGTAGGCATTGACTGAATATACTCCAGCGCATCATAACGATGGTTGATGGCGTTTACATAGGTATTATTTACATCCAGCAATAAACCACAATCCGCCTCTTTTAGCACCGCATTAATAAAGCTTGATTCGGTCATGTCCTGACAAGGCATGGCGTAAAATGAGATGTTTTCAATGCCTATTTTCATCTCTAATAAGTTTTGGACTCGGTGAATACGCTTGGCAACGTAATACACCGCCTCTTCGGTAAAGGGAATCGGCATCAAATCATACAAGTGACCGCTGTCGCCACAGTAGCTTAAATGTTCGGTATAGGTTTGAATATTATGGGTTTTAAAGAAATCTTTTAAAGCAAGAATATAGGTTTCGTCGAGAGGACGAATACCCCCTAAATCTAATGATAGGCCATGTGCAACAAAGGTAAATCGCTCAGTCAGTGCTTTGAGCTGTCGTCCTTTTTGACCACCAAAATTTAGCCAGTTTTCAGGCACGACTTCCATAAAGTCAATGCTAAATTCAGAGTCCTCTAAAATATCATTCAAGAAGTCTCTTCTTAATCCTAAGCCAGCTCCTGAAACGGGATAATCATGCTTTGATTTTGACACGGTATATTCACCTCACATAATAAAACGCCTCTGATGCAAAAACTACGTCAGAGGCGCTCGGTAAAAAAATGCGATAAACTAAATCCCCAGATATAAAACACGTTTATAGCACAAGTCCTTGACGTACCTAGAAAATCCAAAAAAGAGCATATCACCAATAAGGTGACTTTGTCTTTTTTGAATTCACTATGCACATCAATTACTCACCTAAAAGCGCCTACTGTTGGTGCACTCTAATTCGTGTTTCTATCTGGGGATTCGGAAAATTAGTCTTTCGTGCCGCCGCACTTGCCTTCACCACATTTACCTTCCATGGATTTAGGCTTACTTTCAGGGTCTTTTGATTTACCACCACATTTACCTTCCCCGCATTTTCCTTCGCCACATTTGCCCTCAGTGTGCTTTTCCTTACCACCACATTTTCCTTCACCGCACTTGCCTTCGCCACACTTACCTTCCGCGTGTTTTTCCTTACTGTCGCATTTTTTTCCTTCGCCATGCTCATGCTTCTCGCCAGAGTCCTTTGATTTACCACCGCACTTGCCTTCACCACATTTGCCTTCCATGGCAACCTGCGTATAGCCCGATTCCATTTTCTTAAGCCCAAAAGGATTCTCAGAAGCCGAAACTGTTCCAGCCACACCCACTAAGGATGCACCCGCTAACTTTAAAAAATTTCTACGTGTTGTCATAAATAACTCCATTTATAATATTCATTGAATTTAAATTATTCTACATACATTCAACTAGACCGAACTTGATCTATTTTATTTCATTTTTCGAAGAAAGACTTACTTGTTTAACCATCTCTTGTGCCAACGTCATGGTTTTAATCAATCTTAAGGCTTCATCCAGCTCATAGTCTTTATCCAACAGCTCTTTGAGTTCATCAGCCTTTTCTTTCTGTTCATCCGTTTCCTCTTCGTCCTTCACGCCCTTTTTACTTTCTTTTGGCTTAGATTCTCCATGACCATTGCTCAAGTGCCCCGTTAAATTTTTCTCTTTAATGTTACCAAACTTACTGGCTTCTAGCTTTTCTAACTTAACCAACGCGATTTCCACATCGGGCACAATGCCTTCCGCTTGGATAGAGCGTCCAGATGGCGTGTAATAACGTGCAGTGGTTACTTTAATCGCCGCGCCATCGTTTAATTGCAACAAGGTTTGAACCGACCCTTTACCAAAGCTGGTGCGCCCTGCAATCAGTGCGCGTTTTTGATCTTGCAATGCACCCGCAACAATTTCAGACGCCGAAGCAGACCCTTCATTAATCAAGACCACAATGGGCTTGCCTTGCATCAAATCACCGTTTTTCGACTCAAAGCGCATTTGTGAATGCTTAATACGCCCTTCGGTGTAAACAATGAGTCCTTCGTTTAAAAAGGCATCGGAGACTTGAATCGCCGCCTGCAATACGCCACCAGGATTATTACGCAAGTCCAAAACCAATCCTTTCAATTCCGAACCATTTTCTGCGTTAAGTATTTTCATTGCTTTTTTTACATCAGGCCCCGTTCTTGTTTGAAACTGGCTGATTCTTAAATACCCAACGCCGTCTTTCAACATACGTTGCTTAACGCTTTTTACTTTGATAATGGCGCGCGTGATACTAATAATCAAAGGCGCGTCTTCCCCTTTACGGATAATGGTCAACTCCAAATCTGTACCAGGCTTTCCGCGCATAATTTTAACCGCTTCACCCAACGTTTTACCTTTGACAGGCTCGTCCCCTAATTTGATAATCAAATCACCCGCTTTAATGCCTGCGGCTTGTGCAGGGGTATCATCAATAGGCGAGATGACTTTAACAAAACCATCCTCCATGCCAACTTCCATTCCTAAACCACCAAATTTTCCAGTAGTATGCTCTTCCATCTCCTTGTAATCTTTAGGAGGCAAGTAAGCGGAATGCGGGTCTAAACTGGACAACATGCCACTGATTGCACCTTCTAACAGTTTTTTATCATCAACTTCATCGACGTAATCATGCGATACACGTTCAAAAACCTCAACAAACCTCCTTAACTCCTCTAAAGGCAAAGACAGCACAGTTGCATTTTGATCATTTACAATCACTTCTTCACGATCCGCCCAAACCGTTGTACCAACAACAGCCATGCCGCCCAATATAGCGCCTAAACTAATCCATAAAACTTTTTTAATTCCCGTTGTACTCACCAAACTCTCCAAATTAGGTATTCGTTACCATGAAAGCTAAAATCCTATCATGGTAAAATTAGTAAAGCTATAAAATTCATAGCTACATTATAAACTTATGGCGTAAACATACCAGATTTACTCTATTTTTGTGTTTTTTATAAAAAAGTGACACAATTAAAAGAAACAATACAAGAAAAGATAAAAATTATGAGCGTGCAAGAAAATACACCTTTTGATATGAAAGAAGAAAACATCAATAAAGCGTCCAGAGCCCTTAAAGCCATGGCGCACCCTTTACGCTTAAAAATATTGTGTGTTATTGGTAACCGTGAGTTGCCCGTTATGGAAATTGTCAAACAGGTTGGCACAACACAAAGCAATATCTCTCAACATATTGATATATTAAGAGAGAAAAAGATTATTGTTTCTCGTAGAGAGGGCAGTAAAATATTATGCAAAGTGCGAGATCATAATATTTTACAGCTTATGGAGGTTATGCAACACACCTTTTGTAATCCAAAAAACGATAGTAACGACTCAGCTAGCCCCTGAAAAAGGTCAACTCTGTGTTAAAAAATGATCCTTTACACTTGTAAACTCACATTTTTCGCCTTGATTTGACCATTTTCAGGAGCCATCTGAGTCGTTACAAACAATATTTAATTGCTAAAATCTTCACGACTTAGGCAAAAAACTTGCCAGTTTTTTAAACACGTCAAACAACCCTTCTTCTGTTTCCGCTACGATATTAATGTGCCCTAACTTGCGATTGGGTCGCTCTTCTTTGTCATATAGGTGTAAAAAAACATTGGGCATTTCAAGCACCTTTTCAGTGTCGCCAACCTGACCAATAATGTTAATCATCGCAGCAATGGGCTGACAAGCCGTGGTGTCTCCCAAGGGCATTCCGCTAATGGCTCGAACGTGGTTTTCAAACTGATCGGTCTCTGCGCCATCTTGTGTCCAGTGCCCAGAGTTATGCACACGGGGTGCCATCTCATTTGCAATCAGTCCATCCAAGGTATCAAACAATTCCAGCGTTAATACGCCGACATGATCCAGCTCATCCAACAAACGTTGCATGTAAGCTTCGGCCTCTTTTTGAATGGCCTCCGTAAGGTTTCTGGCGGGCGCGATGGTGTAACGTAAAATACCATCGTGGTGCACATTTTGTACCAGTGGGTAATAAACGTGTTCGTTATTGGCGTTGCGTACGGCAATAATCGAGAGTTCACGTTGAAAATTAACAAACCCTTCCAACACGAGCTCTCGCCCACCAATTTCAGACCACGCTTGTTCAATTTGACGGGCCTCTTTTAAAACAAACTGCCCTTTGCCGTCGTAGCCTTCAGTGGTGGTTTTTAATACGGCAGGCAAGCCTACCTCTTCCACTGCCACTTTTAAACTGTCCAGAGAATCGACAATTTGATAAGGCGCACAAGGAATATCCAACTGGTCAAAAAGTGCTTTTTCTCGGCCACGGTGTTGTGCGGTATAAAGAGATTTTTCGGCGGGATAAACAGGCGTGGTTTTGGCAATTTCACGTATCAATGCCACGTCGGTGTTTTCACTTTCGTAGGTAATTACATCGGCAAAGTCAATCAAGTCTGCTAAACCATTCGCATCTTGCGATGAAAAAAAAGGGTGTCCCAATTGTGCCGCAGGTTCTTGGTTGCTTTGACCATAAAAGCTAAACATTTTTTTTAAGGGCGCACCCGAAAGTGCCAGCATTCGGCCTAACTGCCCAGCACCCAATACACCAATTTTTTTTGTCGAACTTGTCATAAGGTTTTCACTTTTTGTGTCACTCGATATTAATCGCGTGGATCGCCATCCTCTAATACGGCTTGCGTTTGTTTTACTCGAAACGCTTTCACGGCTTCACGAATGGCTGGTACAGACGTACCCACAATTTGAGCCGCCAAAATACCTGCATTTTTCGCCCCAGCATCGCCAATAGCCAAGGTTCCTACAGGAATCCCCCCTGGCATTTGCACAATCGACAATAACGAATCGTTACCGCTTAATGCACGAGACTGAACGGGCACACCCAAGACTGGTACCACGGTTTTAGCCGCGACCATACCGGGTAAGTGCGCCGCACCACCGGCACCCGCAATAATCACCTGCAAGCCACGTACCTCGGCTTGTTCGGCGTAATCAAACATTAAATCGGGTGTTCGATGGGCAGAAACGACCTTCACTTCATGCGGAACACCAAACTGTTCCAGCATCTCTACCGCGTGTTGCATGGTCGGCCAGTCCGATTTTGACCCCATGATGACTCCCACCACGGGACTGTTTGCGTTTATTGAATCAACCATTTTTTCTGCACTTTAAACCTTAAAAAAAGCCGTCTATTTTACACGGATTTTTAAGTCAATACAATTTACCCTATTATTTCATATCAACTCCGCTTCATTTATGCACTAAAGAATCAGGTATTCAACGGTTTCGAAACGTTTTTTGATGATCTAAAAAAGAGAGAAGAGGGAGGGCAGAGCCAACGCATTAAAACCTAACACCAACTCAACAAAAAGACGACCTATGAGTTTATTGTGAACATTAAATTATTAGCTGTAATCGTATTTGCAAAATAGATGGATTATCATCTTTCATTTTTCGCCTAGTATCAATATCAATGTAATTAAGCATGATACGAACGTTTTCATTTTGATACCAATTAAGTGCAAAGGTGGTATTGGTTTGTATGCCACCAGCAATGCTTCCCGTTCGACTGTTTAGATCAATGTAACTACGACGAATCGCCACCTCCCAAACTCTTTGGGCTCGTCCTACGTTAACCGCACCAAAGCTACCTGATCGTGTTGAGTAGGGGCGCTGTTTACCATTAATAAGCCAACTCGCGGATAGGTAGCCACCATCAAAATTTTCATCTTGTTTGTCACCAAATCGTGAAACACTTGTGGCAATATACTCGCCTTGCAATGTTACGGGACCAGTGGCTAAAATGGCTTCAATACCATGAATAACTTGACTGTCTACATTTTTCATTCGTTTAGTATTGACAAAGGTTTCAGAGGTGATTTCAGACTCAGGTAAGGTTCGAATTCGTAACTCTTGATCAAGATCCGATTTTCGGTAGGAGGCCGACCCTCCAAAATGTAAAATTGTATTTTGATCTCGATAGGGGGTAAAAGTTAAGCGTCCAGTGAACCCTTTTGCGCCATCTGTCGGAAATAGATCGGCATCTTCAATATAAGTTTCCCAAAAAGTACCCGCAGAAAGCCCCCAATTTTTTCCCCAGCGCTGTATAGAAAATCCAACATTAACTCCTGGGCTGAATGCATTGGCTAGGGAGCGCTCCATAAACACATGGTTATTGGAGCTGGTAACTTCCTCAAGACTAAAAGGTTCTTTGATTTGACCTACTGTCAGGTGTGTTTTATAAAATCCCGAATAGCGAATGATCGCTGATTGAAAGGGCGTGTCGTCATCTGATATATTATATTGTGCGCTGATTCGCCAATCATTAAATAGGTCTGCCCTTAATGAGATACGAGCACGACGTACAAGCCAATCATTTTCGAGTGGAGTTTTATCTTCATTAAACATCGCTCCATCCAAATGCAGTCGACCACCCATCTTGATTTTAATATTGCCATCATCTGACTGATATAAAACCCCTTTACTGGGTAGTACTTGATTGTTGGCCAATGTGGTTAAAGAAAAAGAAGTCAAATAAAACAAAAGTAAAAAAGAAGAAATTGTTTTTTTCATGGTGTTGATCCAGTTTTTTCTTTGTTCAAAACGATTGAAATTTTCTGATTGGGTCAGTGTTGGTTTTTTGGATCCAAAAATCGCTCGGTCACAGAAATGGTTATGTCTGACTTCCTAGAATACGGCTACTTTATCAGAAAAGGGCTATTTTTAGAGTTTCTCTAAAAATAAACTATGACCCTAATCCCTAGATAAAAATGAGGATTAGACTACACATAATTGAGATGTCTAGTGAACTCAAAAAAAAATGTCACCTTCATTGGTGATGCGTCCTTTTTTGAATTTACTGGGTGCGGCAAGGGTTTACGCTATAAGCGTATTTTCTATCTGAGGATTACCTGAATCCATCAATGTTAAGTTGTGAATAATCTATAAAAACATGGCAACCATTCTTTCGCTTAGATTGATGACCCACATCAAATACGATCATTAACTTTTGTTTTCCCCTGCTCTGAACGGAAGTAATGCCTTCGGCATTGGATAAATCTAATTTTCCATCGATACGAACTCGACGAGGATGTTGATTTTCTTGCCCACCCCACCACCATAACTTAAACTTTTTACCTTTTTTTTCATGGCGGCTCAAAATCAAATACCCGTTCAATGTTGAATCAAATGTAATAGAACGAATGCCACCTTTATCTAGGTCAAGATAAATAGGTTTATTTTTAAATTGAGGACGAACACCCTGTTCAAAAACCGCTTTTGGATTCTGTAATACCAATAAGACCGCTTTATTATCAATAACAGGACTGCGCAACCCAATAAATAACGACTGTTTATTTTTATCAAAACTTAAGCCCTCAATATTAAATCCATTACTTCCTTTAACATCAAGCGCCTCACTTGCCATTTTTAACCGTTTATCCAACTGAACTATCGTGGTTTTAAGGTCAGATATCACGCTTACATTCGTAGCCTGATTGCCATCGATTTTAAAACGTACCAGCTTTTCACGCGCGGTGGAGCGTTTCAAATCTTGGGTTAGAGAATGTGACGTAATGACATAAACAAAATCATCTTTATCCAAGGCTACAGCTTCAAGATCTGATAAATTTCCTAAATTCGGACGTCCTGAAAAAACCGACCATAATGTAAACATTTTCAAAGGTTGAACAGAAACTATTACGTCTTTTTTTAAAGAAAGCAAATGAACAGGATTGTTTTTTTCATCCTCTACCACTAAAATTCGCCCATCGAACAACTGCGTAATACCTGAAGGCTCATAAAAATCACTGCATGTTTGTCGCTCAATATGAGGTACTTGTGCGCTAGTCGCAAATGTTTTTGGTATTGTTATCAGCATGACAAATATACCTATTAACACAACAAACACTCGCTATCCCTCTACAACCATCATGGCTTTTGCCAAAACAATACTTAATAAAACAACACTTATCACTAAACCGACCATAAATACATTGTAAGAAATATACAACTTAGAATAAGATTTTTCTGCGGTACTGCCAAGGTGATGCAGGTGCGAAATCATATTACCGTACACTCGATCTTTGTCACTCACCATTTCTTCCATCGCAGAAATATAGTCCTCTTTTGGGAGTCTAGCATATTGTTCAAACACCAACAGACCAGAGCGGTCTGCACGAAAATCATCTAACAAGTGTTTATCCTTATCGACTAACGGCCGCGCGGCTAATACAGCAAACACGATAGAAAGAGTACACGTTAATAAAAATGCAGCAAAAGGGATAACTAAAATAGGCATGCTTTTTAAAAAAGCTGCCCCTCCTACTAATAAAACAGAAACCATTAAGCCATTAAGCGAAATCATTATATTAGCCTTGGTTGCCGCCAAAGTAATCATATCTAACTGTGCCCGATAAGAATTTCTAAATAAAGACTCAATACCTCGAACACTGCCTAATTTATTTTTTTTAGTCTGGGATTTATTCTTTTTAACATCTACTGGCTGAGTATCTTTAATCATCATCTTCTCTAAGTATTAATTTATTGTTCACCATGCTGAGACCTTTGCACAAAAGGATGCACGAATGAAAAAGGCTAAATATATCTTATTTTCGTTGAAAACCTTGCGAATAGCTAACTACAAGGTGAATTGAGCTTGCTCAAAAGAGGGTGCTCAAGGGTATTCTTTGCCATACTCCGCCTCAATCAGTCAAATTTTATCACTTTCTCCTTTCGTGCAAAGGAATCATGCTACATTTGAAAGCTACCTGAATCCATCTCAAATTTCCAGATAGGATTTTATCAGCACTCAATTGGCTATTTTAGATAGATTCATCCTGTAAAAACACTTTATTCAAACGAAACAGGCGTTTTTTTGTCCACCAGAATAATAACTCGACGATTAAGAGAGCGACCATAAGCGGTTTTGTTGGGGACAACGGCGTTATTATCCGCTTTTCCTTCAATGGTTAGCAGACGTTTATCAACGCCCATATCAATAAAAGTTCGCGCTACGGTTGCCGCTCGAGCCGCAGAAAGCTCCCAGTTTGAAGGAAACTGAAAGTTATTAATGGGTAAATTATCGGTATAACCTGTAATGGTGATGTACTGATCACGCCCTGCGAGCGTTTCGCCTAATTTTTCGAGCTGCTCTCGCGTATTGTCACTAATGGTGGCACGCGCACTTTCAAAAAAGCTATCCGATTTTAAGGTTATTTTTGTGTAGTCTTCAGTATCCTCAATCGTGATGTCTTGAGGATTTAGATCTTTCATCGCGGCTTCAATCTCTTCTGTTGAAGCGGGGGGTTTTAAATCAAGCTGTACAATCTCTTCTTGGGGGGGGGCATTGTCTAAAACAGTAATATCCCCACTGTCAATTGGCTCTCCCGAAATACTTTGTACAAAGGCATCACGATCTTTTGGGTCAACGGCTGCCATGAGCCACATGACTAAAAAAAACACCATAAGTACCGTCATTAAATCGGCTAGGGCAATTTTCCATGCGCCACCATGTGAGCCTTCATCATGTGAACGCCGACGACGTGGCATTATGCACCCCTCGCCAAAACATAACATTCAGATTGAGCAATGCCTTGTAACCTAAAGAGCATAAAATCGATCAATAAATTGTTTATCTGAATAGTTGAGAGACTCATAACACTCTCGGCACTTCAAATTCAGGTGGGATACGCTGGCGACCAATTTCAAGCGCAATATTAGGTGACACACCATTGGCATAGGCAGACATAAAAGCGGCACTCATTTCAAGCAACGCGGTGTCTTGACGCACCATCACTTCCATTGCATGAACAAAAGGGGCAAGTACGGCAAATGCAACAAAAATACCTGTTAAGGTTCCAACCAATGCGGCACCAATTGCCGTTCCAATTTTAGCCACATCCATATCGCCCCCCAGCAGCTCCATGGTTAATATCACGCCTAACACTGCAGCAACAATTCCAAAACCGGGTAACCAGTCGGCCACTTTACCGACGGATCTAGGCACTTCTAGCATAGAGACAGTAATATCATGAATTTGGTCGTCTAAATACAGATCAAAACTTTGGCTTTTGGGGGGATTTAGCAGAAGGTAACTAAAATTATCAATAATGAATTTTTTGAGGTCTTTGTGTTTTAACACCGCAGGGTATTGCGCAAAGATAGGACTCGTTTCAGGGCTTACAATATGTTTTTCTACCGCCAAAACCCCTGAAGAGCGAGACAAACGAGCCAGTTCATTAAGTAAGCCTAAGGCATCAGAATACAGTGATTGGGTGACTTTTTCGCCCGCAAAATAGCGCCCTAAATAACCAAAACTACGCCACCAAATATACACGGGGGTTGAGGCTAAAAACGTTCCCAGTGCCAAGCCTAAAATAACAACTAACTCAGAGGGGTGCCATAAAGAGCGTAAATTGCCCCCCATCAGCATAAAGCCACCAAAGAGACTAAGCATTATAATAAGAATACCAACGGGTTTAGCAAACATATTTTTTCACTTATCGTTTTAGGTTCAAAGCATTCAGAGATTCTAAATAAGGCAAATATGCCATTATTTTTTAACAGAACCCATTGCGATAAAAACAAAGCAATAGCCGTACCAAAATACCGCTTACCGCCTTAAACAATTTTACTGTTTGCTATTCTGCCAATCCGATTTTGGTAATTTTCTTTAATGTTCTGGGCAATACCATCCCTTTTTTTGCCCTGCTTGCTAACGCTTCTTCAATAGCGGTTGGGCCAAATGTTTTTTGATATTTTCCCGCCTGAAGCACCAGTTTTTCACCCAGTGTAAAGGCAAATATTGCATTAACAGACTCCCCTCTTGCCATCTGAATTAACTTATTCCCTTTTCCTTTGCTTAAGGTAGGCAACTCATCCACAGAAAATACCAACATCCTAGGTTCACTGGTTACGACCATCAGATGTTGCCCCTCTTCAACGTTTACCACGGTTAATACTTGACTGCCTGCGGGTAAACTAATGGTGGTTTTTCCCCCCTTATTTTTGGCGTATAAATTATCCAGTTGCGTGATAAACCCAAACCCGGCACTGGAGGCAAGCACTACTTTTTCAGTGGGAATCCCCATCATTACTTGAGTAAATTTCGCGCCCGCAGGTGGATTTAAACGCCCTGTTAATGGTTCGCCATGAGAGCGTGCCGAAGGCAAACTGTGGGCGGGAAGCGCATAGGTTCGTCCTGTGCTGTCGATAAATACCGCCATTTGACGACTCTGCCCTGTCGCCTGAGAACAAAAAGCATCGCCTGATTTATAGCCCAGCGCTTCACCATCAATGTCATGCCCTTTTGCGGCTCTGACCCAGCCATTTTCAGACAACACCACGGTAATGGCTTCGGATGGCAATAAATCTTGCTCACTCATGGCCTGAGCCGCACGCGCATTTACAAGTGGCGAGCGACGATCATCACCAAACAACTTGGCATCATCTAGCAACTCTTTTTTTACTAAGGTTTTTAAACGGGCAGCGCTGCCTAAAATTTGTTCCAATTTTTTACGCTCACTTTCCAACTCGGCTTGTTCGGTGCGAATGCGCATCTCTTCCAAGCGCGCTAGGTGACGTAGCTTAAGCTCCAACACCGATTCTGCTTGTGTATCCGATAAATCAAAACGAGCCATTAAGGCGGGTTTTGGCTTCTCCTCTTCTCGAATGATGGCGATGACTTCGTCAATATTTAAAAAGGCGATTAACATGCCGTCCAAAATATGCAAACGCGCCAACACTTTATCTAAACGATACTGCAAGCGACGCCGTACCGTTTCGGTTCGGTAAGTCAGCCACTCGGTTAACATCATGCGCAAGTTTTTAACGTGTGGCCGACCGTTTAAACCAATAACGTTAAAGTTGGCGCGGTAACTTTTCTCTAAACCAGTGGTGGCAAATAGATGCAACATGGTGGTCTCTACATCCACCCGCTTGGAGCGTAGTTCAATCACAAATCGAACGGGATTTTCATGGTCGGATTCATCGCGTAAATCGACCACCATCGGTAATTTTTTCGCCCGCATTTGTGCGGCTACTTGCTCCATTAATTTGGTACCCGACACCTGATAAGGCAGTGCATCAATCACCACATTAACACCCTCTTCTACTTGGTATCGTGCACGTTGTCGAATGGAGCCATGTCCCGTATCGTACAATTTAAACAGCTCGGTTTTGGAGGTAATTATTTGCGCCGCGTTTGGATAGTCGGGTGCGGGAATAAAGTCCATTAATGCTTCGGTTGAGAGATTAGGATCGCCTAACAGTGCAATGCACCCATCAATCACCTCTCTTAAATTATGAGGGGGAATATCGGTTGCCATGCCCACGGCAATACCCGACGTACCGTTTAAAAGCACATGTGGAACACGGGCAGGCAACACCAAAGGCTCTTGCAATGTACCGTCAAAGTTAGGCGTCCAGTCTACGGTTCCCTGCGTTGTTTCTTCCAGCAACAGTTGACTAAATTTAGACAGACGGGCTTCGGTATAACGCATCGCGGCAAACGATTTAGGATCATCCATCGAACCCCAGTTACCCTGACCGTCCACCAAGGTGTAACGAAAAGAGAAATTTTGCGCCATCAACACCATGGCTTCATAACATGCACTGTCACCATGGGGGTGAAATTTACCCAAAACATCCCCAACGGTTCGGGCGGACTTTTTATGTTTTGAAGAAGCTTTTAACCCCAGTTCTGACATTGCATAGATAATACGGCGTTGCACGGGCTTTAAACCGTCTCCAATATGCGGAAGCGCACGGTCTAAAATGACATACATGGCATAATCTAGGTATGCTTTTTCAGCAAATTCAGCAACGCTTTTTTGCTCAATACCTTCATAGTTTATTGTTTGCTGTGACACACCATCTCCCCTCACAAAACTTAAATCTTCTACTTTTTTAAAAAAATGTTACTCTACCGTACAGTAACAATAAATTATTGAACAATAATAAGCACTTACACTTATATCGCAAGCCCTAAGGAACCGATTAATGACCGAATTTACGCCCCAAACAGACCCACGCTGTTCTAAACGCATTACCACCAATCGTTCTGCCACGCTACAACCTTCAGGTACCGAAGAACCTGTACAAGCAAAATTATTAAATATATCTATGTGCGGTGCTGGCATTTTATGCAACCACAATCTTGCTATTGGCGATATTGTTACCCTAAATTTTAGCCTACCCAATTACGACAGTGAAAATGGCCTTTCCATTTCTTCTAAAATTGCTTGCTTTTCTAAAGTACAAAAACAGTACTTAATCGGCGTTGAATTTTCTCAACTCGACACGCATGAAGAGCTTGTCATTCAAAGTTTTACCAGCTATCACGAACGTTTTTAAACCTCTGTTTTAAAGGGGGGGGATATTTTTAAACCTCCGCCAAATCCCCTTTGTCTTCTAGCCACAGTTTACGATCTCCCGACCGTTTTTTAGCCAGTAGTTTATCCATCAATTCAGACTCTGCTTCAATATCATTTAATTGCAACTGAATTAACCGCCTGCTTTGTGGCAGCATCGTGGTCTCTCTTAACTGACCGGGGTTCATCTCTCCCAACCCTTTAAAACGCGTGACCGAAACTTTTCCGGGCATTTTTTCAGCGCTGATTCGGTCTAACACCCCTTGTCTTTCGGGTTCGTCTAACGCATAAAAAATCTTTTTTCCCACATCAATTCGGTACAACGGTGGCATGGCCACATAAATATGCCCTGCTTCCACCAAGGGAGTAAAGTGTTTTACAAACAACGCACAAATAAGCGTGGCAATGTGCAATCCATCGGAATCGGCATCGGCTAAAATACAAATTTTACCGTAGCGCAATCCGCTAATGCTTTCCACCCCAGGATCCACCCCTATTGCCACGCTGATGTCGTGAATTTCTTGCGAGGCCAACACTTGATTAGAATCGACCTCCCACGTATTTAAAATTTTGCCACGCAACGGCATAATGGCCTGAAAATTTTTGTCTCGTGCTTGCTTAGCCGATCCACCAGCGGAATCCCCTTCCACCAAAAACAGTTCGGTTCGGGTTAAATCCACGTCAGTACAATCCGCTAATTTTCCCGGCAATGCGGGGCCTGATGTGATTCTTTTACGGATAATTTTTTTGGCTTTTTTACTGCGCGTTG